>CAZNTR010000176.1:0-3316 GCA_964575925.1 uncultured Chitinophagales bacterium
CTATATCACTTGATTACAATGATTTATATCTGATTCAGATTCAGCTGAATGAACCAATTTTATTTATTAATTAAACAAAATATAACTTATGAAAATTGAAACCTTAGATCATATTCAAAACCACCAAGACGATTATCTTAAATTATTAGATATTGATCATGTTGAGTTTTATGTAAATAATGCAAAACAAGCGGCTCATTATTATCAAACTATGTTTGGTTTTGAGTTGGTTGGTTACTCTGGTTTAGAAACCGGAATTCGCGATCGTGCTTCTTATTTATTGCAACAAGGAAATATTCGTTTTGTATTAACTTCGTCTTTAGTTCCAAATTCTGCAATTGCACATCATTGCCAAGTTCATGGCGATGGCGTTAAAGACATTGCTTTTAGTGTTGAAAATGTTGAAAACGCGTATCGTGAAGCGATTAAACGTGGTGCAAAACCTGCGATGGAACCCACAGAATACAAAGATGAAAACGGAATTATCATTCGTGCGGCTATTTTTACTTATGGTGAAACGATTCACTCTTTCATTGATCGTAAGAATTACAAAGGTTTATTTCTTCCAAGTTTTATCGAAAAAACGGATGCACAAACTCAAGATGTAGGTTTAGAATTTGTAGATCATTGTGTTGGAAACGTAGAATTAGGTAAAATGGAAGATTGGGTTTCCTATTACAGAGATGTGTTAGGTTTTACGCAATATATTCACTTTGATGACAATGATATTGCAACAGAATATTCTGCATTGATGAGTAAAGTAATGGCTGGCGGACGCGGAAGAATTAAATTTCCGATAAACGAGCCTGCTGATGGTCAACGTAAATCTCAAATTCAAGAATATTTAGATTTTTATGGTGGAGCAGGTGTTCAGCATTTGGCATTAATCACTGGAGATATTGTTGATACCGTAACTAAACTTCAGGCAAATGGCGTTGAATTTCTTACAGTTCCATCAACCTATTATGATGAATTAGAAGAACGAGTAGGCAAAATTGAAGAGAATGTTGCTGATTTAAAAGAACTCGGAATTCTAGTAGATCGTGATGATGAAGGCTATTTATTGCAAATCTTCACCAAGCCTGTATCCGACAGGCCAACCTTATTTTTCGAAATCATCCAAAGAAAAGGCGCAAGAGGATTCGGAGTAGGAAATTTCAAAGCCCTATTCGAAGCCATAGAACGCGAACAAGAAAGACGCGGAAATCTGTAGTTTTTGAAAAGGTTTATAGGTGTAAGGTTTCAGGTTTCAGGGATTTTGCTGATATTCATTGCAAAATTAATTTACACTGAGATTATTTATGCTAAAGACCTTTAAAGATTTACTAGTTTGGCAAAAAGCTCATCAATTGGTATTAAGAATTTATAAAGAATCAAATTCCTTTCCCGTTGATGAGCGTTTTGGTCTAACATCACAAATTAGAAGAGCTTCTGTTTCAGTTGCGGCCAACATTGCAGAAGGCTTTCGAAAACGAAGTAAAAAAGAAAAAATTTACTTTTATTCAATTTCACAAACTTCATAAGAAGAAGTGAGATATTACATCATTTTAGCAAATGATTTGGGCTATTGGAATCAACCTGAATTAGAAAGTTTGTTAGATGAAGTAGGCAGAATGATTGACGGTTTAATAAAAAGCTTAGAAAATCTCTAGACTTTTTCCCTTAAACCATAAACCTCAAACCTTACACCTTTTTAATCGATGTATTACCACAAACTAGGCAAAATTCCGCACAAGCGTCATACGCAGTTTCGTAGAGCCGATGGCGAATTGTATACGGAAGAATTATTTGGCGCAGAAGGATTTAGCGGAAATTCTTCACTTTTGTATCATCACAATGAACCGACTCGTGTATTGCGTGTTGAGTTAGGCGAAAATGTAAAACCAGTTGCATTGTCGGAAGATGTTTTACGTCATCATCATATTGTAACAAAAGATATTGATGCGGGCGGAGACGCAATTACATCACGAAAAACAGTTTTGTTTAATAACGATGTTGATATCATGTTATCGCGTCCGACTGAAAACATGAATTACTTTTATAAAAATGGCGAACACGACGAAATGTTCTTTGTCCACGAAGGCGAAGGTTATGTGCAAACAATGTTTGGAAGACTCGATTTCAAACCATTTGATTACGTCTATATTCCGAGAGCGACTATTTATCAAGTGTTTTTTCACACCAAAGTAAATCGTTTGTTAGTTTGGGATTCAACTGGACCGATAGAATTTCCGAAACGTTATATTTCTGATATGGGTCAGTTTATGGAAAACTCTCCGTTTTGTGAGCGTGATTTCCGTTTACCAAGTGAGCCTTTATTTACTGAAGAAAAAGGTGAATTTGAACTCAGAATTAAAAAATTAGGCAGAATGCATCATTATTGGGTTGATAATCATCCTTTTGATGTTGTTGGTTGGGATGGCTATTTATATCCATGGATTTTCAATATGAAGGACTTTGAACCGATTACAGGTCGAGTTCATCAGCCGCCACCGGTGCATCAGACGTTTAATGCACATAATTATGTGGTTTGCAGTTTTGTACCGCGCAAATTCGATTATCATCCTTTGGCTATTCCTGCGCCTTATGCACACTCAAACGTAGACTCAGACGAAGTACTTTATTATGTTGAAGGTGACTTTATGAGCCGAAAAGGTATTCATTATGCAAGCATAACACATCATCCAGGTGGAATTCCTCACGGACCACATCCTGGAACTGTGAAAAAAAGCCTCGGAAAAGAAGCAACGGATGAATGGGCTGTAATGATTGATACATTCAAACCATTATTTAGAACCAAATACGCTGTTGAATTGGATGATGAAAAATATCCGATGTCTTGGATTGAATAAGAGAACTTAACGTGTTTGATGAAGGTGAAGGAGTAATTCTTCACCTTTTTTTGATCAATAAACGTTGCTCTAATTTAACTCTTGTTAGATAAAATTAATTTAATATTAAACTAATATCTATTGACATTGATAAGTGACTCCTCATATCTTTTAATAATTCAATATTAAACTAATAAACATCGAATTAAATTAAATCCTAATTTTTTACCCATGAAAACTTTATTCGCATTATTACTTGCAGTTTTACTTTCAAGTTCAGTAACAGTCGCTCAAAATACAACTTGGAAAACAGATCCTGCTCACTCAGCAGTTAAATTCAATATAACCCACATGGTAATTTCTGAAGTTGAAGGTAACTTTACTTCATTTACAGGTAATATAACAACAGAAAATGCAGACTTTACCGATGCAAAAATAGATTTTATTGTTGACGTAAATAGTATTAATACTGATAACGAAATGCG
>CAZNTR010000176.1:3416-6019 GCA_964575925.1 uncultured Chitinophagales bacterium
ATCAATCGTTTTGATTACGGCTTAAAATGGAATATGCTAACAGAAGGTGTTGCAACAGTAAGCGACGAAGTTGAAATTATTTTGAATCTTCAATTCGCACAAGAAATGCCAAAAGCAGGTAAATAAATCTTAGTTGCAAAATTTTATTTAAGGCAAGCTGATTTCAGTTTGCCTTTTTTTTTAATATATCATAGGAAGACATTGTAGCAAGGCTCTTAACACAATGTCGACATACAAGCGATTATAAGTATCATTTACCGATTATTCTATAAAAGAAAGTTTTATTATCTCAGCCCAAGGTTTCTAGTAATAATTTTTTTGACTTAATAAAAAAAAATATGACAAATTGAAAAAAAATGAAGAGTAAGGAATATTTAGTAATATTATTTTATTTAACTATTGGAATTAGATTTAAAATTGATTAAAATTTGTTAATTCTCAAAACAGAAGTTTAGGGAAATTGTTAACAAATTTAGGATTATATATGTACAATACATCGCAACTCCGCAACTCCGCAACTCCGCAACTCCGCAACTCCGCAACTCCGCAACATTTTATTATAAATACACAATTTACTGTTTATTTTTACTTCTATTAGGGTTTCAAAATGGAATTTCACAAAAACATCCAACACCCCCAAATCCAAGTAGTATGCCAACACTTGGGAATGTAAATTCCAATCTTACTTTAACTCAAACACATTACAAAGTAACATCAACTATTTTTATTGAAAGTGGTGCGACATTAACCATTCCTTCTGGAACTCATATTTGGATAGGTCCAAATGTGCAAATAATTGGTAAACCTGGTTCCAAAATATATGTACTAGGTGTAGCACCACCATTTGATTGGGACTATCAAATTTATACAAAATCCACAGTTTTCTTTAATAGACTTAATCCAAGTCAAGAATGGAAAGGTATTTGGTTACAAGGTGATGATAATATTATAGAATATGCAAAATTTAATGGTGGTCGTCATGGTTTAATGGTACAAAGTTCAAATAACCAATTATATCAATTACGATTCACAAATGGCTGGAGGGGTATAGACTCTTATGCAAATCAAAATCACATCGGAGAAAAATCAACTTTCACTACAGAATATATTACTGTAGATAGTATGTCGTCAGCAGGAATAGTTTTGTATAATGCCCGAGCATTTAACTTTTTGGCAGTAAGGTCACGTCATAATGCACCAGAAGGAATTTATCAACTATTTAGTACACTAGATAATTACAATAGTGGGCTCCTTCAAAACAATAATATTGGCTGGAGAATATTATCGGGATCCAAAGTTGGTGAGTATTTAAAATGGAATAAACATATACGATATGTTGTATTCAAGAATAATAACACTGGTATTTCTAGTTCAACCAATGAAATGGTTTATTTAGGTGAATACGGGGAATCTCAACGAGCACTTTCAGATTTTATTAACAACTCGAGTTGGGATATTTATAGATCTACAACTCAACTAAATATGTTTTATGCAAGAGGGTGCTATTTTGATCCTCAACCAGCTAAGGTATTTGGTGGGGTTTGGCATGATGATCAACGATCAACACCAGTGCCATATTTTGAACAACCAGAAATGTATGAATTTGATAAAGATTATTTAGAAATAAATAGTTCATCGAAATATGTTGAAAATGAAGTTATTAAAAATCTTACTAAAGAAAATGCATTAAATAAGCTAAAAATTTTAGCTCAAAAGAGATTTGATTTAAATACTATTAATGAATCAGATTTAAATTTATTGGATGAATTATCTTTTAATCCACGAAAAGAATTCAGTAATGAGATTTCTGATTATTCAAGTATGATTTATGCAAACTATCTACTTTCTTTAAAAGTAAATGAAGAAACAATTAGCAAACTCGAAATTTTAGTAAACTCAAAAGAATCGGATTCAAATGTTAGAGATGAGTTAAATATGTATCTCATAAATGGGAATGTTAGATTAAATAGAGCAAATCATGCACTGAGTTTAATAGAAAAACAACTTGAAAAAACATTAGATAATGTTGAATTAGTTTCAGAATTAAATTTCATTAAAGAAAGTATATTAGTTAATGAAGAAACTAATCTATTAGTGCAAAAAAATGATATAAAAAAAGGTAAGGTAGAACAAGTAGATTCAAAAGATGAAGTTATTGTTTTATCTATACAAACATATCCAAATCCATTTAACCCAACTACAACGATTCAAGTTAACTTAAATAAAGATAGCAATTTAAAAATTGAACTGTATAATTTGCAAGGTCAATTGATTAAAACAGTGTTTGGTGGATTTAAATCTAGTGGAATACATTCATTTAAATTGGATTTATCTTCCTATGCGTCTGGCATGTACTTGTATAAAGTAAGCGCAAATCAGACTGTACAATATGGAAAAATAACATTAACGAAATAGAATAATTATTTGTAGCCTGCTGAGTAATCAGTAGGCTACCTTCATTTTAATAAAGTAAAACCATGAAGAAAAAATCATTTTTAATTATTCTAAATATACTTGGAATCTGTTATTCTATCGGTTATGCACAAGGTCTTCAATTTTATGATGATGTCAGAATTAATGATAACAATGGAAGTAGTTTTCGA
>CAZNTR010000176.1:6119-8041 GCA_964575925.1 uncultured Chitinophagales bacterium
AGTTTAAATGGTATTGAAGCTGTTCAATTTAAAAATGAACTATATTTTAAAGACGGTTTAATTGATTCAACATCTAGATATACAAATCAAGATGATAAACGGTTTAATTTTAAAAAAATGTATTATTCTTCTAAAGATGATGAATCAATTGTCATAACTCATGAAGAAGACGGTGACTATTATAAATCACTAATTAGTGATGATCTAATTCGATCTTCACAAAAGTTTATTGATAGTGCATTTTATTATAATAGTAAATTAACTAAGTCAATAATATATTCGGTTAATAATCTAAATAGAGCAAGGGAACAATCATTATACTATTATTTAAATATTGATACAGTAAATACTACTAAACTAAAGATTTATGGTAGTACGCCCATATCGGATCGTTTATTAGCCGATAGAATGGCAAATGAAAAAGAAGTATTTCGAACAGCGCCAAATTTTTATGAGAAATCCATTTATATGAAAGATTTGGCGAATAATATAAATAATTTCATTTTATATAGTAGGGAAACAGTTCAACTCCTTAGTGAAAAACTAACGCAAGTATCGTTTCAAAGTACAGAACTATTTGAAAGTGAAGGAAATCAGAAACAGTTATGGTATTATACAAATAGTTCAATAGATTCAGTTTTATATTATGTATATCAAGATGGATTTAAATTAGCTCGTTCAGATCATTACTTTAATAAATATGAGATTCTAGAAGATTCAATTGTAACTTATACTTATACTATACATGGAGATAGGGTTCTCTATCAATATAATATTGGTAATTATTCCAACGTTTATCCAATAAATCTCCCTAATGTATTTCCATTATTAACAACAAATAGATTTGAAATTCCATCCGAACTAAATAACTTAAATTTACTCCAAAACTATCCGAATCCATTTAATCCTACTACAATAATTAACTATTCGATTAAACAACATGGGCATGTTAAACTAGAACTATATGATAGTATTGGAAGGTTAATCCAAACCTTAGTGAACACAAAGCAATCCCCAGGAACCTATACTATTCAATTTAATGCATCGTCATTATCCTTAAGTAGCGGTATTTATTTTTATCGACTAGTTTCAGGAGGTCAAATAATTTCAAAATCAATGACTTTGATAAAATAAAGAGTATACATTTTTTAACAAGAATTGAACTTTGTGCTTTCTAGGTTCAATATGTCTGTGTTATTTAGCGAAATTCATAAATGAACTGTTAATACTCTTTATTCAAAAAAATAGTTTTGTAGAATCCACTGAAGTCGAAGAATCTTCGATTTTTGCGGTTGTTTTTTGTTAATAACAAGAGCTTACTTGCTTATACTTCCTGTTTTTTAAATTGATAATACTTCGGAGTAAAATTCGAATTTATGAAGATTATTCATTGGCTTATCGAAGCTACCTTTTTTTTGTTCAATTTTATTGAATGGAATATCTCATTCCCATCAAAAAACCAAGAATCATAAAAATGACGAATGCTATAAGGGATAAGTTTTTCCCAGTAGCAGCAGAAAGTTGATTTTTTTCAACAGCTTTTTTCACTAAAATGGAAAAACTTCCAGCTGCACTACTCACAACAGTCATGATAAATCCGGCAAATAAAGTTTGCTTTGATAAAAGTGAATTTTCAGGAAAAACTACGGTCTGAATTAAAATAAAGAAAGTTGTTGCTGTCAAGCCACTATAAATCATTCGTTTAGCTAGTGGGGTTTCATTTTTAGGGGATAAGAAAAACATAGTCGTTCGTTTGGTTGATGAACTTTTTTTAATTTGATTAAAGTAAGGGAATGCGAATGGTTTTCAAATGAAGTGAAGGTGTATTTATGTTATTCTTCTGGAAACGGTTTGTTTTCTAAATGAGACTTAAGTCTCTAATTTGCCAAAATGGTACGAGACTGAAGTCTCGCACCAAATTT
>CAZNTR010000177.1:0-2821 GCA_964575925.1 uncultured Chitinophagales bacterium
ATAACTTTAACCGGACACAATTCAGCAGCTTTTCTATTCGATTCCTCTTCCGCTTCACCCACATCAACTTGAATCATATTCCTTTATTGTTTTCCCCCTAAAAGCACACTTTTCCCATCACGTTTAGACATTTGCCAACGCTGTGGAGCAACTTCACTGCAATAATTACAGCCTATACATTTCTGTCTGTGAAAAAGGATTTTAATCATGGTTTATTCAAATTGACAGTTAACAATTGAAAATTGACAATTATTTTAACTCGACCAAAAACTAGCAATTCATTCAATCTCGTTTTCAAAAGTAGCTTAATTCACCGACTATTTGGCAAAAAAAATTTGCATAAAATAATCCTACATTCTTTTTACTTAAACAGCTTTGTTAATTCATACTTTATTTGTTTTTTTTTAGATTCTGGAATTCTGTTTAAGCGAAATTAAAATTTCTAGTGTTTTAAACTCTTTTAAAACATCCCTAACAGTTTTCGAATTGTCTCATAAGAAATTATATAGCAAGTTCCCCCAAATTTTTCAGAAATGTATCATTTAAAACTACTTAAAAATTATTTTTAAACTAGCTTTTATAATTAGATTAACTCATATATCACTCGGATTGAAACCATATTCGGCTTTAAAGGCTCTTGAGAAATACGAAACACTACGAAACCCAGCAGCATAAGCAATCTCACTAATACTGACCTTCTTTTGTTGTAACAAATTTAATGAAAACTCAAGTCGTTGTTTTTTAATAAACTCTTGTGTTGGTAAGCCCGCTAATTTTTTCATTTTTCGATGTAATGTTGTTCTACTCATATTTAAAACACCTGCCATGTGTTCAACTGAGAAATCAGGATCACTTAAATAAAGTTGAATTCGCTCGATAATCGTTGTTAACTCATTTACTTCCAGATTGTGAGCAGATTCATTGTCATCACGTTTTGCACTCTCTTCTAGATAGAATTTCCTCAAATTGGTAAGCAATTGGTAATGCCCCCAAACTCGTGCTTTAACTATTTCAGGTGAAAATGGTTTTAAAATATAATCGTTCGCACCTGCTTGAAAACCAGTGAGCTCGTTCAAATCGCCGGCTTTTGCAGTGATCAAAAGAATCGGAATATGTTTTAATAACACATTTTCGCGAATCTTTTTTGTGAATTCGAATCCATCCATTCCCGGCATCATTACATCAGATAAAATTAAATCGGGAATTAAGGTATCAAATAATTGTAAAGCATCTTTCGCTTGTGCATATTCTACAAATTGAAATGAATCGGACAGAATCGATTTTATATAATCCCGAATCGCTTCATTATCATCTACGAGTAAAATTAATGGGATGTCTTTCTCGCTTAGAGAAGAAATCGATGTTTCTTTTGAAATAGCTTGATTTAGTGTTTCAACTTGAAGATTTTCTGAGCAGTCTTTCCAAGTTTCCAACAACGATTCTGCATTTTCAATTATGATATATTTTCCTTGTAAAGCTTCTAATGTACCAGGTATATCTAAACTTACCTTCGTTCCCTTTTGTATTTCAGATTGATACGTTAACGAAATTCCATGTAACTCTGAAATGAGATAGACTAAATTCAATCCAATTCCAGAACCCGAATGAGATAATTTTGTAGATTGACCTCTGTAGTATCGTTCAAATATATGGGGCAAATCTTTTTCTGAAATACCTATGCCTGTATCTTCAACGCTTAGAAAAATATTATTTTCGTTACGACAAAGTGTTAGATTAATTTCTCCTTGTAAAGTGTATTTTATTGAATTAGAAACCAAATTAGATATCAGTATTTCTAATTGTTTTTTATCGGCATAGATAACAAATTCAGGGGATTTAAGATCGATATGAATCTGTAATTTTAGCTTTTTTTGCTCAGCTAGAGGATAAAACGAATCACGAATTTTGCTTAATAAAGAACTCAAATCAAAACGTTGAATGTGAAGTTCAAACTCGCCCGTTTCCATTTTTGAAATCGTTAACATATCTTCAATCATAACCTGAAGTCGATCTGAATTTGCAATAATCGCTTCAATATTAGTTGAACTTTTCGAATTCGATTCTGCTAAATCTTGCTGCAATAAAAGTGCAGGGCCTTTAATAAGTGTGAGTGGCGTTCTGAATTCATGACTTATATTAGAATAAAACTTCGTTTTAACTTGATTCACTAGTTCTAATTCACGATTTTTTTTCGCTAACTCCCGAGTTCTAATGTGAATTTGAGATTCTAATTCTACTTGCTTTTTTACGTAATAACTTGTTCTCCAGCGAATTACAAATCCAATTAATAAAAGAAAGCTAAATCCATAGAATAGATATGCCCAAATGGAACGATACCATGGCGGTTGAATAGTAAACGGATAACGAATTACACTTGACTCATTACCAAGCAAATCTTTACCTATTACTTCGAACTGATAGGTTCCCTCCCGAAGTGTTCTGAAATCAGCGTAGGTTTCATCGCTCCAATCGGACCAACGTATCGTTGCTCCCTTTAAACGAAAGCGATACCTATTAAAGGAATTGGGATAAAATGAAATCAGACTCCACTTAAATCGAAGGCTATTCCATTCGTAATCAATTATTTTTGCTGAACTAAATGAACTTTCCCATCCTGAAAACAAACTTGAATCCGGTTCCGCTGAAAGATGTGTAAGTAGCATTAGAGGTTTTTCGAACTTCTTTTCAGAAATAGAATCCTTTTTTACATAAAACAGATTTGATGGAGTAGCGATAAATATGTTTCCAATTTGTGAAACGTGAATAGAAATCAAATTACCAAACGGTTTAATTCTTGCAGCAGGTAAGTTATCCCAAGAAA
>CAZNTR010000177.1:2921-5672 GCA_964575925.1 uncultured Chitinophagales bacterium
ACTCGATTAGTTGCACGTTCTGTTATCAACTGAAAAAGACCTAAATTGCGAGTGCCCATCCACAAATTCCCAAGTGAATCGTGTGTTAACGTATATGGGGTTAAACTAGTTTTAAATAATTCAGTGTGAGTTGCTTTAGTGTCTGAGATAATGTCGGCACGTTTTAGGGCGTTTGGTGAATCATAATAATAGACTACATCTTCATTTTGGGGTTCTGTAAACATAAATTGAACGAACATATCGTCGGAGAGTTTATGCACCTTTTCTGAGCGAGTAATTATGTACAAACCCTTACTTGTTCCGGCTAATACCCCACGTTTAATTGGTAAAAAGCTAAAAATGGCCACACTATCTAAGTTTTTTTTAAATTGATTATTCTTACCAAGATACAATCCCGATTCAGTTCCCAGTAAAATTAGATCGCCCAAGCTTGAAACGGTACGTATTCCTTTTTCTGGAACACCTTGCGAGGCAACGAATTGACGTAAATCCTTTTTTCGTTCTATAGAAACTAATCCGTTTGGTGTGCTAATCCACAAGGTTCCATTTTTAGCTTCATAAGCAAAGCCGGCAACAGAAGAGGGTAGCAGGTCTGAATCAGAATAGGTTTCGAGAAGGTGCCCTTTTTTATCAAAAATATGAACACCGGCTAAGGAAGTGAAAACGATTGAACCTTCTTGCAAAGCCGAAATACTTAAAATTTCATTTTTGGGTTTATTTATAAAAAAGGTAAAATCGGCTTGTTTTATCCAAATAGAATCTGATGAATAGTGCCACAGTTCGTGCATTTCGGTGTAAAGAAACAACTCATTTTGCAGACTAATTAAACGATTTTCTCCGGCCTTAAATGGAGTTGAAACATGTCGAAGATTGCCAGAAACCGAAAGTTCGAATAAACCGGCTTGAGTGTCGGTTAAATACGTTTTTGAGCCAAAGGTCTGAACATCAAAAAAGGCTCCTTGTGGATTAAGTTCTGTTATGTTGTGTTCTTCTTTGTGATAAATGTAAGCACGCTCCAAAGAAATGAAAACTACGTTTTCTGAATCAGGAAACAGTTCAATATCGTGTAAAAACGGAATTACCTGAGCTGAATCTGAAATTAACGAAGCTAACGATTCAAATGTGTAGGGTTCATTTGAGGTTCGTTTTAAAAACCCTAAAACAGAACTGCTTGATGTGTAGATTCTTCCGTTTTTGTCTGTTGCAAAAGCGGCTGCAACCATATTGAAAGGCAATGGAATAGCATAAGACTGTGTTCCATTTATATGTTGAATACCGATGTTGTCGTTCCCGAATAAAATGCTTCCATACTTGTCTTCCGTTATGGCATAGGCAAATGGGGTGCCTTGGTAATCCGTTCCGTGTTGGTAGATTCGGTGTAATGGGAAATCTGTTGGTAATTCTTGAGCTAACGCACAAGTCACTTTTATAGGGAACAGTAAAAAAAAGGAAAATATTACAACACAAGTTGAAAAAGTAGGAATGGGCTTGTTAGGAAATCTCAAAACGCAACTACATTTAATTAATACAAGTCAAGATAAACAAAAAATGAGTTGAATTAAATAACATGTCGTTTTTTTAATAAGTAATGATTAAGAGAGTAAAATGAAACGTGAGTGAAACAAAATGAAACGTGAGTGAAACAGGCTAATTAGGGTATTCATTTATATTTAAATGTAATCTAGTTCTTTTTTTTACAAGTACATAACACCCTTTTTAGATTTTTATGAGATTAAATTTCCCAATAACCAAACTCATTCATATTTCGGATATTCGATTAAGCTTCGGTTTATTGTTGCTTTTAATGTTCGGTTTTTCACTCGAAATAAAAGCCCAATTTTCGTTGGTTAGCACAAGTTTTCAGGAATTTTCACAGAATAGTAACACGGTTGTATCTCCATCAGTAAATGGTTTTGCATACCGAATAGCATTTAGTCGAGACGCGAACAATAGCCAAATGTTTGTCTCCGCAATTGATCAAACCAACCTAAATGGATCATTGTTTAATTCTGAAAATATTGGAGCTATAAGTACACTTGGCCGAATAAGCGATGCTGCTATTTGGAAATTAGGAAATACTAATCTATTTGCAAGTTTATTCCAGCCGTTAATTTCGAACTCGTTTCCCTATCCTGTGCAGATACACTTAGGTACAACGTTAGTTGCGGCAGAGAATGGGTATTATGCTACAAATGCACCATTGATTATTGACATGACTACCGGTGATTATGCAAACAACCGCGTATTCATAGCGAATGCAGCATCAACAATTTTTGCTACATCAACCATCTCATCCTCATTTAATAATGATGCTTTCGGCCGTGCAATAGCGCTTTCTTTAAATGCATCACATGTAGTAATCGGAGCACCCAGTTTTTTACCTGCGACTTATGGGTCACCTCTACCAAACGTTCCAGGAAAAGTATATGTGTATTCTGGAAATCCTGCCTCTAACAATTACGCCAATTATTTGACATTTACAGGAACCGAAAATGGTGATCGATTTGGATCTGCTGTGGCTATTTCCAAAGATGCCTCACGTATTTTTGTTGGCGCGCCCAATACAGCCAATGGAACGGGAGCTGTTTTTATTTACAATGGTAGTGGGCAGCTAATTACACGCATAGATGGTAGTTCTAGCGGAGAGCAATTTGGCGCTAATCTCCATGTTTCCCACGATGGAACTGTGGTGGCAATTGGAGCTCCAAACAAAAATGGTCGAGGCGCTGTTTCGGTTTATGAAGAGATCTC
>CAZNTR010000177.1:5772-8001 GCA_964575925.1 uncultured Chitinophagales bacterium
CCCAAACCTGTAATTACGAGTGTATTTCCTAATTCTGGAGCTGAAGGCGCAACGTTTCGTGTCGGAATAAAGGACTTTCCAAATCAGGAACTGTATCTAAAAAGCGTCCATCACCGACATGCAGCCATTATTGACAGCAGTTCTGCGAATTGGTTGTACGCTAGAGTTCCTTCTGGCATAACAAGTGGGAGATATACATTGGAATCTTCTGACGCTCAAAATGCTTACGGAACTATGTTCACCGTGCTTCACAGTGGAGGAAACTTTAGTGAAGCTCCGCAATCAATGGGTTCTTCCGATGGTTCTGACGAAGATTACGCTTCAGTAACCCGATTAATGGAGGCAGAAATAGAGAATTACCGAACAAATTTTCCCACGTCCCTATTGACGACCGGTTCAATGAGCGGATTTTATGACAATAGTTCAAACACATCAATTGGAACCAAACAAAGTACATTCAGAATTACACCCTACAGACAAGCCGCCTATTATGAAAATCGAGTACCCGAGACCAATTTAAACCATCTTGAGGCGATTGCAACGGGTGATATAAATGGAAATGGTACTCTAAATATTGTTTTAGGAGGTAATTTCCTGTGGCTTCTAAACAAACGTCCTTTTTTCTCCACTAATGAATTAAGTGAAGGGTTTTCCTATCCTTTTACGGATAACTTGATTTCAAATACTGTTGGAACGATTGCCGATATTTTTATTGGCAACATTGCCGGAGATGGGGGAAGTCATTTGGTCTATGCCGACCGAGAGAACAATAAAATAGCCTGGATGCGGAATGTTGGAGGCAGTTACATCGGAGAAACCCTTATTGGTGGGGGAGTTTCCGGCGTAAGTTCCATCGCTTTAGTTGACATCAATAACAACAATAGTTTGGATGTATTTTCTGCCTCCCCCGGCGACAACACCCTTGCTTGGTACGAAAATACCCAAGGCGACGGTTCGGCATGGACCAAACACATAATTTCATCAAATCTTACGGGCGTTCAAAAACTGGCCGCAACCGATTTCGATGGCGATGGTTTGGTAGATGTTGCCGTAACTTTACCAAGTCAGCATACACTCGCATGGTTCAAAAATCTGGGGAACGGACAATTTTCTTCGATTAACGTACTAACCACAAGTGCTTGGAATACGCCTGGACTTGTAGCCACCGATTTAAATGGAGATGGTCGCGCTGAAATTGCTGTGGCGCTTCGCGCCGGAGAAGCCAATGGATCGTCGTCGGGCTCTTTTATGTGGTTTCAAAATATTAGTGCAATCTCTGAATCACAGGTTTTTGCAGCTCCGCGAAACTCCCCTTTGGTACTTCCTTTTTCTGTAAATAGCGGAAATGTGACCGGAATTTATGCCATAAACCCAAATGGGGATGGGAAAATGGATATAGCTTTAACCACCGTTGGAGCAAGCCGAATGTATCTTTATTCAAATTCCGACCCCGAACCCTACGTAATTATAGACAATTTCTTCCCAAAATCGGGAAGCGAAGGTACACACCTAACTATAAACGGCGAAGGATTTGGAACTACCACTCAAGGGGTTTCCGTTTCTATAAATGGCGTTGCGCTTCAAATTACTTCCGTAGTGAACACACAAATCAACGCCGTTTTGCCTGCGGGAATTCAGCCGGGTTATCATCAAATTTCGGTAACCAACACAACAAACGGAAAACAGAAATCGAGCATGGGACATTTTAGTTATACTCAGCAATCCGGATTGTTTTCTCCTAAACAACTCCTCGTTTCAGGTTCTCAAAAGCAGATGCTGTTCCGCAAAAATCGTTTATACTATGAATCGGCTTCGGGCGGAATACACATTTTTGAAAATGGACAAAATTCGGTGGTTGTTGCCAACAAAAGTATTTCAGGGAAGATGCTTATACAGGAAAATGTGAATGAGAGACTTTATTTTTGGCCGAGTGATGGAACAACTTCTGAACCTGTCTTTTATGAACTCGACAGTAGTACACTTCCAGCATTTGATAATCCCAATGCTTTTCCTGGAAAAGCATTTACTATAGCAGTGGTTAATCAATTTGGATTTTCCGACGTTATTTTCGCGAATCAAACCTCTTTGATGATGAGACCCTTTGCATCTACAAATGAGACAACAAGTATTGGAGGACTCCCATTTCCAATTTTTGAGCTTTCCCAATTTGGTGAACCCGTAGAAGCACTGGCTTCAGGCGATTTGGATAATGATGGATATGTGGACATT
>CAZNTR010000178.1:0-7876 GCA_964575925.1 uncultured Chitinophagales bacterium
CGAAAGATGAATACACCAAATTTTCGATAAAAAACCTTATTCAAGGTTATTTTGGGGGGTCGTATAAAAAAGCAGTTTCGTTTTTTGTGAAAGAAGAAAAATTTTCAGTTCAGGAAATGGAAAGCTTGTTGGAACAATTTCAAGGTAAAGATCAGCTCAACGTACCTGAATAGAAAAATCAATCCATTATTGACCAAAATCATGACAAATTCATTGCTACTTTATTCATTTTCACATTTTGGACTCATTGTTTTATTGCATCAATTTCTTTTCAGTAAACATGAAAATCTACACGTTCAAAGACTGTTTCTTCTAATAGCGACTAGTTTAGGTGTAATTATTCCATTCATTTCGTGGAACTCCATTCAAACTGTTTCACAGTGGACTGAATTTGTTGTAATTGCTAGTCCGATTAAATCAATTCCATCGACAAGAGAAGTAGCAAGTGAAATCAATATAATCTCACTTATATATTTCAGTGGAGTAATTGTAAGTCTAATGAAAATAGTGATTAGTTATTTTGGTGCGTTTCAATTGATCAAAAAATTCCCAATAAATAAGAAAAATCAGTGGATAACCTACCGAGTTACTCAAGATAATATTTCGTCGTTCTCATTTTGGAATCAAATCTGCTTAAACCCTAATGATATTCAAAGTAATGAAATTGAAATTCATGAAACAACCCATGTTCGACAGTGGCATAGTTTAGACAAACTAGTATTTGATACATTTAAAGTTGTTTTTTGGTTTAATCCCTTCATTTATTGGTTAGAAAAACAAGTTGCAATTACACATGAATTATTAGCAGATGATTCTGTACTTCTACAAAAAGTTGAACGAAGTAAATACGCTCAAAAAATTATGCAATCAGTTTTAGGAGTTCCAACACCATACCCAGTAAATCCCTTCTTCAAAACCAATGGATTGCAAAAAAGAATTCAATTTATCTTAAACAATAACCCCTACATAAATAAAACACTTATGAAATACACTCCTATAGTAACGAGTGCTGTTTTAGCTGTATCCATTTTTGCAGCAGCTTGCACACAGCAATCACTAAATCTAACAGAAGAATTTGATTCTCCTGCGCAGTTAAAAACCGCTGAATATTCAGGATTGGGCGAATATTTAGGTTCAAATATTAAATACCCTGAAAGTGCGAAAAAAGATAGCGCAGAAGGTAAAGTATTTATTGAATTTATAGTAAGTAAAGATGGATCAATCATTAACCCAATTGTGGTGAAATCCAGTTATAATGCAGCATTAGATGCAGAAGCATTACGAGTTGTTAAATCAATGCCTAACATGATACCCGCTAATAAAGATGGAGAGCCTGTAAATACCAAATTTGTACTTCCTGTTTCTTTTAAATTAAAAGCTGAGAAAACGAATACATTGGGTTTTAAAGATGGTAAAAAGTATGAATTTCAAGTACGTTTACCATTAGAGAATAATGACAAAACGACCACAAAACTAGAAAATGGAGTTTTATATTCATCAGGATTTCAATTAGTCCCTATTATTAAAATCCAGCCTAATGATAACGATTGTTAATTAATCCTTTTAATCAAGTTAATCCGGATATCTTGATTAAATAAAGAATTTATAATTACATACGATTAGTAAATGAATGAATAACAGATAGTTATAATGTCTTCATTTAAAAAGTAGGATTATAATTACACGAAAAATTAAACAGAGAAATAGTTTTGGGATTTCAGATATAATAAAAGTGTTTTATGCAAAATATTCGCCGACTTAATTCGATTTGAATGGGGAAAATCGGGGAAATCGATTTTTTGTTTTGCCCACAAGATCAACTATTAGATTATTTTGACAAGTATTTTGGGCAAAAAATGGATTACTGAAAATCGGTTTAAAAGAAGTAAACTTTTTACATCAACTAGTTTTTGAAGACTCACTTATGAGTGTACTCCTAAAAGTAGTTTTTAGCAAAATATTAGTCGAATTCGTAGGGTTTGGAAGGATGTAAACCAAAAGAATCGACTTTTTGGAGTGACTCAATTATGGTTTTCAAAAAGTAAATTAGTTGAAAGATTCTTTTTTTCTATTCAAAATGGTATTTTCAAGTCAACTAAAGTAATCTCTATTGGTTGATAGATTACTTTTCAATTAAATTCAGATTTGAGAAAAAAATGAACTACTTCGCGCACCCAACAGCTGTAATTGACGAACCTTGCAAAATCGGCGAGAATACAAAAATTTGGCATTTTTCTCATGTTATGCAAAATTGCGAAATTGGAAAACGCTGTAATTTAGGTCAAAACGTAGTAGTTTCACCAGGCGTTACTTTAGGAGAAAATGTGAAAGTACAGAACAATGTTTCCATTTACACCGGTGTTCATTGCGAAGATGACGTGTTTTTGGGCCCATCAATGGTATTTACAAATGTAGTAAATCCAAGATCTGCAATTATCAGAAAAGATGAATATAAACCAACACACGTTAGAAAAGGCGCATCAATTGGAGCGAATGCAACCGTAATTTGCGGAAATGAAATTGGGGAATACGCATTAATCGGAGCAGGTGCGGTAATTACAAAACCCGTAAAAGCCTTTGCCTTAGTCGTAGGAAATCCTGCCAAACAAATCGGCTGGGTAAGTGAATATGGACATCGTTTAGAATTTAATGAATTAGGAAAAGCAGTTTGTCCGGAATCGGGACAAGAATATATTTTGGAAAATGATAGGGTTAAAAAGGTTTCCTAAGTGTTGTATTTATAGCGTATTATATATAAATTTTCTTTACCAATATGGAATTGAATTCCATATTGGTAAAGAAAATTTTTTATGCAATTAATAAATAGAGATTTAGCTAAGGTAATTATTGAAATGGCTAAAATGTGGCCGGTCATTTCTATAACTGGTCCTCGTCAGTCTGGAAAAACAACCTTATCAAAACTGTGTTTCCCTGATTATGAGTATGTAAACCTGGAAAATCCCGAAACATTTGATAGGTTGAAGGCAGATCCAAAAGCTTTTCTTACAAATTTTACTACTGGGATTATAATTGATGAAGCACAAAATTTTCCTGAGTTGTTTTCATGGATTCAAGTAATTTCTGATGAAAGAAAAAGTGTAGGCGAGTTTATTCTTACAGGCTCTGAACAGTTTTTATTAAATCAAAAAATTGCTCAGTCATTAGCAGGAAGAGTGTTTGTATCTCATTTGTTACCTTTAAGTATTCATGAACTAAGTCATGATAATCTACTTTCTGATCGTTTTGAAAGTGTCATCTTCTCAGGGTTTTATCCTCGAATAGTTGAAAAATCAATTCCAGCTAATTTATTTTACCCATCTTACATTGAAACCTATCTTGAAAGAGATGTACGCTCAATTCTTCAGGTTTCTAACTTGAATTTATTTAGGAAATTTCTCAAGCTATCAGCAGGAAGAATTGGGCAGTTAGTGAATTACGCTTCACTTTCAAATGAAGTTGGTGTTGATTTAAAAACGATAAAGTCATGGTTTTCTGTTCTTGAAAAAAGTTTTATTGTCTTTTTTTTGCAACCTCATCAGCGAAATTTTAACAAAAAAATTGTAAAAACTCCAAAATTGTATTTTTATGATGTCGGTTTGGCTGTAAGTTTATTGGGGCTAGAAAGTGAATCTGATATACAAAATCATTGGGCCCGAGGCGCTTTATTTGAAAACTTAATAATTGCAGAATTGGTCAAAACACGATTTAATCAGGGAAAATCTTCGAACCTATATTTTTGGCGAAATAATACAGGTAATGAAGTAGATTGCATTATCGAAACTGCTGGCGATACCATTCCTGTTGAAATTAAATCGAGTTCAACAATTAACAATGATTTTTTTAAAGGCTTGAATTATTATAATCAGTTAAAAGAAAAACAGTCGGAAGCTTATTTAATTCATGGTGGTTTAAAGTCTTATAAGCGCCAGAAAAACAATGTTTTATCTTGGAAGAATAGTTTTGAAATACTGATAGATTACTAATCAAAATATTAATTGAAAGAATAAATGAGACATTTTAACCTGAGTTCGGGATAAGAAATTAAAATAAAAACAGGTAAAAATTTATTTAGTCATTCCGGGCTTGACCCGATTCGGAGAACCACGAAGTGCTATCTCAGCCTAATTTGGGGTTTAAATCGTGATTGTATTACGATGCTACATGAGATTCTCCATAGTTTATTCTAGATTTTGATTAAAATTAGTGTAATAATCCTTATCCCTAACTCAGGTTATTAATTTGGACATTCATTTAAAATAAAGTACTTTTTAGTCTGAAATTTGCAAAAAGTTATCAATCAAATGTAGGTTCATCTTATCAAGGTTATAACAAGTAAGAATTTAATTGAATTTATTGGCAACTAATATGCAATAAGACAATTTGGCCGGCTCGAATAGATGATTAAAAGGAGTGTAATTAATTAATGAAATCTGAATTAACTTTATCGCAAATAGTACTTTTCAGAAGATTATTTAGTGTAATAGTCATCTTAATTCTCATTAATCAGTCAGGGTTCGCACAAATAAAAATGAATACAAATTTCTGGGTTTTTGGAACTCAATTAAATAACATTTCCTTGTATGATAAAGATTATTCACTCGCATCTCTTCACATTGGTTATGTTAAATCTTTGTTTAATGAAAACAATAAGTTAAAAGATCAAGAAGAAAATAATATAAAGTATAATTTTGTGTACTCTCTGCAAATTGACCGATTTGGAGAAAAAGATTTTTATAAATATCAAAGCAGTAATGATAGAATCGATTATACTAAACTATCATTAAATGTGGATTTAGAAGAGGTTCTTATTGAAATTATGTGGCCGAAATACAGCAGTTTATTAATTAATGCAGGAGTTTCTTTTACACCGATTCTGTATGGGAAAGCAAAAGTAAGTGATGAATTGGTTACCGATTTTATTAAGCCTCAGTTGATAAATCTGCGACTTGGAATTGGATTACAAACTCAATTAAGTTCCAATGTGTATGTCTCTGTAAATACAATGAGATATGCATTTTCAGATTTTTTCAAAGAGGAATATCACTCTATTTTGGATGTTTTAAAAATTATGTTTGATAATCAAAATCCTAAGCTAAGAAATACCTTTATTTCTATTCGGTATGTAATATCAACAAAATGATTTGTGAGAAATTAGTATGAAACCACTTAACCGTTTAATCAAAATATTCTTCAAATTCTTTATTTATAATCAGTTGTGATATAAATAAAGAATTTGAAGAAGACCCACTTTATGTTACCTATGCTGATTCACTTATACTAAATGGAAGTTATGTTGCTTATACAACTGAAGATGGAGACGCATACACTAGTTATAATTCTACAACCTGTTTCGAAGATTCCTCGTTTGGATTGGGAAATCATTTATCTGTGAGCAGAATTTCTATAAGATTTCACAATCGGGATTCCATTATCATAAAACCAAAACGCCTTGGTGAAACTAAATTGGTGTTGATTCAAAATCTAAGAGAATGTTGTATTTCAAGAGTTGAAACAACTATACCAATTGTGATTACTAAATAGAAAGGTTTTGAAAATTGATAAATGCTTTTTAAAATGCAAACAATATTGGAGTTATTGAAAGAAATAAACATGAAGTGGCTCATTCCTTTTCTTTTATTAGTAGTATTAACTAAAACAAGTTTAGGGCAAACTCAACTTTCAAATAAAGTGATGGAAGTTGGTTTTCAGCAAACAAAAGTAACCGATTTTGATGGGGATTCTCCGCAATTTTCGTTTCATATAGGATATGGGTTTTTAAAAACGAAAAAAGATTCATCTGAAATTTCAGGTAAAAAATTTAATAAGCTAACTTATCACATGCTTTTTTTACAAGTTGATAGAATAAGTATCAATAATCCCTATAAATACTCATTGCAAAACGATAGAGTAGATTACACTAGAGTTACATTTAATGGCGAATTGAATAGAAAATTTGATCCTGGACTTTTTAAAGATAGAGCTGCAATTCTTTGGAAAGCGGGAATCTCTTTAACACCTTATTTTAGCGCAAAAAACGAAATTGATGGGATCATTTATAATAGAAACATGAACAAATATCCATTCAATATTTACCTTGGCATTGGCGCCTTAATTTATATTTCAAAATCAATTAATATTCTATTTTCAACAGAGCGGTTTCTACTATCCTATTTTGAAAAACCGTATCGCCGTTTTTATGATTATCCTTTACCTATTTCAGGGAGAACATTTTATGGATTTAATTTTAGTACACAATATGTTTTCTAAAACGAGTAAAATTCTAGTGTTTTGTCTTTCTTGTTTGATTCTCCAATCGTGCAACATTCCAACGTATGAAGAAAAAGATGCAGAAGAAGTCTTTTATATAACTATGAGTGACACACTCAAATTTAATTACGGAACTAGTTCCGATTCAAATGAATATGGAGATCCACCTACAACTGATTTTAAGGTTAGGGTTTATGAAACACCGTTTATGGGCTTTTCAGAAATAAATAAAGTGTATCGATTAAAAGAAATTATAGTGGATTCAAAAACAAAAATATTTATACCTATTCTAAAGGGAGAAACAAAAATTATGAGAGAAATGGAAAAAAATTGCTTTACTTGTTGGAGTGAACCAACACATTATTATTACACTACTTATTATGTTGTGATTACCGAGTAAATCTCAAAAACTATTACCAATAGTTAATTTTAAACTAAATAATCTATTCTTATCTTAAACAGATAAAACTTGTTGCATTCAACAAATAGCTATTTTTATGATTGTACACAAAACTTTATGGTTCTTTTCACAAGCTATCATTTTTAGCATAAGTCTTTTTTCAAACTTATTTGCCCAAGAAAATTTTTCAAGAACGATGTATGTTGCTGGAACACAATTGGTATCCGTATCAAATTATGAATTTGATTCACCTAGCTCTTCATTTCATGTTGGTGTTGGTAAATATTGGTACTTCGGCGACTCGACAATTACAATGAACAGTAATATCAAAAATATTAAACTATATGGTTTGCTAACTGTATCTCTAGATCGGTTTAGTGAGTCTAATTTTTACAAATACTCATCTCAAAATGATAGAATAGACTATTCAAGAATAGCAATAAATGGGGAATTGCAATGGAGTATTATAGAATTTAAGTGGCCAACATTCATAAATCTATTCGTTTTAGGAGGGATTTCTTATTCAACTTCTTTCTTTATTCAAAACAATTTTGGTGATGAGGTAATAAAAACCGAATCGTCTATAAGAAACTTGAATGGATTTTATGGTTTGAGTTTCAATGCGAAACTAATAAACTCAATAACAATGACGGTTTCTTGGGAAGATTATTTGTTATCGAATTTTCAAATACAAGATGATCTCAAATTCCCCAAAATGTTAAGTAGAGATAATAGAAATATGAACGTTTTAAAAGTTGGGCTGAGGTACTATTTATGATCTTTCATCGTTTTTTTGCATTTCTTCTACTTTTTTTAGTTATTTCAAATTGTGATGCAACCTATAAGCTTGAAGAAGAACCTGTTTATTTAAAAGTAGGTGATACTTATGTTATTAACAGAAAATATCTTAGCAGTGTCGATGATAATGGTAATTATGGTTACGGTTTTGCTTCTTATTATGAAGATGGTCAAGTAGGATTATTCGAATCAAATAAAGTTTACAGACTTGATATTACCGTTAAAGAAGAAAGCTTATTGGTTATAAAACCAATTTTATCCGGGGAAACTAAACTAATTTTGGCTCAAAAAGTTGATTATTATTCAACTTACGGACACACAGACAAAACGATATTAACGACTTATTTCATTATTCGAGGATAGTTATCCAAAAAGTGTGTCTGTAAAAACAAAAAGAGGTTTTGTTATTGT
>CAZNTR010000179.1:0-7871 GCA_964575925.1 uncultured Chitinophagales bacterium
TAAAATCAAGGTCTGTGCATTTAATAAACTTTTGTGGTGGCGGACAGGTAATCGCCTTGAAATCCGCTACTGCTCTTATACTTGACCGTTATGCACAAGCACTACCGACCGTCTCCGAAGATAGACTTCATTCCCATTAACACTTTGGTTTCACCCTTAAATCCTTTCTCAAAATGAAAGTTACCGACCGAAAACCCAAAAGGAAAATCTATCAATTGACCACTTCCGTAAATGATTATGCTTTTAATTCCACCGTACTTGTTTATCATATCCATAATTATTTGCCTTTGAAATATCTTGTTTGTTGGTACTAAGTAGCTCACATTGTCAGCGAGTTCAAAGCCTTTTCTTAAAAAGTCCTCAAATATGCTGTATGGCGGGTTTCCTATTATCCAGTCCACCTTTTCGTTGTACATAAAAAAGTCTTTGCCCTCTCTTATTTCACAATAATCACGGTTATCTTCAGGCAAATAATTATAGAATGCTCCGTATCCCTTACAAGGGTCAAGGCATTTTCCTTTTGGGTTTAGCCAACGCACAATATGCTCACTAACATAGGTCGGTGTATAAACTATGTCCGCAGGTAAAACGGGCTTCTCCCAAAGTGTTGTTTGTATATTCATTTTAAATTCTCGTTAATTAAACCGTGCCAGTGCATAACAGCACCTATACGCAACCTTGCCGCAGGCGCAACACAAGGCTGCGCATAGCTGCATTACGTTATGGGCAATGCAGGGACTGACCGTCACTTCGACAAATGTTCCTCTATTAACTTTTTTTCAAGTTCAGAAATCAATGCTTCCCTTTTCTTTTTTGCTTTGCTGAGAAAATCCTGACCTGCATCCGTCTTTTTATCAAACTGACCACTCCAGACAATCATCTCAATCATCATTGGTAATAAAGAAATCCCTTTTTCAGTCAGACTATACTTTATTCTTGACTTTTTTACATCATCCTCACCTTTTCTGATAATCCCTGACTCTTCCAGACTTTTTAATCGGTCGCCTAAAACGCTGGTGGATACTTTCTCATCCGACTCAAAAAACTCATTATAATGTCGCTTCCCTTTAAACATCAAATCCCTGATAATCAGTAAAGACCACTTATCTCCAAAGTGTTCTAAAGCGTAGTTTACCGGACAATGTGACTTCAATTTCATAGCACAAAGATAATTTTTTTGAGATTAACTTGTAAATTCCAAGTTAATTTATTTAACTTTGTTTTCGCAAGTTAAATTTATGTTCAATTTTAAAATCTAAAAAAATGAAAACAACAAAAGATGTAGTACTCGAATACTTCAATGCGTTCGACAAGAACAAGGGTTGGGAAAACTTAGTATCTAATAATATTAAAATGTCAAGCCCGACAGGAACAATAAAAGGAAAAGAAGCCTTTATCGAAATGACCAATCAGTTTAAGCAATTAGTGAAAACTGCCAAGGTAAAATCTATCATAGTAGAAGGAGAAAATGCTTCTGCTTTGACAAGCTATGAGTTGGTATTACCTACCAATGACAAGATGAATCTTGAGGTCGCTGAAACAATATCCGTAAAAGGGCAAAAGATAGATTCATTCAAAATCTATTTCGACACAGTAAAGTTCAATGAGTTTATAGCAAAAATGAACAACAATTAAAAGGAGGCTAAACTATGGCAACAATCTATAACAAAATTACAATCAACGCTTCTCCCGAAGAAATCTGGAATGTCTTAGCTGACCCTGCAAGACTTGACCAATATGACCCGATTACTAAAAAGTCGGAACTTATCTCCAAAATTGCCGATGGGCTTGGAGCGGAAAGGAAATGTGAAACTGCGACTGGTTGGTTTAAGGATAAGATAACGGAATTCAATCCGCATGAACGTTTAACATTTACTTTAACGGGTTGCAACCAACCTATGAAAAGTTTGAAGCATTCCTATACTTTAAAGAAAATCGGCAATAAAACCGAAGTGAGCCAAGCAATGAAATATACCATGAAATTTGGTATTATTGGTAAACTGATGGATGCGCTTATAGGTAAACGTCAATCAGATAAGCAAATAAAACTATTCTTTAACGGACTTAAGGAATATGTTGAGAAAAATAGAAGTTAGTGTTTATGGCTTATAGTGAGTTTTTAGCTGACCGAGTACGTCAACGTCTTTCAAAGCAAATCTTTATCGAAAAAAAGATGATGGGCGGACTTATTTTTATGGTTAATGAGAAGATGTGTATCGGAGTTGACACCGACCGAAAGAGTTGTCATGATAGGCTGATGGTAAGAGTTAGAAAAAATGCTTACGAAAACCTACTCAAGAAAAAAGGTTGTAGAGAAATGGATTTTACAGGCAAACCAATGAAGGGTTTCCTGTTTATTTATCCTGACGGTTTTGACACTGAAACGGACTTGGATTTTTGGGTTAAACAAGCACTTGACTTCAACAAAGACATAAAGAAATCGAAATAAAAGCACATGCCCATAACATTGTATAAAAGCAATAGCGGGCGACAAGGTTATTGAAAGGTCAGAGCAATTAAGTAACTTAGTAGTGGTTTTGAAAGTATTGTGCTTTTAAGCCGCTACTGCTTTTATACTTGACCGTTAGCGTTCAGGCTAAAAAACGACACGAACCAATAAACACAGCAAAATATTACAATGGATTTTAAAGATATTGAGCAAATAAAAAAATCTGGATTTACAGGTTTCAAGACAATGAAAGAATTGTTTGCAGACAGTTCCTCAATTCCGAAAACCAAAGGAATTTACTTAGTTTTAAATCCGACTATGAAAGGCGACTTTTTGACAATTGGTACAGGTGGACATTTTAAAGGAAAAAATCCGAATGTTCCAATTTCAGAACTTAAAGCAAATTGGGTTGATGACACCATTGTTGTATACATTGGAAAAGCAGGGAAAGACGGAAGTAGTGCAACACTCCAATCTCGATTAAAACAATATTTCGGTTTTGGACAAGGAAAAAATGTAGGACATTGGGGCGGTCGGTTGATTTGGCAATTAAAAAATTCTGGAAACTTAGTAGTTTGCTGGAAAGCATTGCCGACAAATGACCCAAGAACGGTTGAATCAGAACTGATACAAGTGTTCATTTCAAAATTTTCTAAACGACCTTTTGCAAATTTAGCAGACTGATGAATCCGAGACAATTTGAAGAATTAGTATGCGAATACTATCGTAATCTAGGTTATAAAGCCGAGACAACGCCATATAGTAATGACTACGGTATTGATGTTTTTGCAACAAAAGGGAAAGAGAAATTAGCAGTTCAAGCAAAAATGTACGGCAATTCGACACGTAAAATTAACCGCCAAATGGTTATGGAACTACACGGTGCTAAAGACTATTTTGACTGTTCCAAAGCGATTATTGCAACTGATGGAATTTTACTTTCTGATGCAATTGAAGTCGCAAAAAAATTGAAAATTGAAATACTTTACATTGACAGTTTGACTCAAATCTCAAAAAATAAACCTGCAAAATTAAATGACAAGACTTTTGAAAGTATTTGGGAAAAGTACATTATTCCGTTATCGGGCAAGACACTTACAAGGGGAAATGGTGAAACAAATAAGATTTTGAAAGCGGATTGGAGTGGTATTGAAAGGTTGACTTCAAACGGGAATAAAGGAAAAATTAAAATTGAGATTTTTAAGCAAACTGTAAACAAACTTTTGACAGAAGGGTATATAACAAGAGACGAAATAAATCAAAATTATTCAGGTCGTGCATCTTCAGGAGTAGTTTTAATTTTATCACAAGTACCATTTTTTAGACAAATTGATAGACCGACAGGATTGAAATATGAAAAATAAAGGGAAACGATGAATACAAAGCCCGAAACGCTAACAAAGGCTATATGCAATAAGGGTTTTAATGATAATTTAAGCATTCTGCCCCGCTCAAACTTTGGTGTAGGTGGTCAGGAAAGTAGCCCGCAATCCCTTACTGCATATAGCCTCAACCGTTAGGTGCAAGCGTAAAAGACGACACCGCAACCAAAAAACCGACAGACAGAAGAACAAAATATTAACTTTGAAACCGACAGAATAAAGCAAACGACATAATGACTGAGAAAGCAAAAAATAAAAACTTACAAGAAGCCAAGACCAATAAAAAGGACGAGTTTTATACACAGCTTTCCGACATTGAAAGAGAGTTAAAGTATTACAAAAAGCACTTTAAGGACAAAGTTGTTTACTGTAACTGTGACGACCCACGAGTGAGCAACTTCTTTCATTTCTTCTCATACAACTTTGAGAAACTCGGACTTAAAAAACTTATTGCAACTTGCTACAAAAACCAAGATATGGACTTGTTCAGCCAAAACAACTCTGAACAGGCAATTTATTTAGAATACACAGGCGACAAAAACGGAAATAACGTTCCTGACCCAAACGAAATCGGGATAAAAAAACTAAAAGGTGACGGAGATTTTAGAAGCAAAGAATGTATTGAACTTTTGAAACAAGCCGACATTGTAGTAACAAATCCACCTTTTTCACTATTTCGTGAATATGTAGCTCAACTCATTGAATACGACAAAAAATTTGTTGTAGTAGGTCATCAAAATGCGATTACATACAAAGAAATATTTCCGTTAATCAAAGACAACAAACTTTGGTTAGGTTACGGTTTTAAAGGTGGTGCAGGACATTTTATAAACGAACATTACGAAGATTACGCAACTGCAACAGACCGAAAAGAAGGAATGATAAGAGTTTCAGGCGTTCATTGGTTTACAAATCTTGAAATCAATAAAAGACACGAAGACTTAATCCTTTACAAAAAATACACACCCGAAGAATATCCAAAATACGACAATTATGATGCTATTGAAGTATCTAAAACAAAAGATATTCCTATGGACTATGAAGGTGTAATTGGAGTTCCAATAACATTTATGGATAAATACAATCCAGACCAATTTGAAATACTAGGGAATGATACAGATGTAAAAGACGGCAATTTACATGAATTAAAAAATCATAGTTGGAAAGGAAAATTTGACCGTGGTTATATTGAAGGAAAAAGAATTTACAGCAGAATTTTTATCAAAAACAAGAAAGTCCAAAAATGAAAATTGAACTTAAAGAAATAACTGTCCGAGACCTTACAAACGGTTACGAAGACAATCAAGAAAACGGAGTAATTGGTTACGGTGGTAAATTGGACATTCGCCCACCCTACCAACGTGAATTTATTTACAAAGACAAACAACGTGAAGCAGTAATAGATACAATTACAAAAGACTATCCTTTGAACGTAATGTATTGGGCAGTTCGTGAAGATGGAAATTTTGAAGTAATTGACGGACAACAACGGACGATTTCTATTAGTCAATTCGTTGAAGGTGATTTTGCATTTAAAAGCAGATACTTCCACAACTTACAGAAAGACGAACAAGAGCAAATTTTGAACTACAAAATAATGGTTTATCTGTGTAGCGGAACTGACAGCGAAAAATTAGAGTGGTTCAAGACAATCAACATTGCAGGAGAAAAACTAACTGACCAAGAATTAAGAAATGCAGTTTATTCAGGTTCGTGGGTTTCAGACGCAAAAAGATATTTCAGTAAAAATGGTTGTGCTGCTTACGGTTTGGGTGGCGACTACTTGAACGGAACACCAATCAGACAAGACTATTTAGAAACAACAATCAAATGGATAAGCAAAGACGACATTGAGCATTATATGGCTAAACAACAACACGAGCCAAACGCTAATGATTTGTGGTTGTATTTCCAAAGCGTAATAAATTGGGTTAAGGTTGTTTTTCCAAAGTATCGCAAAGAAATGAAAGGCATACAATGGGGTTTTCTTTACAACGAGTTTAAGGACAAGAAATTTGACCACAAAAAACTTGAAGAAGAAATCACCAAACTAATGCAAGACGAAGACGTGACCAACAAAAAAGGAATTTACGAATACGTTTTGACACGCAAAGAAAGGTTTTTACAAATCCGTGCATTTACAGACAATCAAAAACGAGAAGCATACGAAAGACAGAAAGGAATTTGTCCAGTATGCACAGAAGAATATCAACTTGAAGGAATGGAAGCCGACCACATTACACCTTGGCATTTAGGCGGTAAAACGACTGCTGACAATTGCCAAATGTTATGCAAGGACGACAACAGAAGAAAAAGCGGAATATGATGAAATCCAACGACATAGGACAAGAACGCCAGCACCTAACAGCGGTTTGGCGTAATGGCGGGTTCAGTGCTTCGTATGACAGTTTTGTGGTAGGTTCAAGTGCAGTTCTTCGATTGAACTTTAGTGCTAAAAATCCGCCACTACGCCAAGCTGCAAACCGTTATGTGTGATTTTAAACCTCAAAACAAAAAATACAATGGATTTAGTAACAATCGTCAATGCAGTCGCACCGTCTTACGACTCAATCAAAACAGAGATATCTGAACTAAGAAATAGCTATCCGACTAAGACGAATATGGAACTTGCTGAAATTTACGGCAATAGACTCAGAAACAAATATACATCAGTTGGTGTAGGATCAGCTTTGCCGAGTGTTATACCAGGACTTGGTACCGCCGCACAGATTGCTGTTGAAGCAGGAACTATATCAGCTGATTTAGCTCTGATGTTAAGATGGATGGCGGCAAATTGCTACGGTATTGCCCTAACCTACGAAAGAAATATTGAAAATGAGTTTACTCAAGAGTTTGTTAAAATACTTGGTCTTTGGTGCGGTGTTATTAAGTCTGCACAACAAGTCAGTACCAAAATTTTAACGAAAGTAGCTGTTGTTCAATTTAATAAAAACGTTTCAGGTAAAATTCTACAAAAAATAAACCAGAAAGTAGGTTTTACTTTATTAACCAAGTATGGAACTAAGCGTGGTGGAATAACGTTAGGCAAATTAATACCTTTTGGAATTGGAGTAGCAATAGCAGGAACTTTTAATTATGTTACAATGAATAATTTTAAGAAATCGGCTATTGAGTATTTTAAGGCTGATGAAGGAGCGGAGTACATAATTATAGATGAAGATTAAATATATGACACAGCGAGACAATAAGCGAGACAATATCTATCAATCAATATTGATAAATTTGGGGGGTATTCCAACAAGTTACTTGCAAGAAATTGATATTTTTTTGCGGAATATCACGACAGAAATTCGACAAAAAGAACAAAATAGAGTTGCAATACTCAACTTAGCAGAAGGATGGTCAGATATGACAGAAACAGATTTTAATGATTATTTACAAGTCGTTAAAGAAAGTAGGTCTGATATGTTCAACCGTGAAATTGAGCTATGAAGCAGGCTTTGATTGATACAGATACCCTTTCATTCTTTTTTCGTAACAACGCAAATGTGGTTAGACTTCTTGACAAGTACCTTCAAGAATTTGGCTATATCAATGTTAGTGTGATTACATACTATGAAGTTTTAAATGGTTTGTACTTTAAGGATGCAAAAAAGCAGCTAACTGTTTTTGAAAGGTTTATTCAGCTTAACAAAGTCTTGCCACTTACAGATAGTATCGCAAAAAAATCGGCTGAAATCTATGCGGATTTAAGAAGCAAGGGACAGGTTATAGGACACAATGATACTTTAATTGCTGGTACAGCAATAATATCTGATATGAAATTGATTACAAATAACATTGACCATTTTAGTCGCATTGATGAGTTGGACACAGAAAATTGGATAACACAATAAAACCACACACAACATTGCATTTGTGGCAAGGCGGGCAGAGGTGCTAAATTGAATATTTGTGCTTTCTATTCAGTTTAGTGCTTTGTGGAGCAATAGCGCTATTAAACCCGCCCTGCACAAATGCTTTTCCGTTGTGGCTAATTTGAAAACAGCACCGTGCAGAAAATAAAATGACGAAAAACA
>CAZNTR010000180.1:0-7813 GCA_964575925.1 uncultured Chitinophagales bacterium
TGGAAAAACAACATATTACGCTTGTAGTTCCAAATGCGGTAAAAGATTGGCTAGCTTTACATGGTTTTGATTCTCGTTTTGGCGCAAGACCTTTAAAACGCTTAATACAAAATAAAGTCGTTAATGAATTAGCCAAAAAATTACTCATCAGAAAAACTGAAGGACACTCAACCTTTGAGACTGCAATTTCTTCAGATTCTTCAAAACTAGATTTTGTAGAAGTTTTTGATGACGTAAGCGCTTGGGCTGATTAAGATTGAACGAAACACAATCGAAGGTTTTGAATTGATTGTGTTTCGCTTTTGTTTGAATTTTATTAGATTAAATTAAACAAAGTAATTCTCATTTTTAAAGCAAAATAAATTATGCAAACCAAAAATGTATATCAATCAATTTTGGGAAAACTAAGTTTAATTCCTGACGATTATCTAAAAGAGGTTGATACTATTTTGCACAATTTTATGAAAGAAATTAAAACTAAAGAGCACAATCGATTGGAAATATTAGAATTAGCTGGAACTTGGTCTGATATGATTGAAAATGATTTTGAAGAATTTCTACAAGTTGCCAAAGAATCACAATTGGAAGTAGATAACAGAATTATTGAGCTATGAAACAAGCTCTTTTAGACACTGATACACTTTCATTTTTCTTTAGAAAAAAATCTGATTTGTTGAATTGGTTAATAACTATTTGGAAACTTTTGGATATATCAACATCAGCGTAATCACTTATTATGAAATACTGAATGGACTTTACTTCAAGGATGCCAAAAAGCAATTAGCTGCATTTGAGAAATATGTAAGTCTAAATAAAGTAGTACCACCTAATGAGATTATTGCGAAAAAATCAGCTCAAATCTTTGCAAATCTGAGATCAAACGGACAACTATTTGGGCATAATGACACACTTATTGCTGGAACTGCAATTGTTTTTGATTTGATTTAATATCGAACAACACAAATCATTTTGGTAGAATAGACGAGTTAAATTTGGAGAATTGGGTTAATTCTAAATAAATAAATGACGTTTATGTGAGTAGAATTTGTAGAAGTTTTTGATTACGTAAGCGCTTGGGCTGAATAAAATTGATAATAACATAAAATCAAGGCAAGTCTTGAATCAAGGCTTACCTATTTTGAGGTAAAAAAAGTTTATTCTATTTTAATTTTCATTCATTGTGATAGGTTAAAGGTCCTTTGTATTTTCCTTCAAATGATTTGTTTTCAAGTGTACCTGAATAAGTTATAGTATAAATGTCTCCTGCTTTACTTATTTGAACTTTATGAGTTGAATAATCTGTTGAGCTGTTAAACTTATCAACCTCAGCAAGTAGTACATATCTTACTCCTGAATTATCACCTCTTGGAATATAATTAAAGATACCGCCAGTAGTTTCTAATACATTTGGTGTAGCTTGTAAATAAATCAATACCTTAGAGCCTGTACCTGTGAAAGGGTTTACACCATCATCCTTACCCGCATCGGTAAAAACTAACGAAGAATTATATAAATGTAAATAATAATCTGCATTAGTTGATGTAGAGTTAGAAAGACCAAAGTTTACTAATGCCCCTTTTTGAGTGTCGTATACTTTATTGTCGAATACAAAGCTGTTTTCACGCAAGACTGCGTCTTCTTCTTCCTCACTACAATTTGTAAGTAAAATTGGTGCGAAAAGTAAGACTATTACTACCCATTTTGATAATTGTTTTTTCATATTTATTGATTTTAGGTTTGTTTTAGTTGTTTATTTTTTTTGAGATTCATTGAATCCATTTTGTAGAAAAATTTGTTTACATATCTACCATCCAAAAGTTGTTCGCTTACGATTTAGATAGTAGATTTGTGTTAATGAATAACCTTACTTCACGAGCAACATTTTCTTCGTTTCGCTAAACTCGCCAGCATCTAATCGGTAGAAATACATGCCACTTGACAAGGCTGAAGCATCAAACTGCGCCGTATAACTTCCGGCGTTCATGGGCTGATTCACCAAGGTGGCAACCTTCTGCCCGATCATATTAAACACTGTTAGTCGCACATCGGAAGCATTAGCTAAGGAATAGCGAATTGTTGTGCTTGGGTTGAATGGATTTGGGTAGTTTTGTTTAAGCGTAAATTTGTAGGCTTTCTCTTCATTTTCTAAATCGGTTGCATTTAAAATCTTAAACATTCCAATATCACTCCAATCACCTTCGCCAAAAATATTTTTTCCTTTTACTCGCCAGAAATATTGCGAATTATTATTGAGATTTCGAATTGTAATGAGTGTATCTGTAATTGTAGAATCTGCAATCAGATTTTGAAAGGATTTGCTTTCACTTAGCTGGAAAACATAACTTTCTGATTTGTTTGGATCTTGATTCCAATTAAATTTAACAGTAGTACTTGATAAATCTTCTAAATTAGTTGGACTCGTTAGTTTAATTTTACTTGTCGGATTTTGATTTGAAATTTTCAAAAACAATTCTTTCGAATATTCGTTATTCGAGTCGCTCAAATTTAAGCCAACAATAGACCCTGGTGTTCCTGCAACCTCTAATTCATATAATCCATTATTACCATCTTTTTAAAAAAATGTGAATGATTCACCATTATTTGTACTTGCAATAATATTAGGTGAATTAAATGAAAAAGGAATCTGAATTTTTAACTCAGTTGGGATATTTGCTTTTATTTCTAAGCTATCAATCCCTATAGGATTAAGAGGATCTGGATTAATAACTATTCCGAAATAAACTGAATAAAAGCCATCACTGTTAAATTCTACTTGCATTGAACTATTCAAACTAGAATTCTCATTACCATTTATTGATACTTTAAGCTCATGGGTATTGGGACCACGTTTAGGACTTATATAATTAAGCCAGTAAAAACTCTTTGTAAATTGTATTAGATTTTCTTGTATTTCATTAAAAATAACATTCAATTCAGATGCATTTGCTGCTCTAAAATAACCGCCATTTCCAATAGTTTGTAATACTTCTGTATTTAAATCGTTACCTAATCCAATAGTAATTATTCTTTTTGCCCCCCTAGCGTCTAATACTTGCTGTAATGTTGATGATGCTTGAGTATCATCTCCATCAGTGAAAACGACTAATGTTCCATGTTCAATACTACTTAGAGAGTAACTATCTTCCCATTTAGATAAACTTGTAATTATTGATCCATAAAGATTAGTTGAGGGGAAGCCACGATTAACTCCATTTATTGCTTGAATTAATAACGTCGTATCTGTTGTAAAATCTCTCAATAAATTTACATTTTCAGAAAAAGTATAAATTGCTATTTGTTGATTTGTATCCTTTTTTCTGACAAAATCTTTGGCTGCTTCTTTAATAACATCCAAGTCATTTTGACTTAAACTAAATGAATTATCAAGTGTTAAAACTGTTCGCATTGTAAAATCTAGTTGTTCTGATTTTCCAAATTGCATAAATGACTCACTTGGTGATATTAATTGATTATTTTCCATTACAATTAAGTCATCATTTTGAAGACCTACTTCACCCAAACCATTTTCATCTAATGCATGGAATAATAAATTGATGTAGCTTGGTTTTTGTATTATTACCGAATCAGCGGATAATGAAACATTTAAATATCTCAGTATCTTGTAATAATCTGTGAATTGACTACTAACATAAACTCCTGATTTAACAGGATGAGACAAGATAATAAATACATCATCAGCATCTAAATTTGGAACATTCCAAATATAAGGTACGTCTGCAGGTGCAGATTCAGTTATTAAATACCTTTTGCGTCTATCTGAATTTGTTGAATATTCTATTTTTAAAGAATCTAATCCAGCTTGCTTCCAGCTAATTGTCTGAGAAGTCCCTCCTTTTATTACATTATTTTCACTAGTTGACATATCAACCCATTCCAAACTCACTATCGAGAAATTACCCTCATTTTCAACTACATTTTCGGTATTATCTATATCTGTTAAACGTATTTTACAATTATTAGATATAAATTGTACTGAAGTTTCGAATTCGTAACCAGACAAAGTTGCATCAATATCTGACCCTATAATTGACCAAGTTAAACCGTTATCTTTTGAAAATTCTATTTTTATTTTTTTAATATCTTCACTCCTTTTCCAACTTACTCTTAGTTTACTTGGTGATCCATCTGGATTACAGGCTGGACCTCCACTACAAATACGATGTAACATTCCTTCAAAAGGGTACAATAATTCCAAAAAAGTACTATCACTACTCAATGATTTATTGCTTTTGATATCATAATTGTTTGTTTGCTGAACATTATTCAAATAAATGTTTTTATTCTTATTAATTGAATTCGTTTGTGTCAATAAATTTATTGATTGCAATAGTAGGAATATATTTATGTATAAAAACTTCATATATCTTTAAATAATTAGTTTGTTTTTATGATTTTTAATCAAACCAACAAGCCCACAAAAATACTTCTCATGAGCTTGTTTTATATATTCCTGTTACTTCACAAGTAACATCTTCCGAGTCTCACTAAATTCGCCAGCGTCTAATCGGTAGAAATACATTCCACTTGATAAGGCCGAAGCGTCAAATTGCGCCGTATAATTCCCTGCATTCATGGGCTGATTTATCAAAACGGCTACCTTTTGTCCAATTAAATTGAATACAGTTAGTCTTACATTACTAGCTTTTGCAATGGAATAGCGAATGGTCGTACTTGGATTAAATGGGTTGGGGTAGTTTTGTTGCAACGCAAATGTTAGCACTTCAGTTGATGTTTCCCTGGAAGTAGCAACTGCTGAACTCAATCCAATTTTTAACACGTTTCCACTTTGTGTTACAATGCGCAACGTATCATTCAATGCTTCAATTGATGTAGGCGTATAACTAACTTGTATCCACGTTGTATCACCTCTAACTATTCTACTTCTATTTGCCTCTAATTCAACCGTCACATTTGCATTATCTACTAAAAGTTTCTGAACGATATCGGCGTTGATACTTTTATTCAACAAAGCAAGCCGTTTTGTTTGAGTAACGCCTACCTCGGTATTTTCGTAGTGAACTTCCTTTTGAACCGATTCCGGATTAGGAATAGGAGACTTTCCGCTCACATAAGCAAACAATTGATCTCCATCGGTGATAATTTTTAGTGTATCTGAAAACTCGCCAAAAGTTCTTGGGACAAAATGAAAACGGATTTTCACGCTATCAGCCAAGCGACCTTCAACGGGCATCAAACTAAAATTCAAACTGCTAAAGCGAACTTCTAAAAGACGCGCATCCAAATTTCCAACACTTTTTAGCGTTATCGTTGATTCTACCGAATCGCCCACAGCCACTTCTTCAAAAACGTAAGTTAAGTTACTCACACTTAGCTGAGGTTTCGTAACCTCAACAGAAACAAGTACTTTTTCAAGACCTGCATACGAGTAAATACTCAAAGTATCGGTGTAGATTCCTGCCAAAGTTGAACTAGCTGAAATGTTGATGCGCAAACTATCGAACGAAGGAATTTCGAGAGGAAATTCGAGCTCTGTCATTGAAAACGGTTCACTTAAATCAGACAAACTGTCGAGGCGAACGCTTAATTCAGAGCGATTAAACAGCCACAAACCGCGACTCGATGTTCCGCCAGGACCAACAAGTGGCAAATGCAAGTTCTTCTCATTCACAGCCAAAAATGGCGTTCCAGATGACATCGCCTCACCCAACAAGGTTACTTTAAATCGGGTAGATTTCCCCACAATTTGAACAAAAACAGAATCTTGCTTTAATCCAATTGTAGTAGGATTGAATCGCACTGTGAACACGAGCGAATCAGAAGCGTTAACGCTTTGTTGTTCGGGAAAATCAAGAGAAAACGAACTCGAATTTGGGTTTTCAAATGCTAAGGTTCCGCCAAAATTTCCACGGTTGAACACTGTAATCGTTTTTTCCAAATTCTGACCGACCTGAACTTTGTTGAAAACGAGTATCAAACGGGAAAGTTCAAACTCGTTATCTAATCCATCTGCCACAACGGGAATCGTGAAAAATGGAGTCGGTGCATTCGATTCAATCACCAAGGTATCGCGATAGGAAATTCGTTGTGTTGGACTGAATTGCACACGAAGCGAAAGTGAATCATTGGGCGAAAGTTGCGCCGAAGAAGGTGAAACACTAAATCGGTTTTCCTTAAACGCCACTTTGCTCAGATTCAACACGGCCGAACCAGTATTGTATATAGTGATGACCGTATCACGAACAGAACCCACAGGCGCCGACATCAACAATTGTGGCGTATTTGCCATAATTTGTGACCGTAAAACTGTAAACGATTCAGCGGCAAGAACTGTGTGTCCACCAATTTCCAGCGAAACCAAATAGACTCCGCTCTCCATGTTGGGTACAAATCCAAAAACTTCGGTTTGGGTTTCATTTACACGATCAATAATGACCGGCTGAGAACCCAAAAAGAGTTTATGATCATCTTTTTGCGCAGCAAAATTCAAACCAATTAAACTGAACGAATCGCCGGCTTTTCCTGAAGTTGGTTGAAGTGACGTAATTTCGTGTTTTTCGTCAATATTAAATTCAACATGATTTAATGTTCCCCATCTGTTTTGCGAATTCTTCGCTCGCATGTAAAGTACATTTGAACCAATATTTAAGCTATTTACTGAAATAAGACTATCAAATTCAAAACTATTGGTAGCTGCTTTTACAAGATTTCCTTTTCCGTTTCCAGAATCAGTATTAAAAAAATATTCGACTTCTGTTATTTGTGGAATGGAATCTGATTTAGGAACAAAAGATTGCTCGATAAAATAACTCGAGCTGAGAGTAGGTCCCCATATTCCAGCGCTATTTTTTGCTCTAATAAAAAAATGGTTTATACTCCCAGAATTTAAACTTGCATTCACGTTAAAATCTACTAGCTGAGCATCTTCCCTTTGTATTGATACTACGGTTCCATTCCCTTTGCCAGTATCATTATTTATAAAAAACTCATAAGCAACAAAGTCATTTTGAGTATCTATTTTTTGAGTAAATGGCGCTTCAATTACAAAAGGTTTTGATTCAATTGCAGTCCAAAAACCATTTTTATCTTTAGCACGAAGGTAAACCCAATGCTGACCTAATGAAAGTCTGTTAATATCAACATCAAAATCAAGATTTATTACTGAATCCTGATTTATAGATATATTTTGACCATTGCCAAATCCGGGGTCGATATCAATAAAATATTCGACTTTTACAATTGGAATAGACTCAGCGTGAATTAACAAAGGAATAAACAAACCTAAAATTATTAAAAGTGTTTTCATAATTTCACTTTCTAAATTTTAATTATTAGAAGCATTGGAAATAGTAGAAATAACTCTTACCTGCCCACCTTGTTTTACAATACCTGATACCTGCAATGAACGAATTGTTGGCAATTGCATAGCACCACTTTCCAATAATACAAATGGAAATTCCCCTCCATAAAATCCTACATCAGAACCATCTGTACCATAGTTTTTTCCAGGTGAACCAGCATATAATCGATAATTATTATCGTGAATGTTAGATGCAGAGCTGTTTAGAAATAATGGATTTGTTTGAAATAGATTATTTACACTCGTATTTCCATTATTTGTTGTGTTTATTGTTGAAGCATTAACAAAAATATTTCTTGTAAACGCAGTAGCATGTGTAGAAGGTGAATTTAAGCTCGTAAAGATATTATTATAAACTTGCGAATGAATTAAATTAGGGTTGTTTGAATCAAATAAATCATAACTGTAAATGTTATTTACAATACTTGAGTCCCCTCTGATTACCCTCATTTTTCAAAAAGTTGAATAATGGAT
>CAZNTR010000181.1:0-7777 GCA_964575925.1 uncultured Chitinophagales bacterium
GTTTTCAACGAAATTTTAAGACACAAACAGGAAAAACACCTTCGAGTTATCAATCTGAGTTAAATAGCATAGATTTAACTTAGCTTACCCTTTACTCTACCAAAAAATTGTTTCCTTTTTGCAGGTCCGATATTCTTTATTAGACTTGAATTAAAACTGAATCCGTGAATTAACTTTGTGGATTTGCCATTTAAATTAGTACGAAAGCTATTGGTACTATTTGTTTTGTATTTGTAGAAGTAATCATAATATAAGCGTATTTCTTTAATGAGCTATACATGATTAAAATCAATAAATATTGATACTTAATATCAGAATCACATCTCCTCTGCCTTCAACTATTAGAAAATTTTAACATTCACTATTCTTATTCATCGTTAGATTACCCACTAAATTTTTCATTCTAATATTGACTTTAAATGAAACTAATTAATTTCCACCATCTGAATTTTTTATTCCTTTTGAACTTCAGTGTTTGAAGTCTAAACAATTTAAAAATGTTAAAGTGATAAAAAATTTAGTGAACTCTATTATCCACTAAATAACAAAACATTGAAAAGACACAGGTTTGAAAAGCCGTGTCTTTTTTTTTGATTAATACTACTGAGTTTTAATAATTAACTGAGTTCCAGCTAAGAAAATAGTTGATGAGATATTTTCAATTCCATTTTCCATACCGAACTCGAGGGCTAAACATCTATCATAGGCTTGATTTTATTAGAATTATAGTAGAAAATTAACAATAGTAATAACTCATGCCTTTAAATTCAAAATAGCGTTTACTGTATAATAAAGAGTATTTGAGTAAATGATTCAAAAGGAACCATGAATAAAAGCAATAAATTACGCGCTTAGATTTACTATCCCATATAGTTAGTTCAATACCTAAAAATCAAACCAAAAAAAGTTTACCTATTTTAGATTTTATTACTCATATTAGTGAAATTTAAATCATCTTTTGTTAAGCTTTTGATTTATCGTAAATTCATCAATATGAAGTTAGTATTACTTTTATTTGTCTTTTTTTTAAATTCAAGTCTTAATTCAGACTCGATTGCGCAATCAATATCAGGAAAAATAATTTTACCAACTCAGGCCGTTAAATCTGTCAAAAGAGGCCCTTATGGCAAACCAGCTACTGTAAATAAATCGGGAAATGAATCAGAACAAGTAAATCAATCCATAATTGTGTGGATTGAAAGCGATACTGAACAAGAAATTAAATCTGATAAAAGTGAGATACCTGTTTTAAATCAAAAAGAAATTCAGTTTGAACCGCGCTTAATTGTTATCAGGCAAGGAGAAAAAGTTAAGATTAAGAACAATGATCCTGTTTTTCATAATGTGTTTAGTTTATCATCGGTAAAAAAGTTTGATATTGGAAGAAGAACTCAAGGCGAATCGGTTGATGTTGCTTTTGAAAAACCTGGAATAGTTACTGTTTTTTGCGATATTCACTCTCACATGAATGCAGAAATTGTGGTTTTAAGTAAAAAAACAGATCAATGGATAACGGCAACCCCTGATGGAAGTTTTGAATTAAATGGAACGCAAAAATCAACCTACACGCTTCATGCCTATTCACCTGGTTACAAAGAATACAGTAAAGAATTTAAGACTTTAGACACTACGACTAATTTAATTATCACTTTAGAAAAATGAAACGACACTTAAGCATACGATTAAAGTTAATATTGAGCATTTCTGGTTTAATTATGCTTACTATTGCCTTAGTTATGTTTGGAGTAACGTTTCAAGTTACAGAGCGAATAAACACTGATATTCAACGAAATTTTAAAGAAAAAGCGGAGATTTTCGGAAGAATTCAAGAAATCCGTTCTAGACAATTAGCCCAAACGGCTATTTTATTAGCTGATGTTCCAAGTTTACGAGCTGCAGTTTCAACACAAGACTCTAGAACAATAAATCAAAAACTACGCGATGAACTTCGAGTTTTATTAGATTTTGATCCTGTAGTACCAGATACCTTAATCCCAGATAGTTATTTCTTTAATGCAGATTCTGCGGGATTATTGGTTATTTGCAATCCTGAAGGAGTGGTTCTTGGTCAATTATCTTCCATTCCAACATCAAAATTTTCTATTGCTGAACGACCTGGTTTAATAAATGCATTACAGGGCGAATACGTAACCAAACCATCTATTTGGAGTGTATCAGGCAGTTTTTATTCGGTTGTTTCCGTTCCTATTTTCTCTGGGGATTATGTAATTGGAACACTTTCTTATGGTTTTCCCTACCGCAAAATTGAGGCCATTCAATTAGCAAAAGATATTGGAAGTGAAGTTAGTTTTTTCATTAAAGGGAATATGATAAGCACTTCATTTACTTCAATTTCAGAAAAAGAACTCTTAAATCTATCAAAAAATGTAAGTTCTGCTGGTTTGGAGGTCGAAAACACCTCTAATTCAGTTAGTTTTTCGGAGGAATTACAAGACCAAGATTGGCAAATCTTTGTCACTCGTATGAAATTGTATGAAGGTGCTGAACAACCGAGATCCTATTATGTAATTGCTAGTTCTTACTCTGAACGAATCAAAGAATTACTCTCCTTACAAACGAGTATCATTTTGTTTGGTTTGTTAGGAGTGGGATTTTCGATATTTGTCGGAATAATATTTGCATCTTACGTTTCAAAACCAATTGATTTGCTTGTTTCAGGTATTAGAAGAATGGAAAAAGGAGATTATGCGCATCCTGTTCCTGTAACTTCAAACGACGAATTAGGTCTTCTAACAGATACGTTTAATCAGCTTTTAAATACCCTTAAAGAGCGACTTGAAATGTTAAAATTTGTTTCAAATGCTACAATTGAAGCTATACGTAAAAATTTGACGGACAGAGACTTAGGTGGGCAACGTAAAGAAGTAACCGTATTTTTTTCTGATATTCGAGGTTTCACAAAGTGGAGTGAAAAAAGACCGCCTGAAGAGGTCATCTCAATGCTAAATGAAACGTTAAGTTTTCAAGCAGAGGTAATAAAAAAACATGGTGGTGATATTGATAAATTTGTAGGTGACGAAATGGTCGCTGTTTTTGAAGGGGATAAAAAAGATCGCCGTGCGGTTCAAGCTGCAATTGATATTCAACAAAAAGCATCAGAAATCCTTTTAGCAGCCGGATTAGAAATTGCCATTGGAATTGGAATTAATACAGGAGCAGTGGTAATGGGAGCAATGGGATCAGATAACAGATTGGATTATACTGTAATAGGAAATCATGTAAATCTTGGAGCTAGATTATGTTCAGCCGCAGGGCCTCATAAAATCATCCTTTCAGAAAACACTGCTAGAAATTTAGAACGAAGTACAAATTTAACTGAATTAGAACCTGTTTCAGTAAAAGGTATAGAAAAACCCGTTCAGATTTATGAAGTGAATTGGGAAGAAACAAATTGATTATTTTCAAGTGATTAGTGAACAAAAAAATATGATTATGAAAAAAAATATAACGTTTTTATCTACCCCAACTCTCCTACTTTTTTGTTTAAGTTTATTTACAACAATTAAAGCACAGCAAATTACTTGGGGCGGCTTAGTTGATTTTGAAATTCGCAAAGGTGGACAAGGAGCTAGAGCATTGTTAAACCAAACGCCAAATCCGAATTGGTCCTTTTTTATGCCAAATATGAGATTATTTATGACCGCTGATATATCAGAAAAATGGTGGTTTAATGCCACCTTACAATCGGATTATTATGGTCAAGAAACCATGCACTCCCCTTTTTTCTCCTTGCTGAATATCAATTTTCAACCATTTGAAACGAATAATTTTACGATTCAAGCAGGTAGAATTACAACTCCTTTTGGTTATAATCATCGCCAAATTCTTTCATCTGATAATCCTTTTGCTAATTTATCCTTAGAAAGTGCCTGGAATCTTAGAGTTGACAAAAAGTTGGGTTACTTCCCTACCGGACCTATTGATTACTCAAGTAATTCAGGAATGGCTCCTGTTTATCAAAGACGTTATACACAAGGAATGGCAGTAACAGGAACACTAGGGAAAGCCAATTTTGTAGATTACACTATAGCCATTACAACGGCTCCTGCATCTGGTTTTTTAGAATATAGCCAAGGGAGTCCATCTTTTATTGGAAGAGTTGTATTACAACCTGTTATTTGGGCTAAAATTGGAGCTTCATTCTCGCATGGTAGTTATATGATGCGAAATGAGGATATGAATAAAAATCTGACAGACAAGGAATTACAAAGTTTTAAACAAACTATTTATGCCTTTGATGCAACGTTTAGTTATTCCTATTTTGAATTAACTGGACAGTGGTTATACAACAATTGGGGCGCTCCACTTCAAGGAATTACATCCACAGCAGATATTGTCCCTCCTCACGAAAAACTTGATTTAGAGCTAACTCATTGGCTAATTCAGTCAAAAGTAAATCTTCCTTTTCTAGTTGGTGCTTATGTAGCTGTACGATATGAGAATATGGATTTTGGTGATAATCCATCCAAAGTGATGTTTCCCAATGGAAATCCTCCGCCTTGGATTGCAGAAACAAATAGATATGAATTCGTTTTTGGATACAAAATTACACGAAGTATAATTGGTAAATTATCTTGGCAAGATGGCTCAAATGAAGGAACCGATAGAGATGATTATGTTTTTACTGCGCAATTATCTGTGGGCTTCTAGTTTAAAAAGGCTTAAGGTTTAAGGTTTAAGGTTTGAGGTTTGAGGTTTGAGTGGTGGATAATTTCTCATTTCTCATTTCTCATTTTTTTGTTACCAGTCGATTGGGAAATAATCTTTTAGGAATTTTCCCCACCAATGTTTTCCTGTATTCATACCATCTAAGAGTGGATCTAAAATTCTTGCTGCGCCATCAACGATATCTAATGGTGGCTGAAAATCGTGAAACTCTTCTTTAAAACGTGATAATTGAACGGGATCTTCATCCGTAACCCAACCCGTATCAACAGCATTCATATAGATTCCATCTTTTGCAAAATCCGAAGCTGATGTATGTGTCATCATATTTAAAGCTGCTTTTGCCATATTTGTATGGGGATGTCGATCTGCTTTTTTAAATCGATGAAACTTCCCTTCCATTGCCGTTACATTCACAATATGCTTTTGACCAGTATAATCTTTTCTCATTAAATGAATCAGTCGATTTATTAAGACAAACGGCGCAATAGAATTGACTAACTGAACTTCTAAAAGTTCTGCCATCGGAACATCACCCAAACGCAAACGCCAGCTATTTACCGTTCTTAAATCAATTTGCTGTAAATCGGCATCTAATTTTCCTTGAGGAAAAACTTCATCTACATCAACTGAATCGTCAAAAGTGTATGGAATTTGAGATAATTGAGCTGAACCACGAATTCCAATTCCGGGGCCTTTTGCTGTCCATGAAACGGGAAGATTTCTTTCTTGTGCGGATAATTGTTGAGTAAATCCGCTTAGTTGTTTCTTTAGATTTTCATGCTTTCTTAATAAATAGGCAGCCGATTCGGGTAATCTGTCAATAGGAGCGGTTTCCATCGGCATTAAATGAGCATAAAATCCAGTCGGACGGCGAACAGTTTGAGCCGCATTATTAATTATGAAATCTAATCGTGGAAAATTCTGTTCCACAAAAGTCGCAAATAACTCCACACTTGGAATATGTCGTAAATCTAAACCGTGAATATGTAGTTTATCTTTCCAAACTTCATAATCAGCTTCTTTTGAAAAACGAATGGCAGAATCAACTGGAAAACGAGTTGTTGCAATAAGTGTAGCACCAGATCGCAACATCATCAAACTAGCCTGATATCCGATTTTTAAACGAGAACCCGTTATTAAAGCAACCTGCCCGGCTAAATCAGCGGATTGAAAACGTTTAGCATAGTTATAATCGCCACATTCTCTGCACATAGAATCGTAAAAGTGATGAACTTTCGTGAATTCTTTTTTGCAGACATAACAGTTTCTAGGGGAAGTTAAATCGGGGCGTTCATCATGTTCATGAGCTGGTAATTGTAACAATTCAGGTGCTTCAAAAACAGTTTTTAATCGCGCTTGTCTGATTCCTGAAGTTGCTCTTGCTTCACGATCTTTTTCTTGTCCAGCACGCTTCTTAGCAGTCTTTAGGGCTTTTTTACGCTTTAATAATTCTTCGCGTGAAGGTTTAGAAAAAAAAACGGCTTCTTTAAAAAGCTCTATACGTTGTTCTTCAGTAAGTTGAGCAAAAACAGAAGCGTCTGCGTTTATTTGTTTTAAAAGATGAATACATTCATCAACGAGTTCTGAGTTTATCTCGTATTTATCATCAGGTAATTCGACGGTATAACTTGGCATGCGTCAAAAATACAAAGTTTATGGCGGAGAATGGAATAAGAAATTGAACGTTCGAAGTTCGAAACTAAAACTCTCTTATATGTTAAAAACTGAATTTAATATAGCGCAAGTGTCCGCTCGTGATTAGAATCCCCGAACCTAGCGCGAGCGTCCGCTCGCGCCAGAATTAGACTTATAAAGAAATTCAAAACTTATTTACAATTTCACTATTTTAAGCCAAACTAGTTAACCATTATTTGCTCTGATTATGGATATCATCACATCGTACTATTACTCTTTTAATAATGGCGATTTAGCCAAATTTGCATCACTTTTAGATGAAAACATCATTCATGATATCAATCAGGGAAATCGAGTTGTTGGGAAGCGTGAATTTCTCGATTTCATGTATCACATGAATAGTTGCTACAAAGAAACTTCAACAGATTTAGTTGTTATGTATTCTGAAGATAAATCTCGAGCTGCCGCAGAATTTACAATTCATGGTACTTACATGAAAACAGTTTCAGGTTTACCAGAAGCTCATGGACAAAAATATGTATTATCTGTCGGGGCTTTTTTTGATATTCATAAAGGCAAAGTTATTCGAGTGACTAACTATTACAATCTGAACGATTGGCTAAAACAAATAGAAGGTTGATGAATCTTTACAAGTGAATAGAAGTCTTAAGTTTATATCTATAATCCTGATTTTATTAGGATTACTATTCAATGAATATTTCATAAGTACTTATTTTTCTTATGATGATTCTATTTCAAGATTAGATATTCGTTATGGTATTTGGGGTTTTCAATCTATCTGTTTTATTCTTGGCATTGGTATTTTTTTCTTTAATGAAAAATTGAGAAATCGAATTAAACATGGAATTCTGAATATAAGTCTCTTCGGGTTTTCTGTTCTTGTATCACTCTTTCTCGCTGAAATTATTACTCGGATTATTAGCCCTTTACCTAACGGTTATCCAACGGGTGATTTATTATTTCAGCCTGATTCCGTTTTAGGTTGGAAGTTCATTCCCAACTTAAAAACAAAAGTTAATTGGCCATTAGAATCTTCCGTTGAAGTAGAAATCAATAATTATGGATTTAGAGATGATGAGAATAATGAGTTGAATTCTATTTGGCTAATTGGCGACTCATTTGTTTCGTCACTTGAAGTGAAAAAAAATAAACGCTTTACAGAAATCCTTGAAGCAAAAACGAATCTAGAAATAAGCAATCTTGGTGTAAACGGTTATGGCCCGGTTCAATATTATTTATTGACAAAAGAATTACTAAAAACGCACAAACCTGAGCATATTTACTACCTTTTTTATATCCGAAATGATATTTATGATGCATCAGGAATTCAAGATTGGATTTATGGATTCAGCAGACCAATCATTAAACAAGATTCTATTATTTATCCTAGCAATTATTTAACAAAATCTGTTCAAGAAGATCAAAAACGCTA
>CAZNTR010000182.1:0-7776 GCA_964575925.1 uncultured Chitinophagales bacterium
CAAGAATAAAACTTAAAAGATTATATTCGTCAATTCTTTGTTAACATAACACTAGCTCACTTTAAAAAGTGCATTTGAGCAAATTAATCGGCGATTACACATCATTTAAAAGGGTACAAAAAGCCAAATTCTATTTTTAAATTTGGCTCAATAAACAAATTTGATTTTTTTTTTAATAATGATTGTCACAACCCAATTTGCTGATTATCTTGAAAATCTATCAAGTGTTAATCGCTTAATGTTTTGTGCCAAAAAGAAGCAAAATAATTTCGTGTGTTTTTATTCATTCGTGTTTATTCAAAAAGGAAAGCTTTTATGATTCGGTTATTTGCAAAAGTGTTCATCATCTTATTGCTCATGTTTTATTCGAATTCTGGATTTGCTCAAAACCAAGATTCCATTTATTTGAAAAGTGTGTTAACGAAAGCTGCGAGTCTAAGATTTAATAATCCAGATAGTTCCCTGATATTACTTCATTCAAATGCGAAACTATTTGCAAATACACCTCATAAGAATTTAAAAGGTGAATTTGAGTATTGGAAATCACTATCACATTACATAAAAGGTGATTATGATAGCTCATTATATTATAACTCAAAAGCTGAAAAGTGGTTTTCTGAAGCCGAAAATATGCTAGGGAAAGTTCGTGTGTTAAATAACTTTGGTTTGATTTATTCAGTATGGAAAGAGTATAGATTGGCTTTAACTCACTTTAATAGAGCAACAGAAATCTTTAAAACGATGGATAATAAAGATCAATTGTTTTATGTGACATTCAATACCAGTATTGTGTATAACGATTTAGCAAAGTATGACTCAGCTTTAATTAATTTTTCAGAAGCCTTACAAATTGCCGAACAATATAATTTCAAATTATCGGTGTTTCGAGCTAAAACAATGCTTGCAGAAACACATGTTTTTTTAAACGAAGGTGTTAAAGCGCTAAATTACTTAAATAAGATAAATTTGGAAGATAAGGAGATTGGTGATTGGGATAGAGGATTTACTTATGGAGTTCTTGCAAAAGCTCAAAGCCAATTAAATAATCATAATGATGCCATCCAAAGTGCTTTAAGTGGAATCGAAATCCAAAAAAGGTTAAATGCTAAATGGGAATTATTTCGTTTATATCAAATAATTGCTCAGGAATACGAAAAGACATAAGACTACAAAGAAGCTGTCAGGTATTTTTACATTTATGATGCATATAGGGATTCTGTTTATCAAGAAGAAAAAGAAAAAGATATACTGAGTACAGAACTCTATGAAAAAACGATTCAAAATGACCAACTTCAAATTGCAGCAATTGAACGTGAAAAGGAATTAAAAACACAACAATTTTGGAATGTTATTCTATTTCTGATTATTTCAACCATCGTTATCATAACGTTTTTTGCTTATCGATTTGGCAAAAAGAATCAGCTACTAAATGAAAAACTACAAATTACAAATAGCGAGTTAAGGGAATTAAGTCATTTCAAAAGTGAAATATTATCGATTGTTAGTCATGATATAAATAATATGATTGCGCCCTTGTCCGGGTTCTTCAACTTATTTAACACTAAGAGTATAAGTCATGAAGAGTTTGCTGAGATTGCACCAATCCTTGAAGAAAATACAGATCAGATTCAGCTCATGTTTTCCAATTTATTCAATTGGGCAGAATCGCAAAAAGATGGATTTACTTTATCGAAACAAGAGGTGAAAATCCAAGATGTGTTTGAAACTATACAAAATACGTTCTCACAAAAGTGTTTAAATGAAAAATTAACATTTCGAATAAAACCATGCACTGACTTAAATAAAACAGTTTTTGCTAATCCTGAACATTTGCGTCAAATTTTTAGAAATTTAGTGCACAATGCCATAAAATTTACACCAAACGGTGGTGAGATTGAATTAGGTTGCGAAGAAACGCCAAGTGGAGCGCAGTTATATGTTTCTGATACAGGAGTTGGAATGGATGATGACGCAATCGAACGCTTAACCGTAAAACTCGAACGGTTTACAAAAAATGGAACAAGAAACGAAAAAGGCACAGGATTCGGATTGCAAGTTTGCCAAACGTTTTTAGACTTAAATAGGACCAAATTACAGGTTGATAGTGAATTAGGGAAAGGCTCTAAGTTCTATTTTTATTTATAACCTGAGTTCGGGATAAGAAATTAAAATAAAAACAGGTAAAAATAAATTTCGTCATTCCAGGCTTGACCCAGAATCTCGGTCTAATTTGGGCTTAAATTAGAGATTCCACTACTAAGCCACATGCGGTTCTTCATTGTTTATTCTGGGTATTTATTAAAATTATTGTAATAAACCTTATCCCGAACTCAGGTTTATAGTGTGTTTTTTTAGCTCGGGTTTTTACCACTGTCAAAGTTTAGGACTTTGGAAAAATGGTGCGCTGAAATGTAGTTTACAATGAAAGGGAAGGTAAGTTTACTTCAAAATTTATGTTGTCCGAACTAATGAATGATTAACTCAGAAGTTGTAAAACAACTATCGGTATTTTATCTAAATGTCTATTTTAATTTTTATAAATCCAGCGAATCTAAGCAAAACTGGCAGATCAAAATCAAATAACCTGAGTTTGGGATAAGAAATAAATAATAAAACTGGTTTGAAAAACCACCGTCATTCCGTTGAAAAACGGAATCTTGGCCCAATTGGGAGTTAAATTCGAGATTTCGCTTCGCGGTTCCGAGAATCACTTTTCACTTCGCGGCACTTTGAGAGTGTCAGTTATACCGAAGGCACTGCGAAGCCAAATGACGTTTTTCTTAGTTTTTAGTTTTATGCTAAAAAAATTGAATAATCCTTATCCCGAATTCAGGTTATTAGTATTATTATATATAACTACTCTTATTTTCTTATTTAAAATAATAATTAGTACATTACTACTATTATGTTAGTACTTAATCCTCCAAGAATTGCCTTAAAAAAAATAGCTGAAAGTGTAAAAAATCATCGAATAGCTCATGAATTTACTCAGGAAGAGTTATCTCAAAGAGCTCAGGTTCCATTGGGAACCTTGCGCCGTTTTGAACAAACAGGAGAAGTTGCATTTTCGACACTAATTCAGATTCTTGGAGTGCTTCACTTACTAGATCAACTTGTTCTGGCTTTGGAGTTTAAGCCTCAACCAAAATCTATTCAAGAAGTTGAAAAAATGTATCTGCAAGCCAAAAGAAAAAGGGTGAGGAAAAAAAAATGATTGATATCAAATCTTTATTGCAAGAAAATAAGACTGTTGCTTATCTGAATTTTGGGACAGTTAAGTACAAAATCGGGACCTTGCTTTATGCCAATCGCTCTGTTTATTTTGAGTTTAGTCAAGACTTTTTAAATCATTATTTACCCATTTCACCACTCCATTTAAAACCAATAGCAGGAATACAAGAGTTTTCGAATCCTGATCATTTTAATTTGCCTGGTGTATTTTATGATGCATTACCAGATGGTTGGGGATTGTTACTTCAAGACCGATATTTAAGGAAAACGGGAATTTCAATAGCTGAAATCTCGCCGATTCATCGTTTACTTTTAAGAGAAAACAGGTCAGTTGGGGCTTTGGAATTTATTCCAGAATATAAATTCAACGAATCAGAATCTTTTAAACCCATTGATCTGCTTTTTTCTGAATCCGAAAACGTTCTAACTGGAAAAAGTAGTGATGTGATTCCACTTTTGTTGCAGTTAAATGGTTCTTCTACAGGGGCTAGGCCAAAAGCAATGATGAAGTATGATTCTCAAAAAAATGAATGGTACTACGGGAATACAACAAATGATGCTGAAGTTGAAGATTGGTTGGTAAAGTTTCCAACTAAACAAGATGGTTTAGATGCGGGTGCAATTGAATTTGTATATGCTGAAATGGCAAAAAACGCTGGATTAATTATTCCTGAAACTAAACTCATAGAAAGTGGTCATCACCAAGGATATTTTGCCGTTAAACGGTTTGATCACATCAAAAATCGTCGTTTTCATACTCATAGTATTAGTGGACTGCTTCATCACAATTTTAGAATACCCTCATTAGATTATGAACAAATCTTTCAAGTTGTTTGGTCTTTAACGCAATCCATTTCAGAATTAGAACAATTATTTCTTCAACTAGTTTTTAATGTAGTTTTCCATAACCGAGACGATCATGGGAAAAACTTGCTAAAAATGTGGGAATAAGCACAAATAGAATTTTAGAAATTAAGAAACGGTTTGTTCGACTTTAATTCAACTCTTCTCTCCAATCTTCCACTTACCCAAGCCCAGTAAAAATTAAATCCGCCGATTCGGCCAAAGACTCAATCTCATATCACATTTCAAACAACCTCAGAGATAACAAGAATTCCCAATATTTGGAAAGTAAAAGCATTTTAATTAGATTGAATTATGTCTTTAGTAAATCTGAAATCGTACACTAAATCTGAAAAAATTAAGCTCATGGAAGAGCTTTGGGAAGATTTGAATGCGGATGAAAATCTTGAATCTCCGCAATGGCATCAAACCATTTTAGAAGAGCGATTAGGACAATATCGCAAAGGGGAATTAAAAACGTACTCGTTAGACGAGATTAAACAACGACTCAATTCACGATTTGATAGCTAAAGAGATTGTTTTAACACTTTAGAATAGATTTCAAACCAATATAATAGTCAGTATATAGATTGACAAAAGTGTATTTGTAAACAATCTATGTATTGACAATTATATATAAAAGTCATACTATAGACTGATTATGAAGAATAGATGGCTACTAGTACAACAATTAAGCGATGTGTTATCGCCTTTGCAGCAATTTACACGTCAACAAATTCCAGTAAAAGGTTGGATTCGAACAATTCGTACTGTTTTTGGAATTACGCAAAAACAACTTGCTGATAAAGTGAATGTTTCAAAACAAAGTATTGCAAGTTTAGAGCAAAGAGAAGCAGAAGGGATAGTGACTTTAAAAACGCTGCAAGATGTTGCGGAAGCTTTTGATATGCAGCTTGTTTATGCTTTTGTTCCGAAAGTTGGAACTTTGGAAGAATATGTGAATGAGAAAGCGCAAAAAAAAGCAACTGAAATTGTATTAAGAACAGCGAATACAATGAAATTGGAGGATCAAGAGAATTCTCAAAAACGACTAAAAAGAGCAATTGAAGAACGGACTTTAGATATCAAACTAAATCATATTGAAACTTTATGGGACTAGATTTTTCTTACATTCAGGGGCAAACTCCTCTAGATGAAGAGGAAAAAGAAGGTTTACTTATTCCTACTATTGTTAATCGAAATCAACTAGACGAAGTAGAGCAATTGAATATTGAAGATGCGCTACTTTGGATTCAAAAGAAAAAGAAACTATCTAGAGAACAAATTCTGACTGAAGCTTTTATCTGCCAAGTTCACAAAAAAATGTATAGTGATGTGTGGAGCTGGGCTGGAAAGTATAGAAAAACGAATAAGAATATAGGTGTTGATAAATGGGTTATTTCAGTAGAATTACGAAAATTGTTCGATGACACCACCTTCTGGATTGAACATAAGGTTTTTAATGAAGATGAAATCGCAATTCGATTTAAACATCGTTTAGTTAGTATTCATTGTTTCTCTAATGGAAATGGCCGTCATAGTCGTTATATGGCAGATATTATTATTCAAAAGCTGTTTAATAAGCCTGTTTTTACTTGGGGAGGAGCTAGTTTAATTCAACGATCTGATTTCAGAAAACAATACATTGATGCCGTTCAAAAAGCAGATTTAGGAAATTATAGTCCATTAATTGCCTTTTCAAGAGCTTGAGCCAAATATGAACTATCTAAAAAATTTAGTTTTTAATATGATTGTTTATTAATGCATATGTAAATTTTTGTTAAAATAGTTGCATTAGATTGACTTTAGTTAAGGGGGGGGGTATTTTATTTATTTACATTTAACAATAATAGTAAAATAATTCAAAATGAATAAAAATATATTATTTATGATTGCTATCTTCGGATTTGCGACATTTGCTTGTTCTGAAAATACCAGTTCAACTATACCTGATATCAAAAACAATGAGAACTTGATTCAAATGAAAGTTTTATTTGAAAAAGGGGTCATAAATGATTTTATATCGAGTGAAATAAAAGTAGATAAAAAGTATCTGGAAGAAAAAAAAATTATTTCAAATACTTTTAAAAAAATCAAAATACCAACAACTCAAGAAGTGTTAACTTTTGATTATGAAAATGCTGTAATTTCAAAATTTGAAATTGCAGAAAACGAAGTACTATCCATTCCAATTTTTAGAGAAGGTGAAGATAAACCATCATTAGTTTATCATAAATCAATGACAAATAATGCAAGTCTAGTTTTAGAAGTTGTAAACATAAATGATGAAATGTTTCTAAATGTTTATGACACCGACATGAATCTTGTTAAGTCTATTAATAGAAATCAAATGGGAAAAAGCTTGAAATCAACATCGAATAATATTTCTGACTTTGGAGATTGGCTTGATTGTGTTGGAGGAAATTGGAGAAATACTTTTGATAGAATAACTGGTGAAGACTGGTATGTTGGTGTGTTATGTATGGTTGAAGCACCAGCATGTGTAATCGGTTTTACTGCGGTTTTTGCAATTGGTTGTGCACTTTAAACTCCATTTTACAATGCATAAAGAGTATTTCAAATTAGCTTATCACACCTTCGGTTTTATTGTGAGCATAATTGTTGTTGTTATGATTGCAATGAAAAGTAGTAGTGGTTTATCCACACAAAACGAACTGTATTATCTTGCCATTGGAATTACAATTGGGTTTTACATGAAAAGATCTATCGACTTCTTTATTAATTTTTATAAAAAGTTGTCTCTTAAAAAAAATCAAATTGAAAATTACTAAGTTTTAAATTTCATACCCTGCCTCGATTACCTATTTTCGAGGCAGGGTATGATTTGAACTTCATCCCTTTCCAGCCAATCTCCCGCTTACCCAAGCCCAGTAAAAATTAAATCCGCCGATTCGGCCAAAAACATCAACTAATTCACCGCAGAGAAACAAACCCGGAAGGATTTTGCTTTCCATATTTCCAGTGTTGATTTCTTCCAATGGAACACCGCCGCCAGTTACTTCGGCTTTTCGATAGCCTTCATTTCCTGAAACTTCTAAAGGATACGAAACGAGTTTTTCTAAGAGATTTAAACGTTCTTCTCTTCGCAATTCCGAACAATTCCGAGAATTTAAGTTACATTCTGCACAAAGTGATTCTGCTAAACGTGCAGGAAGCCATTCTTTAAGGCGATTCAAAACCGTTCCGCGGCCTGATTGTAAATGCAAATCCCACTCTTCTCGTTTTTTGGATGCCCAATTTACGCGAAAATCAGGTTTTTCGATTCTTCCTAATTGATGTAAAACGGCAAAATGTGATGGATCGAGAACCGCAGGACCAGAAAATCCATCATGAGTAAATAAAAATCCACTTCTGTTCGATTGCGTTTTTTGGCCCAAAGCTGAAACGCTTAGTTCAACATTTAGAGAAATTCCTTGCAAACCTTGTTCGTAAGGATGTGCACCTTTTAGAGGCGTTAAAGCAGCATAAGGTTCGACTAATGTGTGCCCCAAATTTTTTAATATGCGAAATCCTTCGCCTTCAGTTCTGGTGCTTGGAATTGATTTTCCGCCTGTGCTTAAAATGATTTTATCTGCTTGCCATTCTTGCTGTTCTGTTTTAGCAATCCATTTAGATTCGCCTTGAAATAATTCTCTAACGTGTTGATTATACTTAATCGTAACACCAAGTTCTAAGCAAGCA
>CAZNTR010000183.1:0-7682 GCA_964575925.1 uncultured Chitinophagales bacterium
AATTTTTTGTTTTTCTTTTTCTGGGCAGGGACTTGCAAGCTCTTTGACAAAGCTTTGGTTGCAGCGTTGGCTCGTGTGGCTTTGGCAATGTGCTTGCAAGTGTGCGATTGGCTTTTTATTTACAACAATTTTTCTCCTGAATAGATGGGCATTTTTCACTTCCGTAACTGCAATAAACACAGCAATCACCTTGTTGTGGTTTTAAAACGGTCTTGCAATTTTCACACTCATAAAAATATTGGCAAGCGTCTGTCGGCATTGTTTCTTCTTTTTGGTGTCCGCAGTTTGGGCAAGTGATTGTTGATTGTAGTATGACTTCCATTTTATTTATCTTTTTTGTCGGTTACAGTATAGCCTGTAGAGTTAATTGCTTTTTCAATTTCTGCAATGTCGGTCTTTGAGTTGTCAAATTCTACAATTGCATTTCCGTTCTCGTATGAAGCGGTTGATTTTAGTATTCCTGAAAGTTTATTCACTTCGTGATTTACGAGTTCTGCACAACCTGAACAAGTCATACCACTAATAGAGAATTCAACGGTCTGAACATTTGATTTGTCAACTACAATTATTTGTTTTTCTGTCTTGGGATAGAAAATATGGGCGTAGTAAGGAAAGGCAAGCATTATGATTGCAAATGCTGTTACAATTCCTAAAAACTTCTTGCTCTGAATAAATTTTGGCTTTTCGTCTGTTTCACAATTGCAGTCGATTTCTTTTTTCGGTTTCAATTTTTTATACCAAGCAAAGCCAAGTACCAAAATTGTCAATCCGATAAAATAGGGTCGGAAAGGTTCGAGCCAAGAAAAAGCTGAAGCAAGTCCGCTTGTTCCTGCTACGAGAGCTAAAACAGGGGTAATGCAACAAAGCGAAGCAGCTATAGCGGTGAGAAGTCCTGCACCGATTAATTTATTGTCTTTTTTCATACGGCTTCCAAGATTTTATTTTCTTCAAGTATTTTAAAAAACGGATTGAGCATTTTTTCATATTCCTTTGTCAACGAATAGAAAATTGTCTGTGCTTGCCTTTCTGTTTCAATAAGTTTTCTGTCTTTGAGTTTTCGCAGGTGTTGTGAAACTGCCGAAATGGTCATACCGAGAATATCGCTTAAATCACAAACGCAGAGTTGCTTCTCTTCATAAAGAAGAAACAGGATTTTCAGTCTTACGTTATTTCCCGCCAATTCAAGTCCGTTCGACAAATAGTCAAACGAACCATTCAGTTCTGAAACGCGGTCTTTGCAACGGTTTATTTGCTTAATGTCCGCTTGTTGTCTTATGCAAGAGTTGTTTTCCATGTGTACAAATATAGTCAATTTTCTTATTTAAGCAAATTCTAAAATACATTTGTTCAGAGCTTAATAAGCCTCTACAAATTCTCCCCCTTCGCCACTTTCAAAGCATATTGGGCTTTATTGTAAGCACTAATTGCTTTTAAATAATCCAATTGTGCTTGCAGGAAAAATTGTTGTGCCTGAAAGACTTCAAAAGGTATTGCCGTTCCTAATTTTTGCCTTTCAATGCTTTGGTTTAATGCTTCTGTAGTAAAATCCAAACCTTCTTTAGCGATTTCAATTTGTTCTTTCCCTAATTGTAAATCGGAAGTGGCATTGGCAATTTCTTCATTGATTTGAACTTTAAATTGCTCTGCTTCAATTTGATTAAGTCGCATTTTACTGTCATAGGACTTTTTGTCTCCCTGATAGGTGAAAGCTCCTAAAGGAATTTTCCACATTAATGAAACGTTCAACGCACTTGTTGGATATAGCTGTTGTGTCTCGGGATATTGAGCTGGGAACATTGGTGAAACATTCCCGTTTATCCGTCCAAAATAAGAGCCATAAGTACCTATATTCAATTCAGGAATAAATAAGCCTGTGGTGTACTTTTTACGTTCTATTTCCAATGCCCGAAAATTTATTTCGTTGGCTTTTATCTCCGTACGGTTTAGATAAGCTGAGTCTTCTACCATTTCCAACTCTGCTGTAAAATCCAATGGTAGCAAAGATTCATCTACACTCGCCAATTTTACATTTTGCTCAATATTGAGCAGTTTTTTCAATGCTGCCGAAGCGTTGTTGTATTCTTTTTTGGCATTGAGCATTTCCACTTGTAAGTGATTTTTGTTGCTTTTTGCCAAGAGCAATTCAGATTCATAACGCAAACCACCTTCAACCTGAATTTGGATCTGTTGTACAATGCTATCCGATTGAATAACCAATTTTTGATACGCATTGTAGTTGAGTTGTGCAGTCATCAAATCGTAATATGCATCAATCATTTTCAGTAATTGCTGATTCCGTTCTGCCTGTGTCATATACTGGCTTGCCTGACTTCTGAGATTGGCAGATTTAGCATTGTAAATGCCGTCTGCAAAATCCCAATTCGCATTCAGTCCTAAACCACCCCAAAGGTTTTGGCGGTTCACATCCAAGAAAAAACGACCGTCTGTATTCATTGCTGCACCCCAAAGTTGATGGGTCTGTGCTCCTGCATAAATTTCAGGCAGCCACCATTCCTTTGCTTTTGAGAGTTCTGCCAATGAAAGTTCCTGTCGCTCCTTGTATTCTTTGATGGTTAAATTATCTGCACCGCCTAATTCCAATACTTTTTCCAAATTTATAGGAATGGTGTCTTGTGCAATTAATTGATTTGTGTTGGCTACTATCAAAAGAAAGACGAATGATATTAGCCAAATTCCGTTTAATCTATATTTCAAATTCTTCATTATTCTTGTTTTAATATCGGTTCAACAATTTGGTCTGGTTTCACCAACCCTTTTCCTTGTACAATCACCTGTGTTTCAGATGTGATTTCATCATTCAAAACTTCAAAGTAGTCTTGATTGGATAATCCAATTTTTACAGGCAGTCTTTTGACTTTGCCATCTACTACAGCAAGCACATAATCTTCATTTTTATGACTCACTTTGGCTATCATTGGCAATGACAGGATGTTTTCCCTGCTTTCTATTTGCATTAAGACTTTAGCGTACATCCCCGAAAGGATTTTGCCATCAGGGTTTTCCAAATCAATTTCCACTTGCATTGTTTTGGACATTGGGTCAAGCACATTGGATGTACGGCTCACTTTTGCCATAAAAGATTTGCCAGATAATTCGGGCAAGGTTACTTCCACATCCATTCCTTTTTGAATACCCACAGCATCCGATTCAGGAACAGGAATGGTCAAGCGAATGGGATTGATTTCTTGTAACTCAAACAATGCTTGCGGATTACTTTGGCTTAATCCGCTTTGAATCATTGATCCCTTATCCACAAAGCGTTTGGTGATGGTGCCTGAAAAAGGAGCTTTAACTGTCAAGAAGCTAATTCGATTGTTAACGCCATTCAAATTGGCTTTGGCAGAAAGGTATTCCGCTTCTGCATTCTCCACCATTTGAATGTTGGTTAACGCAGGGGTTTTCTCGTAAACTGAATTCAAGCGTTCGTAGTTGGATTTTTTTGCTTTGGTTTCAGCTTGCCATTTCATCTGCTGTTGAAGCAGTTCCGGATTTTCCAATACAGCAAGTATTTCACCTTGTTTTACCCTATCGCCAATGTCTTTTCGCATTTGCATCAGCATTCCGCTTTCCATTGCGTAAAGAGTGGTGATTTGATTGGGTCTTGCAGTTCCTGTAATCAATATTTCTGCAATGAACGACCGCTTTTGAGGTTTTACGACTTCTACTTTTTGGGTTTTGTCGTTCGCAGTTGTTTGTTCAGTTCCTTTCTCCTGATTGTTGCAGGAAATAAGCGTTGTGAGCAGTACAGCGAATACTGCTATTGATTTTATATTTATTAAAGTATTCATTGTTTTTCTGTTTTAGCGATTAGTGAATAAAATATTGGGATGATGTAAAGGGTGATGAGGGTTGCCATAAATGTTCCACCGATTACCGCAATGGCAAGCGGAACATTGGCTTCCGAACCCGGACTGGTCGCCAAAGCAGTAGGCAACAATCCTAAAATTGTCGTAGATGCCGTCATTAATACAGGTCGGAAACGGTCTGACGAACCTTCGATAATGGCAGCTTGCTTTTGCTTGCCTTCATTCATCAAAGCATTGATTCTGTCCACCAAAATATTTCCATAGGAAACGGAAATACCCACCATCATAATGATGCCCATTATGGACTGAATGCTTAAATACGTTCCCGTAATCCACATTAAAAAGCCAACACCAATCAATCCGAAAGGGAAAGCCAAAATGATAATCAACGGTTTTCGGAATGACCGAAATAAAGGCGTGATTATCAAAAAGGATAATATGGCTGCCAAAGCCAACCCTAAACCAAGTCCGCCAAAAGATTCTTTGATAATGGCAACTTCTCCTTCAAAATTGACTTCATAGCCTGGTGGAATTTCCATCCCGTCAATGATGTTTTGGATTTCATCTGAAACCCTTCCTATGTCTTTTCCTTCCACATTGGCATAGACATTAAATGCCCTTGTCAAATTGTGATGATTGATTTCCACAGGATTCGTTCCGTCCGTTATTTTGGAGAAATTCCGAAAGGGAATTGTTCTTTCTGAAAGCGAGCTGTTCACCCCCACATTTTCCAAGACAAAACGGTTATCTATTTCACTTTCAGGATAAGTAACTCCAACATAATAATGGTTGCCGTTTCGTTCATCTATCCAAAACGCTTTCTGAAAAGTAACGGATGAATTGAGGGCTGAAACCATATTTTTAATAGCTTCCACAGGTTCAATTCCTAATTCGGCTGCTTTAATTCTATCTATGTCAATGTTCTTGGAAGGCTGGTCAATCCGTTGCAAAACACGCACATCACGGGTAGCAGAAAGTGTCGAGATAGTATCACGTATTTTCTCTGAAATTTCACGTAATACTTTCAAATCATTTCCTTTTATTTGAACATCAATGGGAGCGGGCTTTCCTTCGTTCAAGGCAGCCGTAATCATTCCACCTGTATTGAAACTCAATTCAATGCCCGGAAATTTTTCGTGCAGTTTTTTTCTCAGTCTGGAAGCATATTCAAATGTGCTGATTTCGTGATTTTCCTTTAACTGCACGCCAATGAAGGCATCTTGTGTTCCCGAATTTGGAGTGTACGCAGCGGGTAAATCGTAGAACACACCAATGTTTGCGACAAGCTGTTCCAAATCATCTCCTGTTTCTTCACGGATAACTTGTTCCATTTCAGCAATGGTTTCGTTGGCATCTTCCAAGCGAGTGCCGGATTCCATACGGACAGTGATCTCCATTTGACCTACGTCCGATTGTGGAAATAACTCATAGCCTGTGTTTTTTAATAAAAACAAAGAAGAAACCAAGAGTAAAACTGTAATTCCCAAAACAGGCCAACGATACTTTAGGGTTTTTGAAAGACTGTTTTGGTATTTCACGCCCAATCTGTCAATGAATCGTTGGAAAAATCCGAGTGCGTTTTTATTTGGTCTTTTATCTGAGTTTGGTAACTGATTTTTAAAGAAAAAAGCAGTCATTATCGGGATTAGGGTCAAGGCGAAAATGTACGAGCCAATCATTGCACCCGCTACGGTGATTGCCAATGGCGAGAATAGAAATTTTGTAATTCCCGTTAAAAAAAGCACAGGAAAAAACACGACTATTATCACCAAAGTAGAAGCCAAAACCGGATTGGCAACTTCCAAGGCTGCATCTTTAGCAGCAGAAAATGAATCTTTGCCCATTTTTAAGTGTCGGTCAATGTTTTCCAACACCACAATGGAATTGTCCACTAAAAGCCCTAAAACCAAAGCCAATCCACCAAGCGTAATGCTATTAATGGCTTGACCTGTGATATACAGAACGATAAAAGCAAACAATACCGATAAAGGCAAACTAATAGCCACAATTAAAGAAGACCTGAAATTCCCAAGAAAGAGAATCAGGACAATGACCACCAAAATCAAACCGCCCAATCCTGCATTTTGCAGTCCTGAAATAGAATTACGCACGTATGATGATTGGTCGAAAATGACATTGAGTTTTACATCATCTGGCATTCTTTCTTTCAAGCCCGGCAAGGCTTTTTTGACCGCTTCTACCGAGGCAATGGTATTTGCTCCTGGTCGTTTGAAAATGGGTAGATAAACCTGTTCCTTTCCGTCAACCCGTGCAATGTTGGTTTGAATGGCAGATGCATCTTTGGTTTGTCCAATGTCCTTGATGTAAATAGGATTCCCATTTTTGTAGGTAATTACAATGTCGTCAAAGTCCTTTACATCAACAATCAGCCCTTTGGCATCCACACCATAATTGACATTACCAATATTGGCGACCCCTGACGGAATCATTGTGGTGTTTTTCTGAATGGCTTCCATTACCTGTGTTTGTGAAATGCCCAATGATTCCATTTTTTCAGGGTCAACGTACACGTAAACCATTCTGAGCGAACCACCATAAGCAGCAGGAGCAACAATACCTTCCACACCGCTCAACATTTGTCGAAGATTCAGGTAAGCGACATCATACAAGTCTTTACCGCTTCGGGTATCACTACTTACTGTAAGCAACATCAGGGGTTTGGAAGCTGTCGGGTCGAAGGGTTGAATCATTGGTGGCATTGTTCCCGGAGGCTGATAATACATATCACTCACCGCATAAGAAGATGAATTCGCCATTGCTTCTGCAGGGTCAATGTCTTCACCGTAAAAGTTGGTTACGACACTCACGCCCATTATACTTTTTGAAAGTTGTTTTTCGATTCCGGGCGATTGTCCCGTCCACCGCTCCATACGGCTGGTAATGTCTTTTTCAACAACTTCGGCAGGCATTCCTGGATAAAGGGTAATAATCTGCATAGCGGATTTTTTAAATTGAGGAAGGATGTCCACCGGCATCCTTGGGATAAGAACTCCCGCCAATACTGCCACTATTATGGCAAATACAAGCACCAAATACGGATTCTTAAAAGATATTTTAATCATAATTTGTTCTTTGGTTTAATAAATTGTTTTTGACCAACGCATAAAGCATTGAAGCCCATTTCATTTATCAAAGACCAATGAAACAGGCATAAACAGAAAAGCCCTTCTTATTAGAAAGGGAATAGAAAGCTATTCCAATCTGTAAGAAAGGTTATTAAACCAAAGGGGGTCCACGAAGTGGGCTGTCCGAAAGCAGCGTTGCTGAACGGCAATGGGGTTCGGGAGGAATTAAAAACGGTTGCTCTGTTATTTCAAAGCGAACCAAGTCAAAAACTACCGCAGCAACAGCAATTAATTGTATGGTCGGGACAATTCTTTCTGTTTGAGTTTGACTATAGTCGTCTGTTGCGTCTGAAATATGCTCACAATCCATTGGAGGAAGCAAATGTTCTCCTGGTTGTTGGAGTACCATTCTACGAAGTTCGCAGGGACTTGGTCCATTGTGTTCATGATGGTCGTGTCCGAATGGATGAGCAATACACATCAACTGCCAAGGAAGAATTGTCATTCCTATTATAAAAAGCAGCAATATGGATTTGAGTTGTCTCACAATTTTCGAAAGTACGATTTTAAAGTGGGAAGGAAAAATTGGCTCTTTGGTTTTGCTGGAGGGTCGGCTTTGAGCGTAGGAGCAAAACCAATGTGCCAATTGCGCGTAGGCAGAAAAACAAAAAATATGCGTAGGGCAAAAATTAAATCTTTGCGTGTCGGCTTATGTGTCTGTCGGTATGTTTTCTTAGTCGTCAAGTTTTCTTTTTTTATTCTTCCATTT
>CAZNTR010000184.1:0-7643 GCA_964575925.1 uncultured Chitinophagales bacterium
CTGGAGAACCTGTTATGTCTCCAGGAACAATTAAATCATCTATTGGATCATTATCGGCAGATGTAATTTGTATTATCATAGAATTTGCACTCGTGTTTGCAATAGTTAAATAGGCAAAACCTTCAACTCCATTACCAAAGTGTGTTACTTTAGTATTACAATAACTTGTTACTTCACCACCAGTGCCACCTCCAGTTGTATTAGCAGCTGCGTATGAGAAATTATCGAAATAAACAGTTTCATCAGCCGATCTACCTTCTTTAAAATCAGGGAAAAAACTTATTCCTGTAAATTGTTCACTAGGTGGATTTTCACGACCTGTAAAATCAAAAGTTAGCTCTTCCCATTCGCCAGTTTTGGTGTTAGCAACTTTTATCTCTGGTTGTGCCCAACCTGAATTTGTTTCTAATTTAATTCCGACATCGCTTATAACGGATTTCCAAACCATAACTTTAATGATACGATTGGTTTCGTCAAAAATAAAAGGAGTTATTCCCTTCCCAGTTAAGCCTGCCCAAGTTGCACCAGTTTGACGAGCAATAAATTTTGCAACTTTAGTAGAAGTATTTCCACCTGATGCATCTGGATTATCAATTATAGCAAAAGCGTCTAGATTATCGCCGTTTTCAAAAACAGTCCAAGTTAAATCAGTTCCTGTACCTTCGGGTTCAAAGTCAATAGCGACTTGTGCTCGACCGATGGTACTCATTGCCATCATGGTAAGTAATAGTAGTAATTTTTTCATATTAATTTTATTTATTTAAGATTACATTAGTCATTAACCAATGTTTTATTGAAAGAGTTCACATTTTATTAGCAGTTAAGCCTGCTTTTCAAATGCATTGTACCATTCATAATCAATGATTATGTACTAGTTTTTCTATCGCTTTTTTTGGAGATCTATCCATTTTGAATAATCCCCAATGTTTTTCTGGCTCAAGCGGTTCAGGTGATCCTTTCCAAGATTCATCGAACGCTTCAAAAAAGAAACTCATAATGTTTTCTTTTTTTGTCCATTCAGAGAGCATATCAAAATAAATTTTCTGATAGTCCTCGTTTACATGCTCTGGATGAATTCCTCTTCCATTGGAATTGGTTGCCCACCCAGCTTCTGTTATTACAACCGCTTTATTTGGAAATTTTTTTGCAACTGCATAATAATTCTCTTTAGTGTAATCAAGAGCTTCATTAATGTGTTTGTATTCCCAAACAGGATAAGTATGAATTGAAATAAAATCTAATTCTTGGGCTAATTTATCTAACTTTATGAGCCATGGAACATAATTTTCGCAAAAAGTAATTGCTTTTTGTGAATGTTTTTTCATAAAAAGAACATATTCAAGTATTTTATTTTCATGAACATAATGATCTGTCCAATCTACGCTTGCTTCGTTACCCACAGAATGCGAAAAGATGATATCTGAATATATTTTCTCTAATTCTATTAAGCGTTCCATTAAAAGCTGATTATTAGCAGCGTTTTGCACCAACTGTTCTTCAGAATAGACCCCTCCGTTCCATGGGCAATTGAAATTATTCATTTCAGCTTCGATATAAGCGCCCATCATTACTTTAAAGTCTAACTTTTCTTTTTGAATAACTTTAAGTACTGTTTCAGAATGTTGGTCACAATTATATAAACGGAGATATTTCCAATGTCCCTGCAAAAGAAGCAGGTCTTCTTTTACCTGCTCATAAGTGGGATAGATATCGCCAGGTCTTTGACCATCACGAAAGCCTGAATAGCAAATTGCATTTCCAGATTCTAAATTCAGTTGGTTGTAAATATTCATTCTTAAAATTTAAGTTTTCCATTGCTGTCCCAAATTCCCCAAAACGCTCCGACTTCGCCTTCTGCACCTTTTTTCCAGGATTCGTCGAATGATGAGAAATAAAAGACCTCAATATTATTGTCTTTGGACCACAATTGTGTATTTATAAAATATTTTAATGCATTTTCATGAGAGGGAACTGCGCCTCTTAAGCTTTCACCATTACTTGGCCAACCTGTTTCTGTAATTAAGATTCTTTTACCATTTGCAACATTAACAACATGTTGAAACATTTGGCGCATGTGGTTAAAGGAATCATCAATGCTTGTGCCTTCCCAATAAGGGTAACAATTACATAAAATAACATCACAAGCTGCCGTAATGTGAGGTTTTGCTGCAAACTCATAATACGCATCAACATAACCAACTGGTACTTCTGGAATTTCTTTCTTAACCCGTTCAATGTATTCAATAAGTTCATTATCGTTTAAATCGTGTCTGTATAAAACTTCATTACCAACCGCAGCTACATCAACATATCCATCTTTAGCTAGTTTAAGTAAACCTTTAATTTCTTCTTCATTTTTTTCCCTGTCGCTTCCAAGCCATGCACCTACTAAGGTTTTCATACCTAATTCTTTTGCAATAATTGGCACCAATTCATTTCCCTCGACACATGAGAATGAACGAACCCAAGTTGAATGATTTTTTAAAATTAGAAGACGTTTTCTAATCTGCTCGGCAGAAATAACATCACCTGGTTTTTGACCTTCTTCGTAAATACTAAAACAGAAACCATGAACTCCATTTTTCATAATTTCAAGGAAAAGATCAGACATTTCTTCAGACGAAATATCTTCTGTATAACCTTTATAAGTTTGAGTAGCAGATGCGCTATAAGTTGATTTATGATCTATTCTAAATGACATATTGTTTTTTTTAAATTTTGATACACACTATTCGTTTTTTGAAGCTTTTATAATTCGCCTCTTCTTTTAACTAATTCTATTTTAATTTCTCTAGCTTTTTCTTCTGTTAGGTCATATTTCCACATTACCCATATAGCTAAAGCTGCAGTAGTAGCAGGAATTATAATATCAGCAATTCTTAAATTCGTCATGGTTTCCATTGTTTGAACCGCCACATTTTGATCAAATCCTACAACTTTTAATACTAAACCACCTAAAACTAACGCAAGTGCTTGTCCTAGCTTAACCATCCACCAGTAAATAGCACCAAATGTACCTTCTTTTCTTGGCATACCATTATTTAGTTCATCAAGGTCACAAACATCTGCAGTCATACTCATCATAAGAGTAAATAGACCACCTAGACCAAATGCCATAAAAGGGATAGGTAGGAAAATTAACATTGGGTTAGTAGGACTAAATCCCCACCATTTTAAGATATAACCCACTATAGATATCATAGTTGAAATGATAAATGCTTTGCGTTTACCCATTTTGTTTGACATCCACGTTACAATTGGTATTACCATAAAAGCAGTAGCAATAGCAGTAACTGTTGAAAACCATGCAGGAAGATTGCCTGCCACACCATAATCTCCCTTATACATGTAGAAAACGATAATGAAATAACTAAAGGATGCCACTAATTGAAATCCATTAAACACTAAAAACGTTGCCCCACACAATTTTACAAAAGGCTTATTTTTGGAAACTAAGACAATCCCATCAATCAAGTCTTTCACATTAGAAAACATCGTTCTAAATGTTATCTCTTTTCTATTTTCCATGTGGGAAGAGTCTAATCCCTTGCAAAAAATTGCTGGCAACAAACCCAAAAGAATACAAATACCACCCACTAAATAGGAAAGTTGACGAACGCCGATTGCTTGATTTTCAAATAATTCAGGATCAGCAATAATTACCCAGAACCAAGGTACTATCATCCAAGCAATTTGCCCAATTGTTTGTGAAAAACCCATTAAACGAGTACGTTCATTATAGTCGGTTGTCATCTCATAACCCAAGCCAATTAATGGAGTTGCGTACATGGTATTACCAATTAGAAATACCATAGACATAATCAAGAAATACCAAAAATTGTACATCTGTGAATTATTTTCGTCCATTTGCCATAACATGATAAACAATACGCCACTAAGTACTGCACCAATAAAAATATAAGGTCTTCGTCTTCCCCATTTTGATTTAGTATTATCTGAAATAAACCCCATAATCGGGTCTGTAATGGCATCAAATATTCTTGGAAGCCCTCCTAATAAACCTGCTAGAAATGGATCCATTCCAAATGCAGTTAATAAGAAGAACATAAAAATTCCCAATGCTCCTGGTAAAAGGTTTAAGACTAAATGTCCAGCACCAAAAGACATCTTTTGAATAAATGGAACCTGATCTTTAGTTAAATTTGGTGTAGTTGACATAGTATTTTTTTGTTTATTATTTATTTATCAAGGCTATTTAATTTTTGTTGGAATAATAACAGTTTGAACAGCTTTTGCAGCAATCGAAAATGTTGCTTGTTTATTATTCAATGCTAATTCAATTCCTTTGGATGATTCACTTGGATTAAAGAGAATTACGGCAATTGATCCATCAGGATTTTTTGCTGCGGTTACCATTATTTGGCTGTCTTTATTTTCAATTCCAATTCTAACAGCACCGGGGCGAATAAATTTGCTGAATTGTGCAATTGTGTAAAACAGTGGCGTGTAATACACTTCATCTTGGTTAGGATCAACAATTACAGGAGCTATACACCAGTTTTTCGCCCAATTTGGTCCACCTTGTCTGTCTAAAACCATATTCCAATCAATCCATCCATCTACTTCATTATTTAAACAGCCAATTATATCTCGTGCATAGCGAAAAACTGGAACATATTTGGGATGTAAATATTTTTGATCTGCTGGCGCCCAATCCCAGCCCCAATCTTTTGCTTCTTTTGCCCAGTAATAAGCGTCGTCTTTCCAACGTGGAACTTGTGCATCAACACAGGCCTCAGATTGAATGAGGTGTTTTTTTGGTGCTTTACTTTTTGCGTATTGAAGCGCATCAGGGAAATAATCATAGGTTGATGCGTACCAATGAACTGCGGTTCCATCAAAATATTTGCTTGATTCTTCATCGGCGTACATTACATCTACCCAACGTTTTAATTCTCCATCACGATTTTGATCGTACCCAAGAACTTTTACACTATGCTCATCCGCTTCCAATTTTGGACCTAAATGCTTTTTAACAAAGTCTGTCATTTCTTGAGCAGTAAAATGCATACTTTCCCAATTACTATCGTTTCCAAGTGGTTCATTCTCAACAGTAAGTCCCCAAATATCAATACCTTCTTCTTTATAAGCAGTTATATATTTTGAGAAAAAAAGTGCCCAAGTGTCATAATATTTAGGGAGTAGCTTTCCGCCTTTCCAAGAGTTATTGTCTTTCATCCATGGTGGAGCAGTCCATGGCGAAGAAAGAATTTTAAATCCATCTTTAGATACTGCCATAGCATCTTTAATCATGGGAATAATATCATCTTTGTCTTCATTGACTGAAAAATTCTTTAACATCATATCATCTTTAACAGGAGCGTAAGAATAATTTCCTAGGGAAAAATCACTAGAATTTATATGCGTTCTTGTTAATGAATATTTTGAGCCTGTTTCTCCAAAATAAGCTTCTATTACTTCTTTTCTTTTTTCATTACTTAATTTGTTTAATAATGAAGCTGTTGCTTCGGTAAAAGAACCGCCAAATCCAGTAATCACTTGAAAAGTCTGCTCTGGTAATATAGAAACCTTAATAGTACTATCTGCTTTGGGGAAATTCGTTATTTTTGTGAGCTTATTACCGTTTTGCGATGTTTCATAAACATCAACGAACAAACTGGGTTTTTTCATACAATTCGAAAGTCCGATTAGTAATAAACAAGGTAGTATGTATTTAAGATGAGTGTTCATTTTCCTAACCTATTTTTTTATTTTTTTAATTTCTTTATTGGTAGGTGGTACTTTTACAATTTTTAGTAATGCCTCTAAATCGCCATTATACGTTTTTGTTATTGGTTTACCTCCACGTGTTAAGCCTTTTAAAACTCCAGCATCAACTTTATCCCAAATCATGTACTTTGCTTTAGCATTTAAATCGATTAGACCAAAATGATTTTCTGAGCCCCCTGGATTAATCGCATCTTTCCATTTTTCATCGAACGCTTCAAAATAAAATACACTCACGCCTGCTTTACTTGCCCATTCAGTAATCTGTTTGTAAAAAATCCCGGATTTATATTCATCAACTGCGCGTGATCCTTCATCTCCATATAACTCATTCGAAAATGATGACCAACCCGATTCGCCAATATGCACTGGTTTGTTTACCCCAATACTATCAACATACTTTTTAACACTGTTGTATTGAGAAATTGCATAGTTTAAAGATCGTTTCATTGCAGAATCAATCTTCTGAGAATTGGTTAATTTCACTTCATTATAGCGAACTCCCCAGAAATTAGGATTGTAATGGGTATCATGCATTGGATACGTGTGCATCGAGATGTAATCGACAGCATTGATTAATTTATTTAAATCATCTTTGTGATATTCTTTTTCGCCACCACCCCATGAAGCAAAGTTATCAGAGCTTGTCACCCAAATATCTTTAGGTAATTTTCCATTTTTTTTGAGATCTTGAAGATGATTTACCCACTTTAGAATGATTCCTGGTTCAACATAATAATTCCATTGCCAGTGAACCATGGCTTCGTTTCCAACAGCCATAATCTTAACAATTTCAGGGTACTGATTAGCTAAGGCTACAGCTCTAGCAACTTCGCCTTCATTTTTTTCGCTTTCTACATCACGAATTCTATCAGGCTCATCGGTAAAGGCATTCTTACAGTCAATCCAAATCCCCATCATTAAATACATTTCGAAATTTGGATCTTCTTTTTTTACTTCGCTTATTGCCTTAAGAAGATTTGAAGTCTCATCGTAATAGACATTATAGGTTCTCAGTACTTTGAAGCCAAGTGCGAATAAAATTTTTACATCTTCTTTAAGTTCTCCTACCGTTGGCTGAATATCTCTGGAGATATCTCGGTAGCCACCAAATGATATTGCAGGATAATCAGAATTTCCAAGGAGGTATGCAGCTGTAATAGATGTTTTTTTCATATCCATTTTTTTGTCACTCTGTGAGCATGAAACAAATGTCATACTCACCAAGGTTATCAGAACTAAAATTGATTGTTTTTTCATAAGGCTTAAGAATTATCTCAAATTAGAGTCAAGAAGATGTACTTCTATCTGTCTTATTTTTCCTGTGCGTTCAAATAACAATTCACAGGCATCTTTTTGTAACGTTAAACCATCAGAATTAACTGATTTCTCATCTGAAAACGTAATTTGAACGCTTTCTTTTTCCGCTATTTTATAGATAATGGGAACTTGACAATACGTGAAACTTAAAGATTGATCAGGCAACATTACAGACATTTCATTTTGATTAACTTCTACAACATTGAAACTTGAAGAATCCTTTTTAAACTCTGTTTTTTTCAACAAATGTGGCTTAAAATTTAAGATTCCATTACTCACTTTTAAGCCTAATTCACCAAATCGAACAAGTATATCTTCTTTTACTTGCCCAGTCATACCTGGTTGTTGAGCACCTCTGTGAGCAGGTGTATGTGAATAAGGATCGGTTGGAAAAGCTCCATATAATTCGGGAGATTTATGTAAGCCTATTCCTTTCCCTATCTCATAAAAATGATGAACAAGTTTACCAAACACATCAGACGAAACGCCTATTTCATAGGCTTTGTTACATGCTTCCATTACAGCTAAATGCAATTTCGAAACCATGTGCCAGTAAATTGATCCTAAGCCTTCAT
>CAZNTR010000185.1:0-7594 GCA_964575925.1 uncultured Chitinophagales bacterium
TTAAAAATGGAGCTTTCTAACCCAAAACCTTATGTTGGTGAGCAGGTTTTGGCAAAAGTTGTAATCTATTTCAAAAATAGCCTAGAGATATTGTCGTATCAACCCACTGCAGGTTGGAAAGCAGAAGGATTTTGGAAAGAAGAACTGAACGATGGCAAACAACCTCAAGTAACTTCTGATATTATTAATGGGGTGAGTTACAGAAAAGCTGAATTGATGAAATATGCTTTGTTTGCTACAAAATCAGGTAAATTGAATCTTAGTCCATTCACCGTTGTTACTACAGTTCGAGTTGCTTCAAGAAATAGAGATCCATTTAGCTCATTTTTTGGCGGTTACGGAACCAATCAGAGAAATATTGACTTAGAAACAGATGCAGTTCCAGTTGAGGTGGTTTCACTTCCAGAATTAAACGATGCGATTTTTACAGGAGCAGTTGGAAATTATAAAGTGAGTCGTTCTATTACAAAAACGTCTGTTGTAGCTGGTGAATCCATCGAACTAGCCACAAAAATCCAAGGATCAGGAAATATTGCTCTTGTTACAAAACCTAAATACGAATTTCCAAATACGTTTGAAGAATATAATCCTCAAGAAAGTTCAGATATAAATCGTAAAAGTGATATCATTAAAGGCGTAAAAACATTTTCAGATATCGTAATTCCAAGAACTCCAGGAACTTATACAATCCATGAAGTTAAGTACGCTTTTTTTAACCCAACAAAAAAACGATTTGAAACAACAGTTTTACCAGCAATAAATCTTGTAGTAAAGAAAGATCCAAGAGCATTTGCTTCTAGTAGTCAACAAATTCCCTTTGAAGTTCAGCCAGTTCTTGGGCAAACTCTTTGGTACAGTCCAGAAAAATTTACAGTTTTCAAAGAAAACTGGTTCATTATGATGCTTGCCTTCCCATTCGTTGTTGGATTGGCATTGTTTTTTTACCGCTCCTATTTAGATAAAATGGAAGGCGATGTTCAGTTTGCACGTTCCAATAAGGCATCTAGAAAAACAGATACACGTTTTATTGCTGCTAAGAAAATTGCTGAATCTGACATAAAAGCATCTTATGCAGAGATACAAAAAGCACTAATTGGTTATGTTGCAGATAGACTTCACATTCCAGAAACGGGGCAGGATGAAGATATTTATATAGAAGAATTGGTGAAAAAAGGAATGGAACCTGAGGATATTAAAAAGCTTAATTCTTTACTCCAAAAATGTTCTACAATTCGTTTTGCACCCTTAACAAGTATGCAAGATTTTCAAAATGATTTCCAAATCGCTCAAAAATTATACAAAAGTATTCGAGGTTTTGTATGATAATTAATCTAGTTCTTTTTCTATTTCTACAAGTATTTCCTTCTACTCAGGCTCAATTGAAATTTGATAAAGCGAATCAATTACTTAAAGATCAAGATTACATTGGCGCAATACATGGTTACAAAGAAATAATTGATGCTGATTGGAATTCAGGTCCATTATTCTTAAATATCGGTTTAGCTTACACACAACTTGATTCTTTAGGAATGGCAAAAGCCTATTTCTTACAAGCACTTGAGTTTAATGATACGTATGAAGAGGCGCTTAAAGGCTTTGAATTCACGGTTAAAAAATTACCTCAAAAAGCAGCCTATTTACCAAAACTACCTTGGGATCATGTGTTAGATTGGACAATAAAACTTGGTACAACGGGTTGGTCATGGTTAACCATGATTTTTTCGTATCTAAGTTTAATTATTTTAATTGCTTATTGGTTTCGGTTACGCGAGAATAAATGGGTTTTACGTACATTGCTCAGCACAATTGTTTTAACAGGATTCTTAGCCTTCGCTGCATTTTATACCGATTATGTGAATCATCGTTATGGTAAAGCCGTTTTAATTAAAGAACAATCCAATTTACTTAAGAATGCTGCTGAAGAGTCCGAGGTAACAAGCATTACTTTTGAAGGTTATGAGTTTATTGTTGATTTTTTAAACTCAAAAAATAATTCGGATTGGGTTTATGTAAGAATGAGCAATGGAATTTACGGTTGGATTCCTAAATCAGATTTATTGATTTATTAAAAATGAATAGTCTACGTAAAATCTAAATTTGGCCATATTCTGAAAAAACCGCTTCAGTTAAATAGTAGATGATTTTAAATATCATAGTAAATAATTTATTAACCAAAAGGACTGTTAAATTCAACTCTAGGTTGAATACTCAAATTATTGTGCAAGCTCCGAAATGTACGGTTATCGAAAAATCGATTTTAGGACAAGTTCACTTTATATTTTTTGATAAGTAAAAGAGCGAATTTGAATTCATACGTTATAAAATCTTGTCTTTAAAAAATAAATTCGGAATAAGATGATAGTCTTCTCTCAAAACGGTAATTTCATCACGTTAATACGCTGAATAAACTGTATTTTTAACCTGTAAGGAAATAAAATTATCACCAATTAAGATAAATTATGTCTGAAGTTTTAGCATATATCGATCAAAATCAGCAACGTTTTCAAGACGAATTGTTTGCTTTACTAACAATTCCAAGTGTAAGTACTGATTCATCAAAAAATGAAGACGTTAAAAAGGCCGCAGAATTTTTAAAGAACCAATTACACTCAATCGGACTAGAAAATGTAACGGTATTTTCAACGGCAAAACATCCTATTGTGTACGGAAATTATTTACATGCAGACGCTGATAAGCCAACCGTTTTAATTTATGGTCATTATGATGTTCAACCACCAGATCCACTTGAATTATGGAAATCTGAGCCCTTTACTCCAACTATTAAAGACGGTAAAGTGTACGCTCGCGGTTCGGCTGATGACAAAGGTCAGGCTTATATTCATGTAAAAAGTGTAGAAGCTTTATTAAAAACTACTGGTAAGCTTCCTGTTAATGTGAAATTCATTTTAGAAGGTGAAGAAGAAATTGGTTCCCCGAATTTAGTTCCGTTTTTAACTACCCATAAAGATTTGCTAAGCTGTGATATGGTTCTGATTTCAGACACATCAATGTTTGCAAAAGATGTTCCTTCAATTACTTACGGTCTTCGTGGTTTAACTTACATGGAAATCGAAGTCGTTTCAGCTAATATTGATTTACATTCTGGTGTTTATGGTGGAGCTGTTCAAAATCCAATTAATGTATTGTGTGAAATTATCGCTAAACTGAAAGATGAAAATGGAGTTATTCAGATTCCTAGCTTTTATGATAAAGTTCGCCTATTAACCGAAGACGAACGAGAAGCATACAAATTGTTGCCATTCAACGAAGAAGAATACAAAAAAGAATTAGGCATTGATGATGTCTTTGGAGAAAAAGGATATTCAACTTTAGAACGTGCTTCTGCAAGACCAACCTTAGATGCAAATGGCATTTGGGGTGGTTATCAAGCTGAAGGCGCTAAAACTGTTCTTCCTTCTAAAGCTGGTGCAAAAGTAAGTATGCGTTTAGTGCCTGATCAGGATCCAAAAGAAATTGCAGAACTGTTCAAAATGCATATTGAATCCCTTACGCCTAAAGGTGTTAACGTAATTGTTAAAGAGCATCACGGTGGTTGGCCTGCTGTTACAGATTTGGATTTTTATGGAATGAAAGCTGCTGCTAAAGCATTCTCCGATATTTATGGAAAAGAGCCTTTGTTTACTCGTGAAGGTGGCTCAATTCCTATAGTTGCTAGTTTTAAATCTATTCTAGGTGTAAACAGTATTCTTATGGGATTTGGTTTAAATTCAGATGCTATTCACTCACCAAATGAGCATTTTAGCTTGAATGATTTCCATCGTGGAATTAAAACTTCAGCGAGATTCCTGCAAGTTTTGGCAGAATAGATGAATTCTTCTACCTTTTTTTAAAACAAAAAAGTCAGTTCATATTTATTTACGAACTGACTTTTTTTTGAAATATTTTGGAGATAGTAGGCTAGGCATGATACTCAGGAAATGCTTTTCGAATGATTGTTACAAAATCATTCTTTTTTATGGGTTTTCTTAAAAAATCTACACTTTTATAAGGTTTAAGCTTTGGCAATACTTCGTGATTTTGCATGGCTGAAATTACCCAAACACGCAAAGAATCTAATTTGTTTTCAGACTTTAACATCTCTAGTAATTCCCAAGAAGTATATTTTCCTGGAAGATTTAAATCTAATAATAAACCTTCAAATTCTTGATTTTCAAGTAGTTGCACACCTTCTTCAATAGTTTCAACACAAACCAGATCTATCGACAAGGACTTTAAATAAAAATCTATCAGGAAATGATTATCAATACTATCTTCAATGTAGAGAAAGCGCATTTTTTTTAAACTTATTCTGAAATTTCCATTTTTTCTGCAAAATAAGTACAGAAATCTCTCATGTCTCCAGCAATGCGTTCGTCTGCAATTGAGCGCTCCAATGTATCAGCCATGGTAACTAGCGTTTGGTGAAAAAAGATTTTCATTTCATCTACAGTCATGTCCTTTGTCCATAAATCTAGACGCAGGGTATCTTTTTTATTGTGATCCCACAGTGATAAAATCATAGATTGACATGAAATTGCTTCATTTGTACTCGAGTCATCGGCTTGCCATCGAATATCAACAGGTACATTCTGTTCATCTAACTCAACTTCGATTGTGATGTTCTTTTTAGCTGCCATAAGAAAAAATATTACTCACGTTGATAATAAGTTTTAAATCTTGATACTATTCTGAAGAATCTTTTAACAGTATAAAAATACAAAATTAATTCAAGCCTATGTAGTTTCATCCATTTTTAGTTCTGAATTCTTGCATAAAAGAGGTAAGTATTTTTACAGATTCTAAAGAAACGGCATTATATAGACTTACTCTAATTCCACCAGTTGTACGATGTGCTTTTAAACCGATTAAATGATGTGACTCAGCTTGTTTTACAAAAGTAGTTTCTAATTCTGTTGTAGGCAAACGGAATAAAACATTCATTTGAGAACGAGAGCTAAGTTCAACTGTAGATGAATAATATTCATCACGATTAATTTCATTATACACTAATGCTGCTTTTGCTTTATTAATCTCAGCAATACCTGAAACACCACCTTTATTTTCAAGCCATTCTAACACTAAATCTATCAAGTAAATAGTGAAAGTTGGTGGTGTATTATACAAATCGCCAGTATGTGCGCCGTATTGTAAAAAAGTCGGAATGCCTTTGGTATGAGCTTTTTTCAAAAAGTCATCACGAATAATTACAACCGCGGCTCCACTTGGGCCTAGATTTTTTTGTGCGCCAGCATAAATCAATCCATATTTATTAATATCAATTGGACGAGATAAAAAATCCGAAGACGCATCACATACCAAAGGAATGCCGTGAGTTTCTGGTTCTGTTCGAAACTGAGTTCCATAAATGGTGTTATTCGAAGTGTAATGAACAAACTTGGCATCTTTCGAGAACCTGATTTCATTAGTGTCTGGTACTCGATTAAAACCAACCGAGTCAGAAGAAAATGGAATGTTAATAGTTCCAAATAGTTGCGCTTCCTGAATAGCTTTTTTAGACCAAACTCCAGTATTAATGTAATCAGCAGTTTCTCCTTGTTGAAGAAAATTCATCGGAATGGTACAAAATTGCTGCGTAGCTCCACCTTGTAAAAATAGGATATGATGTTCATTATTGAGTTCAAGAAGGCGCTTAAGTCTGTCTTTTGCAGATTCTAAAACAGATGTAAACTCTTTACCTCGATGACTTACTTCCATGATAGAAGCTCCAACATCATGATAGTTTACCAATTCAAGTTGTGCTTTTTCCAATACTTCGGTGGGTAGTCCTGCAGGACCGGCACTAAAATTATGAGCTCTAAACATAGCGGAATTATGATTTTAAATATGATTTTAAAAAGTATGAACCAACAAACCGGAACGCAGTTTAGGTTCAAACCAAGTCGATTTTGGAGGCATTAATTCGCCAGCATCTGAGACATCCATTAACTCTTGAATAGATGTGGCAAACATGCTAAACGCAACATCAGCCTTAGTAGAAATTACTAAGCGCTCTAACTCAGAAGTACCTCTAATTCCGCCCACAAATGAAATTCGTTTGTCTGTTCGTTGATCGTGAATGCCTAAAATTGGTTGAAGTACAAATTCACTCAATCGGGAAACATCTAATTGATCGGCTACTGCAGTTCCTAATGTTTTAGGCAAGCTGTATGTTTTCCATTCTCCTTTATAAAAAACAGAAAAATCACCCGCTTTTCTTGGTTGTGCATCCGAGTAATCAGCTAAGCTACAGGTTAAATTCAATTCATTTAAAAAATCTTCAGAAACGTGTTTTATAACTCTGTTATACGCTAATATTTTCATACAACTCATTGGGAAGAGAACAGCAGGAAAAAATTCAAATTCGTTTGAATCTTTAGAAATTCCATTCATCTTTATAGATTCAGCAACTCTAGATGCGCTTTTACAACGGTGATGACCATCAGCAACATATAAATGCGAAATCTCAGCAAAAAAATCAACTAATTCTGATGAATCTGAAATTTTCCATAAGGTATGTTTAATTCCATCATCAGCCATAAAATCAAACATAGGTTTTCCAAGCATTGTTGCAGAAACGATAGAATTAACATTTTCATGATCTTTATAGGTTAACATGACTGGCTCTGCATGCGCCGATTGTGTTAAAATATGGCGAGTTCTGTCGTCTTCTTTGTCAGGTCGTGTAAGTTCATGTTTTAAAATAACATTGGAATCATAATCATCTACAGAAATACATGAAAAAATTCCTGTTTGTTCTCTGCCATCCATAATTAAGCGATAAACATAAATGGAAGCTTTACTTTCTTGAGTCATTAGTCCAGAAGAAAGTATTTTCTCAAGATTTATGCGTCCTTGTTCATAAACAGAATCGGCATGAACGTCAGTGTTATCTTCTAAATCAATTTCTGGTCTAATTACATGTAAAAAAGAATTTGGTTTTCCCTCAGCTAAAACTCGAGCTTCTTCTGTGTCAATTACGTCGTATGGAACACAAGCGATTTCATAAATAGTATCTTGTGTAGGTCTCCAAGCTTTAAATGGATGTAAAATTGCCATTTTTTTAAATTTTTATGGTGATTAAGTACATGGTGTTGTAATTTTAGACAAAAATACGACTTTATTTATTAACCCTTAAATCTGATTTCTATGGATTTCAACGGACAAAAATTATCTGAAGAGCAACAAAATCAATTGTTATTTATGATGTTAGTTCAGCAACATGAACAAATTTGTATGATGAGTTTAGGTAAATTAAAAAATCCTGCAACCGATAAAATCGAAAGAGACTTATCTTCTGCAAAGTACGCAATTGATACTTTAGCAATGCTAGAGCAATTTACCTTAAATAACTTATCAGCTGAATTAAAAGGCTATTTAAAGCAAGTTCTAAATACGCTACGTTTAAACTATGTAGATGAAGTTGAAGAAGATAAAAAAGCAGCAAATCCTGATTCTTCAGAAAGTAAAGCTGAATAATGGCAAAACGCCAACAAATTGATGCCGCAGGTGCCATTCTATTTCGTAAGAATGAAGATCAAATAGAAATTGCTTTGATTTTCAGAAAAGGGAAATGGGATTTGCCCAAAGGTAAACG
>CAZNTR010000186.1:0-7553 GCA_964575925.1 uncultured Chitinophagales bacterium
TATATTAAACTATAGTCAAAAAAAATAGACTTTAAGATTGTGTCGTTTTAGTCAGCTTAAATGTGACATAGTTCGTGTTCTTAAATATTCAGTAAATAAGGGTCTAAGGCCAACCCTAAAGGCGAATTTGTATATTTACACCTCTCAAATAGCGTGTAATCGTCGATGAGTTCACTGAAATATATTTTTAGTGCGAGCTAAGTATCTCAAAAATTTTTCTCAATCAAGAAAAAAAAGGTTTTCTAGCACTATATTGCGCTAAAAAACCTCTAAATTTTTGTTTTACAATGTTTTTAAATACTCAATCAACAACTCTACACCATAACCCGTTGCTACTCGGTCTTTGCCAAAGTTACCTTGCTGTAAAACCATTCCGGCCACATCAAGATGCACCCACGCTGGATGATTTTCAGTGAATTTCTCAAGGAATTTAGCTGCAAAAATGGCTCCTGATGCAGGTCCTGCATAATTTTTTACATCAGCAACGTCTGAACCTAATGGATCGCCATATTCATCCCACATTGGAAGTGGCCAAACACGTTCTCCACTCGAAAATCCAGCTTTAGAAAGTTCTTGTGAAAGTTCATCGTTTTTTGTCATCATTGCTGCGCTATGATATCCTAACGCCGTTACAGCTGCGCCTGTAAGTGTTGCTAAATCAATCATTACATCAGGTTTTAGCTCTATAGCGGCATAAGCAAGGGCGTCGGCGAGAACAAGTCTTCCTTCGGCATCGGTATCAATTATTTCAATTGAATTTCCGTTATAGGCGGTAATCACATCGCCAGGTAAATATGCATTTCCATCAAGCATGTTCATTACAGACGGAACCACCATAATAACTCGAACAGGTAATTCTAAATCAGCAGCTAAGCAAACAGCTCCAAACGCAATAGCTGCACCGCCCATATCGCACTTCATATAGTGTAAATTGGTCGATGATTTAATTGAAATTCCGCCCGTATCGAACATTACACCTTTTCCGATAATGGCAATAGTTTTTGAATAGTTCTCAGGTTTGTAATCAAGAACGATTAATCGAGGTTGATTGGTAGCTCCTTGGCCTACAGCCATAATTGCGCCGAATCCTTTTTTTTCTAATTCATCTTCTTTTAAAATAGAAACATTAATTTTTCTAGAATCAGCTTCTTTTTTGGCATATTTCGCAAATTCTTTGGGTCCTAAAATGTTAGATGGCATGTTTATTAAATCCATCGACATTTTTTTTGCGACTAAAGTATGAATGGCATCGCTGATGATTTTTTTAGAATGATAAATTTTCTCAGGGCATAATAATTCAAGAGTTAATTTACCTGAAGAATCTTGTTTCTTTTTATAAGAAACCATTTTATTCCAACCAAGCCCAGCTGAAACAGTAATCAGATGAACTTCTTTTTCTGGTGTAAATACATCTGGTAAATCTATTAAAACCGTTGTTTTTTCTTCTTTGTTTTTTAATTGATGAAAAACGGTTCTAATGTTTTGTTGAAATTGTTGAATGCTTGGATTTTCTCCTAAGCCAATAAAAATCAATTTTTTATGGGGATAATCATCATGTGGGTAAAACGAAATCGTTTCAGATTTTTCTGCTTTAAATTCAGTGATAATCTGTTCTGGTAAATCAAAACGTTGAAGTACTTCGTTTTTGATTCCCATTTTAACAGGAATAATTCGAATCTCAGCTTTTGATTTTTCGGGTGAAGCAATGAGTTTGACTGAAATCATAATGTTGTATTAAGATAAAATGAATATTTATATCAGGAATTTACTCTTTAAGGAGCTGAAACTAAAGTAACATTTTGAGCTATAAACCCTTTATCATTTTCAACAATTTGAAATTGGAAAATTAAATCTCTAGATGGAATAAAGGAAGTGTCAAAATGATTCTCAAATTGTGAAATATGGCAAAAAATAGTTTTGTACGGTGATAATAAATTTCTAGAATCTGTAATCCATGTATTATCACTCAGCGTATTCATGTAACGTATAAATCCATAACCGTCATTATGTGAGAAATCATAACATAAACCACGCACTTTTGAGCCAATTTTACCCCAGTCGCCACCGTTTTCGACAGGCAAAAGACCCGGAATGAGAAAACCAGAGATAAACGTATCTGCTTCAAATTTCAACTGATTGGAGACATTATCAAACCCAATTAATTCAACTTTACAGCCTTTATCTTGAGCAAATTTAATGATAGGTATAAAACCATCATCGTTCGTTAAGATGTAAATTTGATCAAGATTTTCTGCTTGTTTCATAATATCAGCGGCCATTTCAAGCTCAACAGTTGATCGGATTATGGATTCATTTGATTCTGAATCGAGATATCTTCTAACAGGTCTTTCAATAACTTTAAATTCAAAATCTCTGAGAACGCTACAAAATCGGCGAGTTTTTGCTTCGTAATTTTCATCCTCTTCTGTATGTTTTTCGTCGTAGGAAACATAGACATTCATTCTAGCTGGTTCATGATCTGGGAAACAGGCATATTTACGAAGAATATCGTACCTAAGTCCATAACCTCCGTTTACTGTTTGATTAATTGCGTCAACGTAAATACCGATTTTTTTAAATTTCATATAAGTGTGAGCAAACTATTTAATTATTTTCTGTGAATATAAAAATGGGCTAGATGTACAAAACTATTTAATCAAATGGAACTAATCGCTGATAATACTACTCTAGTTGTGATTTAATACTATTTTTTGAGAAAACAAATCTAACTATATATGGAATGTAAAGAAAACAGAGATTGGAACAAAACGAGTTAACAAAAATCGATTTTAGTCGAAAAAGAGAGAAAGAAACTCTTTCACAAGTTTTTTAAAAAAATTAATGTTTGAGCTAAACTGAAAAGGAGTATTCCGCAAAATATTCGGCCTATTCGCAGGTTTAGGAAGGTACAAACCAAAAAAATAGACTTTCAGGAGTACATTCAAAAATGAATGGTGCGTTTGATTGAATAGAGTATTATGATAAGATAAATAGGTTTTATTTTGCAGGTTCAATTTAAAACTGAATTGTTTAAAAATTTTTAAATTAAATGAGTTACTCTAAAATTAGGACAAATAAATGAGTGTAGAAGAAGACCATACTATTCCAAGAGTTCAACAAGCTCAGGCTGTTCCTGAACACAGAGAGAATTTATTTCATAATCCTATTTATGAATTAGAGCAAATCAAAAAGGAAAAAGAACGCAAAGAAAGACAAAGAAAAAAAGCCCCCCGAAAAATTCGAAGGGCTCGTGATTCTAAAAGGGGGTTATTAATCGATTTAGAAGCCTAAGTAGCTTATTCAACAGTTACGCTTTTAGCTAGGTTTCTTGGCTGATCTACATTAGAACCGCGATTTACTGCAATTTGATAGGAAAGTAGTTGCAACGGAACTACCGTTAAAAGTGGGGTCAGAACATCAGAGATAGCTGGAATTTTTACTAAAAAATCAGCCAATCGTTCAACTTCAAGATTATTATTAGACGAAATGGCGATGATACGACCTTTTCGGGCTTTTACTTCCTGAATATTGCTCACCATTTTTTCATTGGTGTGTGAAATAGTGGTTAAAACAACAACAGGCATGTGTTCGTCAATTAAAGCAATTGGACCGTGTTTCATTTCCGCAGCAGGGTATCCTTCTGCATGAATGTAACTGATTTCTTTCAATTTAAGAGCACCTTCTAAAGCAACAGGGAAGTTAAAGCTTCTGCCTAAATACAAGAAATTTGGAGCGTAAGTGAATAAAGACGCTATTTCTTTTACTTTGTCGAATTCTTTTAATGCGACAGAAATTTTTTCTGGAACACTTAACAAGTCATTAACTATACTTGTGTAGTACGTATCATCAATTTTGCCTTTTCTTTGTGCTAAGGCCAAAGCCATTAGAGTAAGTACGGTAACTTGCGCTGTAAATGCTTTTGTGGAAGCAACACCGATTTCAGGACCGGCATGTGAATAAACGCCTGCATCTGTTTCACGAGCAATGGTAGAACCAACCACATTACAAATTCCAAGCACGGTTGAGCCTTTTGATTTAGCTTCTCTTAGTGCGGCTAAGGTATCCGCTGTTTCGCCAGATTGAGAAATCACAATTAAGACATCATTTTCGTCCATTAAAATTGGATCGCGATACCGCAATTCGGAAGCATATTCAACTTCAACATTTATATGTGCTAAATGCTCAAACAAATACTCCCCAACTAAAGCGGAATGCCAACTTGTTCCACATGCAGCGATAATAATACGTTTTGCATTTTCTAATTTATCCCAAACATTGGTTAATCCACCTAAAACAATCGACTTATCTTCTGGATTTATACGACCTCTTAGACAATCGGAAATCGTTTGAGGTTGCTCGAAAATCTCTTTAATCATAAAATGCGGAAAACCGCCTTTTTCGATTTGTTCAATGTTCATTTCGAGTTCAAAAACAGCTTTATTTTGTGGAACATTGGTGATGCTTTTCACTTCGTAACCATCTCGTTTAATTACGGCCATTTCTGAGTCGTCGAGATAGACTACTTTGTTGGTGTATTCGATTACTGGAGATGCATCAGAGGCAACAAAATATTCATTTTCACCTACTCCAATTAATAGAGGTGAACCTTTTCTTGCTACAATTAAAGTATCAGGTTCGTCATGATTTAAGATTGCAATGCCATAGGTTCCTTCAACTTGTTTTAGAGCATATTGAACCGATTGCTCGAAGGTACAATGCGACGTTGTATGAATTTCCTCAATTAAATGAGCCAAAACTTCAGTATCTGTTTCACTTTGAAAAACGTACCCTTTTCGAATGAGTTCTTTTTTGAGTGTATCGTAATTTTCGATAATTCCATTGTGAACTAAAGCAAATCGTTTGTTTTGACTTTGATGCGGATGCGCATTTACATCATTGGGTTCCCCATGAGTTGCCCAACGAGTATGACCTATTCCTAGAGAGCCAACTAAAGGCTTTTCCATAATAAGTCGTTCAAGTCCAGCTACTTTCCCTTTAGTTTTTCGAATTTCAAGCTTACCATTCATAACTGCAACACCAGCTGAATCGTAACCTCTGTACTCAAGGCGTTTTAAGCCCTTTAGAATTACATCAGCGGCTTCTTTTTGCCCGATGTATCCCACTATACCACACATATGTTATCCTTTAAATTTATTTAATAACGGTAAGAATATATTTCTATGTAAAGAACCGAATATAGGCACTTTTGAAGAATCTTAGTACAATTAGTCTTTAGGTTTGTTCCTCGATTTTTGGTCTGCCCAATTTTTTGGGCAGTACTTGTAAAGGATGTTAAATTTGAGTAATGTTTGAAGATGAAAACTGATTTTGATTATATCGTTATAGGTTCCGGATTTGGTGGGAGTGTTTCAGCATGTAGATTATCTGAAAAAGGATATAAAGTTGCTGTAATTGAACAAGGTAAACGCAAGCAGGCAAAAGACTTCGCAAAAAGTAACTGGAATATCAGCAAATATTTATGGGCTCCTTTATTGAAGTGTTTTGGTCCTCAACGCTTATTTTTTTTCAAAGAAGTATTAATTCTTGGAGGTGTTGGCGTTGGTGGTGGGAGTTTGGTTTACGCCAATACTCACATGACTCCCGATGATAAATTTTTTAGGAATCCAGTGTGGGCACATCTAAAAGATTGGAAAAAAACGCTTTCACCATTTTATGAACTTGCAAAATTCATGTTGGGAACAACTACAAATTCCAAATTGTATGTTGAAGATGATTTTCTAAAGTCGGTTGCAAGAGATATGAATCAGATTAACTCATTTAAATCTACCCAAGTTGGGGTTTATTTTGGTGAAAAAGGGAATAATATAGATCCTTATTTTGGAGGAAAAGGACCAGAAAGAAATGCGTGTACAGAATGTGCAGGCTGTATGGTTGGTTGTCGTTATAATGCAAAAAATACCTTAGATAAAAACTATTTGTGGTTTGCAGAAAAAAATGGGGCTGAAATTATTCCTGAGACGAGAGTTACAAAAATTGTAGAGTTGGCCAATGGAACGTATGAAATCCATACAGAACAAAGCACAAAAATCTTTTTCAAAAAAAAGAAAGTGTTTACTTCAAATGGACTTGTTTTAGCTGCAGGAGTTTTGGGAACGCTGAATTTGTTATTTAAAAACAGGGATGAATTTGAAACTCTACCAAGAGTTTCGGAAACATTAGGAACGAATGTTAGAACAAATTCAGAAACCATTACAGGTGCTGGTAATGGTAAGTATGAATTAAATCACGGAATCGCCATTTCATCTGTTTTTCAGGCTGATGAACATACCCATATCGAAATTTGCAAATTTAGCACAAATTCTGGTGCAATGAGTATGATGGCACTTCCAGCAACAGATGAAGAAAGAGGAAAATCGAGAGGGTTGGCGTTTTTAGTGAATCTCGTTCGAAATCCCAAAAACACATTCAAATGGCTGATCAATCCAAATTTTGCAAAAACGGGTTTGTTTATTTTAGTAATGCAAAATTTAGAAAATTCAATGAAAATGATTCGAAAACGTGGATTTTTTGGAACTTCACTTCAATTTGATAACAAAAGCAATCACGAAATTCCAGCTTATATTCCTATTGGACAAGAGGTTACAAGAAGATATGCGGAGAAAACGGATGGAATTCCATTGAATTCATCGATGGAAGTTTTTATGAATATGTCAACAACTGCACATATTCTTGGTGGTTGTCCTATGGGCGAAGATGCAAGTTCTGGCGTAGTAAACGATAAATTTGAACTAAATGGATATAAAAACTTTTACGTATTAGATGGATCAATTATTCCATGTAATTTGGGAGTAAATCCTAGTTTAACTATTACTACTTTGAGTGAATATGCGATGAGTTTAGTTCCTTCAAAAAAAGATCATGTTGAGCATATTGGTTACGAGAATGACAGGATTACCTCTGTAGGTTAGTTGTTTTTGAACGGTTATAAAAATTTCGTAAATAATTTATTTTCAATATCTTACAAATTTATGAAATGTGGCTTGTGAAATTATTTTTGTTTCTGGAAAATGTTGAATTGGTTAAAATATTTTTGAAATAGCAATCCTAAATCTAAAATAAATTATCGTATAATTCCCCTTTTCAAACTGTGTGAAATCGCCGATTTTTTACTAAAAAGTAATTTTCGGTGTATAATCTATTATAATATATCAATTGAAAATGAAAGATTTGATTTGTTGCAATTTCTATTTATTACACGCAAAATGTTTTTAAAATTTCGCAAATACACAGTGCTTTGCAAAGCTAAATAGTACATTTCTGACAAGTTGATTGTCGATTTTATCGATTGAAATACGAATTGTAATCTTTACGAAAGTAGAAGTCAACATGAAAAACATGACTCTGTTTAGATAACCAAAAGCAATAGGGATAATTTTTTATCAGAATTTAAAGGTTGAGAACAGGAATTCATAATTTCAATTATCTGTGCAAAAACACACAAATCGAATAAAGTAAAAGTGATAGTCGAAACTAATTGGGGGTTTTTTTATTAAATAGTGTAAGAAAAATAACTAACACACCTATAAATACAC
>CAZNTR010000187.1:0-7373 GCA_964575925.1 uncultured Chitinophagales bacterium
AAAGAAAAAACGGTTCAGATTACCAATCTTTTTCATTGTTTTTCTTTTTCTTGTTGGTTTTTGGTTTTTTAAACTGTTTTAATAAATCACTCTCTTTTTTATCTAAAGCTTGCAAGATTTTCTCAGCTTGCTCTTTGGTCATCTGCCCTTCCTTTGGCTGCATTTGCTGCTTTTCTTGATCCTGAGGTTTATCATTCTCATTTTGCTGCTTCTGCTCTTGTTCTTGCTGTTCTTTATCTTTTTTATCTTTATTCTGCTCTTGTTGGTCTTGTTGATCCTGCTGTTCTTGATCTTTCTTTTCTTGGTCAGACTTTTCTTGATCTTCTTTCTTTTCCTGATCTTTTTTGTTTTCGTCTTTATTATCGTCGTTTTTGTTGTCCCCGTTTTGATCTTTGTTCTTATCCTGTTCTTGCTTTTGTTTGTAAGCTAACTCATAATTGTATTTGGCTTCATCATCAGCAGGATCGCGTTTTAATGCATCTTTGTAATAGTTCAAGGCTTTGTCCCATTGTTGCATTTTGCCTAATACATTACCAATATTATAATCAGCTTTTGATTTTTCTGTAGGATTCTCAACAGTTGATTTATATTGTTCAAAAATAGCTAGTGCTTCTTCGAATTTTTCTTGTTGAGCTAATGAACTACCTAAATTGAATAATAGTCTTGGGTCTTCGGGATTCTCTTTTATCGCAACTTTATAAAATTGCTCTGCTTCTGCGAATTTTCCTTCTTGATAAGCTTTGTTGCCATCTCGAGCAGAGTCACTTATTATTAATAAAAACAATAAAATCAGTGATAAATTGGTCATCTTACTAAAATTTCATTTGATTATTGAAATCTGTCAAAGCCGAGAATTTACAAAACTTAAGACTTTAGATTTGAAAAAAATACATTTTTGAACGAGGAATTATTTACGTCTTAAAACGTAAAATATTGTTTTGAAATATCGAATTGAGACTTAAGTCTCTTATTTGCAATAATAGTACGAGACTGAAGTCTCGCACTAAAACTGAAGTCTCGCACTAAAGTTGTACATAAAAAAAGCTAGACTTTTTTGCCTAGCTTTTTTTATGGTTAAACGAGTTAAACTAAAGCTGCTAAACCTTTTTTTAAGCGAGATAATGCCTCTTCTAAGTTTTCCATGCTTGTAGCATAACTTAATCGAATTCCATTTGGTTCGCCAAAAGCATCACCTGGAACGGTTGCTATTTGAACATCATCTAACAAATACATTATTAAATCGGTACTTGTCTCAATTTTTTGACCTTTTGGTGTTGTTTTTCCAAAATAAGCTGAAACATCAGGGAATGCGTAAAACGCCCCTTTTGGTTTAAAACATTTTACTCCTGGTATCGAATTTAAAGAATCTACAACAAAATCTCTTCGGAGTTTAAAGGAATCACGCATGGCATAAATTTCTTCGAGTCCACCTTTTAACGCTGCTTCACCTGCTTTTTGAGAGATTGTTGAAGGAGCGGATGTTTCTTGACTTTGTAATTTATCAACAGCACCAACAATTTCTGGGCTTGCTGCTATGTAACCTAATCTCCAGCCTGTCATGGCATACCCTTTTGAGAATCCATTTACAGTGATAACTCGATTTATTAAATCAGGAGCTGCTTTTGCAAAACTAACATGTGGTGCATCAAAAGAGATATATTCATAAATCTCATCAGACAAAATGAGAATATTTGGATAGTTACGGAACACTTCGGCTAATGCTTTTAATTCGTCTTCAGAATAACAACTTCCTGTTGGATTTGATGGTGTACAAAGAACAAATAGCTTAGTTTTTGGAGTAATTGCAGCTTCTAATTGAGCTGGTGTAATTTTGTAATCATTCTCGAATGGAGTTCGAGCCACAACTGGAGTAGCTTCTGCTAATTGCGCCATAGCTGGATAAGAAACCCAAAATGGGGCTGGTATTATGACTTCATCACCAGGATTTAGTACCGCAAGCATCGCAAAACCAACAGATTGTTTTGCACCGTTCGAGACAATAACTTGGTTTGTTTTATACTCTAATCCATTATCGCGCTTTAATTTAGCAACAATTAATTCTTTTAATTCTGGGGTTCCAGTATTTGGAGTATAACCGTGATGACCATCGTTTATCGCTTGAATAGCAGCATCACAAATAAAGCGCGGCGTTTTAAAATCAGGCTCACCGGCACTTAATGAAATTACTGGTTTACCTTCACGTTGCAATTCTTTTGCACGGGCAGAAATTTTTAGAGTTTCGGAAGGAGCCAAAGCCGAGGCGCGCTGTGAAATCATAATCATTATTGAATTTATTGTGATTGGGTTGATTATCTGAAATTACAGAAATTCCACTAAAAACTTTGTCAAAGTTTAGAACTTTGTCAAAGTTAACTATGGTAAAGCTGAAAGCTTTGCCATAGTTTTAAACGAAATTTTATAAAACTGCTTATCGTATGATTAAATCACATATTCTCTCAAGTCTCGGGCTTAATGACGCATTTGCAAATCCAATTGAACAGTTACTACCGCTCGATTTAAGTGGAAATAACGACGCACAAATCCATCACGATATGATTAATAAATTTCGTCCACAGATATTAATCGAAGTCGGAACTTGGAAAGGTTCTTCAGCAATTGCAACCGCTAAAATTCTGAAAAGTTTACATTTAGATGCCGTAATTATTTGTGTTGATACTTGGTTAGGTGGAATGAGTCAACTTACAAAAAAAGATAGAACTTGGGGGCTAGACTCATATTTGCGAAATGGTTACCCAACGGTTTATGAACAATTTGCTTCAAATGTAATTCACGAAAAGGTGCAGGATTACATCCTGCCCATTCCAAATACAAGCATAGCAGTTTCCCGTTGGCTCAAATCCAAACAGATTTTTGCCGACTTAATTTATATTGATGGAAGTCATGAATACGAAGATGTTTATCAGGATTTAAAAAATTACAACTCTTTATTGAGCCCCAATGGCATAATGTGGGGGGATGATTGGCATATTCATGCACATGGAGTTGTTGCTGCAGTTACACAATTTGCTCACGAAAATTCACTTAATTTGGTGTTTGATCACCAATATAACAAGTGGTTTTTATCGAAATAAATTAAATTGAAAAACACTTTTTCCTACATTTTTCGACTTTTATCAGCTTTAAGTATCGATGTTGCATTAGGAGCAACGAGTTCTGCTTATTTTGCTTTTGTGGTTTGCTATAAACATGAGTTGAATTATGTTCATTTTCTAACACTTTTTTTTTCAATTATTTTTTTTTACAGTGCCGATCATTTGTACGATTTATATCGAACAAAAAATACTACACGCTCTGAAAGAAGAAATTTTCATGATTCACTCAGAACTGTTTTTATCATTTTAGCCATTGTTAGTTTTGCTACTATTCTTCTATTAATCTTCTTCCTAAATCTGTATGTAATTTATTCAGGGATTATTTTAGCAGCAGGAGTTGGAATCTATTTTTTCGTTATAAATACTTACAATACAAATAGATACAAAGATAGTTTAGTTGCGATTGGTTACACTCTTGGTATTTGGATGCCCGTTTTTAGTTATCAACTTAACGATTTTAATTATTCATTGATGCTTCCTACTTTACTGTTTTTCAAAAATACGTTTGTAACGATGTTACTTTATGCTTTTTACGATATTCAGGCTGATAAAGCGGAAGGCATTGAGAGCTTTTTTTTGAAATTTTCCGTTCCCAAAGCAAAGAAAATAGTTCAATGGGCTGTTTTAGTAAATGCTACGATTTCTTTTTTACTTTTTTCTTTCACCTCGTTTACTTTTTTGCTACCACTCTTTCTTCATGCTCTTCTACTAGTTTTTATCACTTTTTTTGCCCGTTTAAATCCTACCAATGTGAGATGGATGGGGGAATATAATTATGTAATTTATTTCATTTGGGCGGTAATTTCGGTGAATTTTTGATTTTTTTTCTCTTTACATGAAATCGATTGCAACGATTTGTGCTAGCTCCAATAATTTAGTTTTAGTTTTTGCTACATTTATAATAAATATAGTATTCATCACTTGACCGAGATTCTGGTTCAAGCTCAGAATAACAAAAGGAAAAGCGGTCATCCTGAACTCGATTCAGGATCCCAGCCTAGCTCATCTTTCTGTGTTTAGAATACGTTATGTGAAGTGAATTTCTTTCGACATTAGGCAGAGATTCTGGGTCTAGCCCAGAATGAAAATAATGATCAATCTGAAATCGCCTACCCCTTTAACGATCTTTCATCTTAGTACTTTAAGTTCTTGGCTCTAGCAAAATTGGTACTACTTCATCAAACTTTAGTATTGAGTTATGCTTAGCTCGATTTTATTAAATAATGCTTCTCTTGGCGGAGATCCTGTGTTGGGCACAGGATGACTCGGAGTTTTTTATGCTGATTTTGGTTTAGGCACAAGCTATCATTTTATAAAAGGGATTTAATTCATCTTGAAATCTCCCAAACTCTCTTCTATTTTATCCGTCATCGTACTTTAAGTTCTTGGCAAAAGAGGAATCATGGTTCTTTGCTTCGTCCTATTTCTTTCGAAATTAGGAGGGGATTCAGAGTCGAGCCCAGAATGATTTTTACCTATTATAAAGAACTGTTTTTAATTAATTTATTTGCTGCTTGAATTGGAGTTAACTCATTAGTAATAACTTTCTTAATCAGTTCTTCTGAATGAGAATACTCCCATAATTTTTTTAACCAAGCATCTTCTGCTAACCGTTTAAACCAAGCGACTAATTGCTTTTCACGATTGGTTTCAAAGAGATTTTTTTCTTTTAATTTTGAGCTGAACTCTAAGATTGTTTCCCAATATTGACTTATTCCTTCGTTTTGCAAGGCGCTGCTAATCACGATTTCTGAATAAATTCCCTCATATTTGGGTTTCAATAAGTGAAAAGCAGAACGATACTCATCGGCAGCGATTTTAGCTAAATTCTTTAACTCCCCATCTGCTTTGTTGATGACCAAAACATCGGTTATTTCCAGAATTCCCCGTTTAATTCCTTGTAGCGAATCTCCTGCACCAGGCAACATCAACACGGAAAAACAATCGACCATGGAAGCAACTTCGTATTCACTTTGGCCAACTCCTACGGTTTCAATTAAAATGACATCATAGCCCGCAGCTTCGCATAAATGAATGGTTTCTCTTGTTTTTCGCGCAACTCCTCCCAAATTTCCGGCTGTAGGTGATGGTCTTATGAAAGCCTCATGTTTTGTAGCGAGCGTTTCCATACGAGTTTTATCACCAAGAATACTTCCGCTAGTTGTTGGGCTGCTTGGATCTACAGCCAAAACTGCCACTTTTTTACCCAATGAAATCAAGTAATTTCCAAGTGATTCAATAAATGTACTTTTTCCAACGCCTGGAACTCCTGAAATACCCACTCGAATGGTTTCTTGATTCGGTTTTGGCAAGCTCGCTAATAATTCCTGCGCATGAATTTGGTCATCATTCTTATTGCTTTCGATTAGAGTGATAGCCTTAGCAAGGGAACGCCGATTTCCAGATTGTAGAGATTCTATGAATTGTGGACCAAAGTTCATGGTTGTGAAAATACGATTTTTGAGTTTTGTGAACTAGGACTCACAGTCCTAGTTATTCATATTAATTATTGGGATGGTCTTATAGGACTGTGAGTCCTATATTTAAAGATAAACTTCAGGTTCATTTTCTAAAAACTCCTGCCAAGGAATTCCACTGATTCCGACCAAAATCGTTTTTGCTTCGGGGAATTTGTTTTTGAATGCTCCCATTCCACGATTCGATTTTTTTTGACCGCTTTTAAGTTCAATTCCAGAGATTTTTTCGCCTTTTTTGATTACAAAATCGACTTCATCGTTTCCATCACGCCAATAAAATAATTCAATCGCACCTTTTTGATAAGCACTCATTAAATGTGTTCCGATTACAGATTCGATAACATGACCCCAAGCCACAAAATCGGATTGAATATCCATAAAAGTTTTGGAACTCATGCTACTCATTAAAGCCATATTATGAATTTGCCATTTCGGACTCGACGAGCGTTGCCGAATTAAATTTGGGCTGTATTTCTCCAAACCACTGACTAATCCTGCCGATTCCAACAAGGTTTGATAATGCGTGAGTGTGGTTGTATTTCCAGCATCCGTTAGCTGACCCAATAACTTAGTATAAGAAACGATATTTCCAGAATAGGTACAGGCCAATTCAAATAAATTTCGAAATAAGGCTGGTTTTTGGATGGAATTAAGCATAAAAACATCTTTGGAAAGCACGGTTTCAATCAAAGAATTTCTAACGTAATCTTTCCATCTTGTTTCGTCTTTTATCAAATCTGCACTTTCTGGATAACCTCCAAACCAAGCGTAAGTGCTTGCATCCCAATTAAATGCCTGTTTCATTTCAGAGAATGACCAATGAGGAATAAACCATTCTTCAAATCGCCCAGCTAAGGACTCTGTAATTCCTTTTTGCAGAACAATTTTAGCAGAACCCCAAAGCACAACTTTAAGTGAACGGTCTTGAAAACTATCTTCATCCCATAGTTTCTTAACAACCAAGCTCCAATCGTGAATTCGTTGAATTTCATCAATAATGAGAACGGCTTCGCTCCAATTTTGCGTATCCATTCTTAAACGAAGTGATTGCCATTGTTGCTCAATCCAAACCCCATCTGAATCAAGCGATTCATCGGCAGAAATAAAAAGGTGGGGAATCGTGAGTTTTTTGGTCAATTGCTTAATAATAGTCGTCTTTCCAACTTGTCTTGGACCAAGCAAAACTTGAATAAATCTTCTTTTTTCTGAAAGTCGATCTAATAATTCTTGAACGTAAATTCTTTCCATAAGGCAATATTTTGAGCTTAAAGCCAATAATAACAATAATTGAGTAATTTTACTCAATGGAATGAGTTAATTTACTCAATTGATTGAACAATTTTACTCAATGTCTATTTTTGATTGAACTTACTAATATGAGTTCGGGATAAGAAAGAAATATAAAAACGGTTATAAATAAATTTCGTCATTCTGGGCTTGACCCAGAATCTTCGCCTAATGAAGCAAGAACTAGTTGCTCTTTTAAAGGCAAAACGATGTGCTAGACCGAGATCCTGATCAAGTTTAGGGTTCTTTGCTTCTTCCACAAATCTTATCCCGAACTCAGATTCCTATTTGCTGTAGTAAACATTAAAAATTTCGTTTATTTAGATTGATAATCAACTTGATTTTTAAGCTTTTTTGAATAAACACGAGTACATTTACGAGTTTGAGATATTTATTTGGTCAGAGATCTTTACAATTCACCAACTCGCTTCAATACATCGTTTACCAATTTTTCAGACATTCTAAAATCGCAGTCATTCAATTTGTTCAATATAGG
>CAZNTR010000188.1:0-7302 GCA_964575925.1 uncultured Chitinophagales bacterium
TTTTGAAGATTTAGAAATTGCTGAACAAACTCTATTTTTCTTTGTTGAATATCCATTTCATTTTAAATTTCGTTGTTAAAATTTACAACACCAATAAATCTCAAACTACAATCAACCACCCTATTTTCCAAATTGATTAATGCATCAAAGACCAAAAAGGCTTCTAATTCAATTTAAAAGCACTTTAAAGCTTTTCGACATCTAATCCCTTTTTATCAAGCGGTTCAGCAATTTTCCTTTAATTCGATTTCACTCCTTATCCAATCCCTTTCCAGATTTAACATGCACATCCATTTGCGGGAACGGAATCGTGATATTGTGCTCTAAAAATTTGGTATAAATTATTCTTCGAATATCACTTTTAACACGGCTGATTCGGAAAATGCTTTTGCTAAAAAAGAGCACTTGGAAATCGAGTGAGGAATTTCCGAAGTTCATGAGACGTGCTTCTGTTAGTTCACGATCGAAAATATCGGGCTGAGAAAATGCACTTTCTTCTAAAATTTTGAGCACTAAGTTTATATCACTTCCACAAGACAGGCCAACATCAATTTTGAAACATGCTTTTTTACAAATCGATTTACTGTTTTTCTTGATTTATGTAACTCTAATTTTTGGAGTTGATGGTATTAAGCCTCCTATTTTTTTAACTATAGAATAATTTGTGACCGTTACGACTATTTTGGAGTAAATGCTCCTTTCTTTTTTTCTTTTATTATTCTGTTCAGAAAACAAAAATCACGAGTTTTTAAACTCGCGATAGAATTGGAAAATTTGGCATTCACTAACTGTAAAAAGAGTTTAGGATACTCTTAATTTAAAAGGCTGTTTCTTTACAAAAACAGCCTTTTTTTTAGTTTAAATTTTTCCAAAGTGTCTATTTAATCAATAATCAAATAAGTAAAAGTTTGATTTAACAACTGATAAGCTACTTCACCAAATGTAATTGGTCCAGAGAATCCGATAGATTTACCCTCTAATTCACCATATAAGTAGTTTAAGATGCAATTACAGGTAAATGTTACACTTGAGGAATCTACACCTTTAGGTAGTTTTGCATTAAAATCAGCAACGTAATCGTTTATAGGTTTTGCAAAACGATATTCTGTTTTTTCAAATAAAGGTGCGTAGAATTTCACAACGTTATTTTCTGTGTCATTAGCCATAAAGCTAGAGTTTATTATTGCTCCTCCGTGATTTGTAACTAATGGGAAACGAATATCACGACCAGATTTAATCAAATATTGACTAAAGTTTTGAGCAACTCCATCAACATAAACTGTTTCGAAGTTGAAATCTGTTGAATCAAAAGATAAAACAGGCGAAGTTGAATCTTCCTCAAATATATTCACGATTTCAAGGCGAGCGACTTTGTCAGAAGCTAATTCAACATGCAAAACTATTGCTTTTTCATCAGATACTTCTCCATCAGAACCAGAAATTACTTTTGGCGTTTTTGTTCCTAACTCATCAAGTGCAGTACCAGAAATTAAACCAACAAGTGGATTGTTGTATAAATCTTCAAAATCTGGAGCATGTAATGCAAAATTCAGATGGATGGATTTTAGTGCAGGTAAGATTATAAAATTGAATCCATTATCAAAGCCATTTTTGGGAATAGATGCTATGTTAGATTCATCATAAAACTTAACAGTTGCGCTTTTTGCAACTGTAGTAAAGTCGGTTACAAAAATTTTAGATTGATCAAAAACACCTTTTTCTTCCGTTAAGAAATATGGAATTGTTCCTCCAATCCAAGTTCCATTAGGTAACTGAGCAAGAAGTTCTTCTTCACCAGAACAAACTAAGATGTGCCCATTTTTTATTAATTCTGAAGTTTCAGCTATGCTTAAAAGTTTTTTCATTTTAATTACCAATCTTTAAATATTGATTTAAGGTCATTTTGAACTGCCAATGCGTATTTATTACAAAGATTATGCAAGTCTGAAATTGCTTGAAGTTCAGTTAGTTTGGCATCTTTTACTTGTTGTACAGTTTGATGTACTATCATTTGAAGCACATAGTTTTGAAAGTTATGAGAAATTTCTCTGCGAACTAATTTTCGCCATTCAGGACGTTCTATAACAGGTACAGTAAACATAATTTTCTAAGGTTAATTTATTTTGCACACATGGAAAAAATTATAATTATAAACTATTGTTTAATAATGTGTTTATATATGTTTTTTTGCTACTATATTTTAGTAAAATAACTTAGTTTCATCAGAACCAATCTAACATACTAAACAACACTTTTGGAATATAAATTATTTCAATTAGTTTTTCAAAGCTAGTTTTGCTTTGTTTTTTTTTAACTTTGTTCAAACCTATTTTGGATCATTTTTTCATTCCCCTTATAAACAATCTATTATCGGCCTTCAAGAATAAGAGTACTTTTCAGTTGAAATAATGATTTATTTAAGTTTTATCAAAAAATGACGTTCTAAACTTAAATTACTTATTCACTCCTTATCCAATCCCTTTCCAGATTTAACATGCACATCCATTTGCGGGAACGGAATCGTGATATTGTGCTCTAAAAATTTGGTATAAATTATTCTTCGAATATCGCTTTTCACCTTGCTGATTCGGAAAATGCTTTTGCTAAAAAACAGGACTTGGAAATCGAGTGAAGAATTTCCGAAGTTCATGAGTCGCGCTTCTGTTAGTTCACGATCGAAAATATCGGGATGAGAAAATGCACTTTCTTCTAAAATTTTGAGCACTAAGTTTATATCACTTCCATAAGCCACTCCAACATCAATTTTGAAACGTGCTTTTTTCGATTGATGACTCCAATTGATCACTTTATTCGTTGTGATTAAAGAATTTGGGATAATAATTGAAATATCATCTCTGTTTAATCCTTTTGATGTTCGCAAACCAATCTCTTGAATCATAACGATATCGCCATCAATTTCGAGAACATCGTCTATTTTGATGGTTCGTTCCGAAAGTAAAATGATTCCTGATATGACATCATTAAACGTCTGTTGTAACCCCAAACCGACTCCGACCAATAAAGCTGCAGAACCGGCAACAATGAGTGTCACTTGAACGCCAATGGCTTCGAGCATAAAAGCAATGGCAACAATCCAAACAATGTATTTTACGATTTGAAAAATGGAATAAGCTGTCCCTTCATCTAAATGAACAAATCGTTTTTTGCTCAAAATAGATGTCCTAACTGACCACAATAAAAACTTTGTAACACCATATATCAGTAAAACTAAGAGCAAAGTAATTGCATTCAGTTTGTAATGCCCAACGCTGATTAATTCATATTCTAAAAGAGATTTAAAGAATTCCATAGACTTGATTGATAGGATTTTGCTAAATGGCGAATGTGAAGATTCGATTCTGGAAAGAAACTTACTTAAAATGTTTGTGATAGTTTGGGGTTTTTAATCTGATTTGGTTTTTAAAAAAGCTAATATTTTCAGTTTCTGTAACTCTCATTTTGGGGTTTATGGCGCATATTCAATTTGACGAATATTCATTATGATTTCGATTTATGAGTTTCGAGTTTGATTTTTATTGAATACTTACGTCTAGATCTAAGTTGCAAACTAGTGTGAGTAAGGAATCGCAGCTTGTGGAAAAACTAGCAGCTTAATATATAGTTGTCTCTTTGCTAAAACATGTAACAAATTTGTCACTAAATATCCTAAACCAACGTTCCATAATTCGATATTCATTAAAAGCAACTACAGAAACTGGATCAAATGTTTGAACTTTGATAATATACCATCCCCAAGTATCTGGCCAGATTTTGGTCAAATTTATGACCTATTTATTATTATTTAAAAATCTCAATCGTTATTAAAACAATCATAGCTGACCAAATATAATACATTGGATTTGTGTAATAATCATATAAAAAAGGTTTCTTTAAGCTAATTTCTTTTACGGGCCAAGAATCTATTTCAATTAAACTAGCAAGGCGGAAGGTGCTATCGACTAATTATAAATAATATTCTTTTTCTAGGTCTATTTTCTCATAAAGAGATTCTATTTTAAGTAATTGAATTTCAACATTACTGATTACATTAAAATATAAATGAGTATTTTTATTTTGGAATTCGAAATAATTATAAATGACTCCATAAATCGATTCTGGATTAGAATAGTAATATTTACCAGTCATATTATCACGATTAAATTCACTTAAAACATCTTTTGAATCCTTAATTTTATTTGTTAAAATACTAGACATTGCTAACTTTCCATCTTGAAATACCCAATATCTATATGAAGGGGTTTCCATTTCTCTGATTTTTTTTTGAGATGTGTAAACATACTTATCAACTGCTTCATACAAACCATCTTTTATCTGGATTTTTTTACTCTCTTCACCAGTAAACTTGCTTTTAGTTTTGCTTATTTCCAGATATGGTGATGAACAAGCAAATTGACTGAGCAAAATCAGCGTAAATAAATATACCTTGTTGTTCATCATATCAATATCAATTATGAGTTTGAAATCCTATTCTACACTGATAATATATATTTAATCCGAAATCTACTTGACCAAAATAGCCAACAGATAATTGTCTAACCCAGACAATCTATGCAAACCATTGTTAAGTAATCTATGGGCATATTTATGACCTATTTATATTGATCTTAAAATACCTAACGTTAAGAAAATAAGCATTGGAATTCCCATATAATAAATTGGGTTTTCTTCATAATGATGGTACCACGATTTTTTTCCTGTACTTAGCTCGACTGGCCATTTTTTTACTTCTTTTGCACTTTCTACCACTATTGTAGAATCAACAAGATGTAAATAGGTGTCTTTATACGCTCTTCTTAAATTATCAATTATACCAAAATCAGAATACTCCAATTTAAATGTTGTCTTATCCATTATTTTTAAATAATGAATATCTTCAATAAAGTAAACATCTTGATAAATACTTAATCGAGACACAACCAAGGTGTCATCTTTAATAAAATATCGTCCTTTTCCTTTTTTGTTTTTTTTATTTTTATTGAAAAAATAAAGCACACTATCGATTGGCAAGTCCCTATAACTATGTTGAAAAAGTGTAACAATAACAGAGTCGCGTAAATACCAATATTCAGAATAGGGATGTTTCCGTTTAATGTATACGGAATCAAACCTCACATCAAACGCATCATTTATTAATTCCATTTTGTACAAACCTTCTGTAATGCTAAGATTATTTAGTGAATTCAACTTAGAACGCTCATAGTCGGATTCTCTAAATTTTACAAAGGGAGCACAACCAGTAATGACTAACAAAAGAAGTATTAATTTTTTCATTTTAATATCCATTCGGGTGAAAATTACCTATTCTATTTTGAAAGTAGAACTTGGTACCATAATCATAGTCCATAAAATATCCTACACCTTTCCCTAACATTGCATTCATAATAAATTTATGAGCAATTTGATTTTGAAAAATATCTCGAACTTTATCATTATTAAACCCTACCTGATACCCTTTATACCCAGCATAAAGGATTCCCGATCGGTAAATGGGAGTTTCGCTTTTTGAAATATCATAGAAACCATCATCATTAATTTTATAATCTCGATATTTGCCATAATCTTCTGTAAACAACTTAGTACCAACAGTAAAACCTGAGTTTGAGACCATAACTGAAGCTGTTCTAAACCGATCACTATTATCAGCAAAATATTTAAAATGATCATTGGAGTAAGTTAAAGTGGTTCCATTTGTACTGTAGGCCAATGTTCCAATTCTTTGTGAACCATCGCGATTACCAGTAAAATATTTAGTAGTACTATAGCCAATCGATTCATCATCGTAATATTTGTAAGCACCACCGGCAAATAAACTACCTCCAAACCCAGAACCACCGGTTCCAAATTCCTTGTTAAACCAAGCTCCCGAACCGCCAGCGGTCAAACTCATATCCTTATTATGATAATTCACAAAACCACTCAATCCAAAAGCTTGTTCATCTGTTCCAAAATTAAAATATGGAACAACTCCAATTGAAAGTCCTTTATATGTTAATGGTTTTATTTCATTGTTTATTGTAGTTGTCACACCCTCTTGCAAAGCAGTTGTTGCCGCAGTATTTACAAGTAGTTCTGGCTGTATTACACCAGAAGACAGGTAAGACACCGTTCCTTGTAAAGCATATTTTCCAAATGATTTACCCATATCACCAAATGACTTAAATTTCCTAGTCGTCAGATCAATATATGTTCTTACACCTGCGTAAATCGCTACATAGACCAAAAATGCATTTTCCCCGTCGGGATCAATAAAAGAAAACGGATTATTCCCGCCATACACATAAGGCGAATGATATTGCCCTTGTGGATCTACCGAGTAAAATCGACCTAATGATTCATTGTATTGGCGAGCTCTAAAGTTGTGCAAATCACTTTCATAATCCTTTTCTTGCCCAGTAAACCCATATTGAGGTTCAGCAACCCCAAAAGTATTCAAAATACCCCCAAACGGATGCCAAGAATACTTACCAATTGCCGAGAGCTCTGTAACATCCCCATTAACAATATCCTGCTTAAGTACCATACGAGGCGATCCCAAATGGTCTTTCAGCGGAAATTTAATACTACTGACTCCCGTATGTGTGGCAATGAGTCCGTTTGGGTTGTAAACGTGCCAGGTTGTAGTTGTCGAAATTCTCACAAACTCATTCCAATCTGATGTTAAAAACCGGTAGTTTGGTGTGAACGTATGATTTGGGCGGGCTTGCATGAGGGAAAATAGTAATCATTCCGTAATGCACTCAACTTTATTTAATGTTAATTACAGCAGTTATTCTTAGTTCTAAATCAACAAGATGATAGATTTTACTTAAAATGCAACCGATCATATTCTTTTAATATGTCATTTTTATTGTATTTTGAGTATTGAGAAAGAATAATATCGCTAATAACCCCTAAATTCATACAAAATGCAATTTCGGTGAGTAACTAAGGGGAAAAAAGCATTTCAATATCTTTCACATTACGTTTTAGCTAAGAAATTAGACGATAATCACTTCATTAATAGAATGATTCAACTTTTACATCAAAACATGTTAAAATGATTTCAAAAAAAATACGTTGATATGAGTTACCGTTCCTTGTCTATTTATATAAAACAAGGGATATAAAAGCATTTAATTCATTTTAATATGCACGTAAATTGTAGAAAATAAATGACTATTAAAAATCACTAATCTCAAATCTTTATAGAAATGATTAAGACGATAATTGTACCACAAAGTGAAAGCTATACTTTGGCAATCCCTAAAAAATACATTGGCAAAAAGCTAGAAGTACTATTTT
>CAZNTR010000189.1:0-7208 GCA_964575925.1 uncultured Chitinophagales bacterium
AGTTCGCTTCTGCATTGATTTGAACTCTTGAATCATTAAATACATCTAAAGTATCTGTGCTATTTCCTGTTATATCATACACTTTTTGATTCGCCCATTTGGAGGATGTTACCCAAACACCAATTTTTGCATTTCCTTTATTGATGGCAATAATTGCTCCTGAATCTTCAGTATCTCCACCTCGTTGAATAACCATTAGATTACGTGGATCTGAATCAGGATTACCAGGCCAAAAAGGATTTCCAGTCGACGTTAAAATCTCATAAGATCCTGAAAAGTATTTACTTCTAAGATGAGTCAACAAGGCTATATCATCACGCAATTTACTTCCGTACCAAAATAAATCACGATACCAAATAGTTGCTTGCCCAGGCAAAGCTAACATGTGAGCGTACATCAAACTTTTAGGTCCAAAAATCGGAGAATGCCCTTCTTGCAGAGCTTGATTTTGGTAATTATTGCGATCAAAATCATGATTTTCTACAAAATGAACGATGCGTTCCCATTGTACCCCCCCTGCTTGAACTAAACCTCTGCCTTGTAACGCACGAATATCAAAAGAAGAACCTTGATCTGACCATTCTTTGTAACCAAAGCGTAAATTGAAATCAAAAATAGCAATTGGGCTTTCCGTTCCAGAATGTCTGTTCAACCAATCTTTTAATCGGTCATTTGAGCCATCGTACAATTCTGCTACCACGAATTTACCTTTGTTGGAACCGAAATCAGCCCAACGTTTTAGATATTCAGGATGAATCCCTTTTACAAAGTCAACTCGGAAACCATCGAAGCCAATTTCATCTAACAGCCAATTTGACCAAACTGAAAGTGAATCACCAAAAGGTAGATTATTGCCTGATCCATCGTGCAAAGCAACATCGTAAGCAAAGGAATTCGTGTACATTTGAAAGTATCCAAATTGTGAATCAGAATAAAAATCGCCTGTATTATTTGGATTTACAGATGCATTTGGATAGAAAAACTCATTTCCTTCACCAAAAGGAAAAGCAATTCTACCGGAGCCATTTGTTAATGGAAATGCAGTATAGGTGGAATCATTAACTCCGTAAAGCGAGCCACCTGAATTAACATACCATTGTTTATATTGATTGGGTTCTTTCGTTCCACCACTTCTGTGATTTAAAACGGCATCTGCATACGATGCTATTCCTTCATATTTTAGGGAAGCTAGTGCATTTTCCAATTGAGTTCTTGTTCCATAACGTGTAGCAGTTAGCGATTCATTTTCTGATGTCGCATCTCCACCAGCGCTATTGAATTCGCCCACATCATAATAATCGTAAGGAGTGTAACCAACATCATCGGGTCCGTTAGCTCCTTTAGCTGGTGATGGAAACCAAACTCCAGTAATACCCATTTTGCCGAAGTAAGGTGCATAATAAGCAAGGGTATCATACCAAACGCCACCTGGAGTTACATCCCAGTAAAAACCTTGTAACAAGGTCTTATCCTGTGCTTTTATTGAACTTATATTGAATAGGAAAAAGTAAGCTCCAGCTAAAACTAGAGCTATTTTTTTTGAAAATTGAACAATTCTTGAAAGAGTCGTTCCTGAATTTTTCGGATAAACCAACATGTAAAACAATTTCTAGTGAGTAACCAACGATACTTAATTTGCCAACCAAATGTAAGCGCTTAAAACTCTTTTATATTAATGATTTAAATTAATTAAAAAAAATGAATTTGGCTATAGGTTTTCTTTTTTATTGAAAGCGTTTTTTACTAGAGTATAGTCTAGAATTGTTCATAGAAAACAGCAGCGTAAATGATAGCGCCTGAGTCCTCACAGGCGATTTATATTTTAGAGTCAGCCTCTTCGCTGACTCTAAAAACTCGTTGCAAAGGCACACAATTCCTCTGCAATTTCGCTTACTTTTCTTGTTGATTTAAACATTTCATAACTTTACAGAGTATGGAATTTGGTTGTCTGCGTGGACGCTGACTTTTATTTTTTTGGCACCTGCGTGGAAGCAGTCGACATCTTTGAGTTTTTTAACTTTTTACTTAAACTCTTTCATTCTTTTTTTATGATACTCACTACCACTTAACTCGTACGCTTTAGTCACATACTTCAAGGCATTCTTTTTATCATTCTGTCGCTCATAAAAATCTGCCATAGAATCGTACACATTTGGGCTTTCAGGGAAATACTTTATAGCAAACTCAAAATACATTTTTGCTTTCTCCATTTGCTCTCTATCCATGCTCATATATCCCAAAACATTGAAAATTTCTTCAGGAAATGGAGGCTCTAAGTAGCTAAAATGCATTTCCAATTTCTCAGCTCTCTCCAAAATGATTTGACTTAATTCAGAAGTTGACGTTTCGGGAGAATTTATCCTATCAAAATTCTTAGTTTGATACCAATCAAAGACAGAAATCAGACCATCCATTAAAGAAGGTAAGACAATTGTGCCATGTAAATCGTTAGGATAAAACTTCCAAATAAACGAAAGACCGTTTTTACTGTTTTTCTTTATCTCATTAGACATCAATAAATTAGATCGCGAAAAAAGCGTAAAATCACTAGAATCTTCTAAGACATTATCAATAGTAATACTTTTTTTTTCTGGATGAAATAGCGCACTCAAAGACATAAATAGAGATTTTGAACTAAAATCTTTTTTTGCCAAAAGAGCTTTTGAATCCTTAAGTATTTTTTGATTATCCCAATCCAAACTCGGATCAATTGCCAGATAATTTTCAAACAATTCAGAATGATACATTAAGGTGTACATTGTAAACAACCCTCCATAAGAATGGCCTATCAAGGTTCTATATTTTGTAACCAGATAGTTTTTTTCCACATAAGGAATCATCTCTTTTTCAAAAAATTGAGTAAAATTTTCGGCTTCCCCATTTTTTTCAGAAGCAGACATTCCATACAATTCATTTACTGGAGAAGTGGTCAAATCTCGCAGTCTATTTTTTCTATTTGAAATTCCAACAAGTACCATTTCGGGAAAAAAACCACCAGAATAAAATTGATTCACTACTGATAAAGGCGTTAGAAATAATTCTCCATCAAGAATATAAACAACGGGGTATTTAGTCTTTCCATCAGGATTATAGTTTTCTGGAACATGAACATAAAACTCTCTGCTTTCCTTCAATATACTTGAGTAAACACTATCTAGTCTGCCAATTTGATTTAAAAACACTTGATTCGTTTGAGCTTTACAGATTGAACCTGCAAGGATTATAAAACATGCAAGCAGAACTAGTTTTCGAATTAACCTCATTTAAATAAGTTTATTTTAGGTTTTACCTTTTATGAATCCTTTAAATGATTTATTTAATAGTAAAGTAAGGATTCTTGATTTCAATGTTTTGATTTCAAAAAAATCAAGCTGGTCTCTACTCAGATGGGCTTATTTAGTTTCTTTGATTTTTGCAAAACTTTAGTTTCGTTCTCTATTTCCTGAATTCGGGATAAAATTGTGGTAATATTCTAATACTATTTTTATTTCTTTTTATATCCCGAGCTCAAGTCAAATATAATAAATAGCTCCGACTTCAGACAAATTGAGTCGGTTTTTCTGTTAATGTCAGCAACCCTATTTTTTTGCAAATCGTCAATTTTTATTTAAAAATTAACCCTCAATTTTTTGAGCAATCCCAAAACCAACAGCAACAATAAATACTGAATAGAGTGCATTTTGAATCACATAAACTGAACTAAGAGCGCCTCCCATCATTTCATTTAAGGCATCAGCTTGAGGCGTATCGAGCACAGAAAATAATACAAATGAATACATAAGTCCGAAAGCTCCAACAGCATAAAACTGTTTCCTAACTAAAAATCCCCAGCCATCTATTTTCCCAAAACGTATTGCAGAGGCCGTTACTAAAGCTGCTAATAGAAACTCCAAAAGAACAATTCCTAAATCAGTCCAAATAATAGGCGAACTCAACATAGATAAGGTAGTTACTGCATTTAGTAAAAGATATCCACCAAAAAACAAGCTGATTTTCTGAAATATACTTAAGTCTGAACGAGAAATTTTTGTTGTATTAATGACTTTCCCCTCATCAATGATTACATCTATATGAGATTTTTGCATTTCATATTGTGCAAAATATTTATTTACTAGAGGCAATCGTAAGTAATGAACATACACCAAAGTCATTAAAATAGAAAATGGAGCTAAACTAATTCCACCAGTTATAAAGAACGATGCAATAGGAAAAAGAGGTGTTACAAACCATAAGACATAACGTACTTGAGAAATCCTTTTATAAAGTCCAATCGCTCCAATTAAAGCATAAATCCCTTTAACAAAACCAAACTTAGTTAATAAGTCAATTGAGTAAGGTAATTGCTCAATCATAGACTGAAGAGCCAGATTTGATGATGACAAAGGGAATAAAACAAGCTCATAAATGGCTTCAAGAAAAAGGAGAGTTGCTAAAATGCTAATAGGAAGTGGTCGATTCATGCGCCAAAAATACCAAATAAATAGGATTCATTGTCCTATTTTACTTTGAAGTAAATTTTTGGCAATTCATGACGTTCGTGGCGCCTGTGTCCTCAAAGGTGCCTAATGAATCAAACGTCAGCGTCCTCGCTGACATCCTTATACTGCGTTGAATTATTTAGTAGCAATTTCTTGTGCGTTTTCGTCTTTTAACTCGAGTTGTTGAGCTCTTATATTGTTTGCTACGATTTTTTGTTGTCAGCGTGGACGCTGACTTTTTTTACTAAGCACCTACGAGGACGCAGTCGCTATTTTTGGGCTATTTTGATGCTTCAAATACGCATAGATACAAAACAGAGAAGGACGCCTGTGACGGGGCGCCCTTCTCTCAGTTTGGCTTATAGACTAAACTAGGGGTTTAGTTCAACGGCTCCTGTAAGCGGTTGTAACAGGATTATCTTCTTATTTGATTGGCATTTATAGATTGGTTAAGTTAAAGATGGTTTAATTGTTAGAGAAGGGGTTTCCATCATAATTTCATCTTTTCCTTCCGCGATACTTTGTGCTTTTTTCTTTGCTTTCATCAAAGATGGCTCAAGTGCAGTATCTTCAATTCCAAAAAATTCTGGGTAAGCAATGGTTCCATGCTCGTGTTTATCTAGACCTGTTATTTCTGTTTCTTCATCAACACGTAAACCTATTACCATATCAATTAACTTAAAAACAATAAAGCTAGTTGCAACAGTCCAAACAAATACAGTAACAATACCTATTAGTTGTGTTCCTAATTGTGAGACACCGCCACCAAAAAATAGACCTGTAAAATCTGTAGAGTAAGGAGCTTGTGCAAATAAACCTACGCTTAATGTCCCCCAAGCACCTGCTAAACCGTGAACAGGAATTGCACCAACAGGATCGTCAATTTTAGCTTTTTCAAGCAAGAATATGCCAAAATACATGACTACACCTCCAACTGCTCCAATAATAATAGCTGATCCAGGTGAAACAACAGCACAAGGGGCAGTAATAGCTACTAATCCAGCAAGTGCGCCATTTAACGTGTATCCTAAATCTGGTTTACCTAAGTGAAACCAAGCTAAAAACATTACAACGGTCGCTCCAGCAGCGGCAGCTAAGTTAGTTGTAACCGCAATTCGAGCGAAAGAAACATCCGCACCCAAGGTTGAACCTGGATTAAAACCGAACCATCCAAACCACAAGATAAATACACCAAGAGTTCCAAGTGCAACCGAATGACCTCTTATAGGTTGCGCTTTACCTTCTAAGAAGCGACCGATACGAGGCCCTAAAATCATGGTTCCAACTAGACCTGCCCAAGCTCCAACACTATGAACAACGGTTGAACCTGCAAAATCATGGAAACCAATTGAGGATAACCATCCACCGCCCCAAATCCAATGACCAACGATAGGATAAATTAGCCCTGTAATAAATACGGTATAAACTAAATATCCGATAAAATTCGTTCGTTCAGCCATCGCTCCAGAAATAATAGTAGCAGCAGTTGCAGCAAAGACAGCTTGGAAGAACCAGTCAGCATATGACCATGCATCAATTGTTCCTGTTGCGCTTACTGCATCAGACAAAAAGAAATTACTAAATCCGATAAATGAGCCAAAGGAATCGCCATACATAAAAGCAAACCCAACTGCGTAAAATATGAGTGATCCAAGACAGAAATCCATCATATTCTTCATCATGATATTAGCAACGTTTTTGGCTCTGGTAAAACCAGCTTCAACTAATGCAAATCCTGCTTGCATAAAGAATACCATAAATCCGGCAATCATCATCCATAAAAAATCAGCAAATGTTTTACCACTTTCAGGCTCCACTTGCATCAACGACTCGGCAGCTGTTTCAACAGCACCTGCGAGTTGCGGAATGAACAACACACATAAAAGAAGGGCGATTATTTTTTTCATATTTATTTTATTTAGGCTAAAGGTTGATTTTTCCTAAATATTTAATACAAAAAGGAGAATGTCAAGCGCATTTTTAATGTTTTTTCATTTAATACCCTTGCCATAGTGAATACAATTCAGAAAAGCGGTTTCATGATTGAAAATATTTTAAAACTTTTTGATAAAAATCAGATAAATTTAAATTAATCAGTAAAATTTTTGCTTTCAACTCCATTTTTAAAGTAACTATACATTTTATATGGTTTTTATTAATGTTTGACAGAAAGCAATTCTTCGCCCAATTCAATACTATTAATAGCACTTATTCCCTTTTTACATTATAAATAAAATCTTATTTGAGCATACTCCGAAAAGTAGTTTTTAGCAAAATATTCGTCGAATTCGTAGTATTTTGAAGGGTATAAACCTAAAGAATTGACTTTTTGGAATGGACTCTTATTTGAAAATTTGAGAGGAGTTCTTTTTAAACTTTTCTGAGTCATAAGAAACCATATACTTCTTATTTAGTTTAATAATGCTCTCAAATGAATCTCGTTTTTTTCTTTTTGATACTGGATTTGCCTAAAAATGAACCTTAACATATTCTCTTGCAGCCAAATATTTTACTTTACTGTTAAAACTTTATTTTGAAATGATTAAGACAACTCCGATAAGTAGTATATTTCAATAATAATCGAAAATTTCAATCGATTTGAATAGGTGATAACAGGCAAAATAGACTTTCTGGAGTGAACTCATTTATTGTTACTTAGTTTTATATTCGAGGAGATCTCCACTTATATGTTAAAAATAGAATTTAATAGTCAAGGTATTTACCTTTCTG
>CAZNTR010000190.1:0-7197 GCA_964575925.1 uncultured Chitinophagales bacterium
AATGTCAAGAACGTGGTTTAACCTTTAGTACACCTCTAAAAGCTCGTTTACGCTTGTCCTCTGTAGATCAGTCTGATGAGGCTACAGAAACGATAGAGCAAGAAGTGTTCTTAGGTGATTTGCCATGGATGACAGAGAGAGGAACTTTTATTATAAATGGTGCGGAACGAGTAATAGTAAGCCAATTACACCGCTCCCCGGGTGTATTTTTTGGTCAATCTGTGCACCCAAATGGAACACAACTCTATTCTGCACGAGTTATTCCATTTAAAGGTTCTTGGATAGAATTAACAACAGATATACGTGATGTACTTTGGGCTTACATCGACAGAAAGAAAAAGCTTCCTGTGACTACATTGTTACGTGCGCTTGGTTTTTCAAGTGATGCTGATATTCTTTCTCTTTTTGATATCTCAGAAGAATTGTCTTTTAAATCAAAAGCGAAATTTATGGAAGAGCTTGTCGGCAAAAGACTTGCAGCCGAAATTTCTCAAGAGACAATTGAAGAAGTTATTGATGAAGAGACTGGTGAAGTTGTTTCCGCTAAGAAAAGAACGGTAATTTTTGAACGCGAGCACGAATTAACTGAAGATGATTTTGGTTTACTTGATCAAGCTGGTATCAAATCTGTTTTAGTGTTAAAAATTTCAAATGAAGACGCTGATCGTTCTGTTATCTTAAATACGATGAAAAAAGATGTTTCTTTTAATGAAGAAACAGCTTTAGGTGAAGTTTATCGACAATTACGATCAGGTGAAATGCCTGATATGGAAACGGCAAGACAAGTCTTAGAACGCTTATTCTTTAGCGATAAGAAATATGATCTTGGAGAAGTAGGTCGATATCGTTTAAATAAACGATTAAGACAAGAAGTTGACATGGATTTAACGGTTCTTAGTAAAGATGATATTGTCAATATTACTCGAGAAGTAATTCGTCTGAAAAACCTAAAGTCGCAAGTAGATGATATTGATCACTTGTCTAATAGACGAGTTCGTACTGTTGGTGAACAATTAGGTCAGCAATTTGCAATTGGTTTAGCAAGAATGGCTAGAACAATTCGTGAAAGAATGAATTCTCGTGATGCTGAACAATTTACGCCTCAAGACTTGGTAAATGCTCGAACTATTTCAAGTGTAATTAATACATTTTTTGGAACAAACCAGTTATCACAGTTTATGGATCAAACTAATCCCTTGGCTGAGTTAACTCATAAACGTCGTATGTCTGCGCTTGGACCTGGTGGTTTAACAAGAGAACGTGCTGGATTTGAGGTTCGAGATGTTCACTATACTCACTATGGTCGTTTGTGCCCTATTGAAACACCTGAAGGGCCAAATATTGGTCTTATTTCCTCATTGTGTGTGCATGCAAAAGTTAATGATTTTGGTTTTATTGAAACTCCATACAGAAAAGTTAATGAAGGAACTGTAACCGATAACGTTCAGTATCTAACGGCAGAAGATGAAGATGAGACGATTATTGCGCAGGCTAATGCTCCATTGAACGTTGATCAAAAATTCGAGAATGACTTAGTATTCTCTAGAATGAGAGATGGAAACGTTGCTTTGGCTAGAACTGACGAAGTTCAGTTTATGGATTTGGCTCCAAATCAAATTACATCAGTTGCCGCAGCAATGATTCCTTTCATTGAACATGATGATGCTAACCGCGCATTGATGGGATCAAACATGCAACGTCAAGCAGTTCCATTAGTTCGTCCTGAAGCTCCAGTTGTTGGAACAGGCTTAGAATCTAGAGCGGCTAAAGATTCACGTGCAATGGTTCTCTCAGAGGGAAATGGCGAAATCGTTTATGTTTCTGGAACAGAAATAAGAATTCGTTATGATCGTACTGAAAATGAGCAAAAAGCATATTTTGATGATGGCGTTGTTTCTTACACTTTGCGCAAATTTGAACGCACCAATCAAGACACTACTGCTAATCAAAAACCGATTGTAAAAGTTGGTGATAGAGTTGCAAAAGGGCAAGCAATTGCAGATGGTTGTTCTACCGATCAAGGAGAGCTAGCATTAGGTCGTAATATTTTAGTAGCATTTATGCCTTGGAGAGGTTATAACTTTGAGGATGCTATTGTTATTAGTGAACGAGTTGTTAGTGAAGACATTTATACTTCAATTCACATTAGTGAATTTGAAATGCAAGTTCGTGATACTAAACGTGGAGAAGAAGAACTTACTCGTGAAATACCAAATGTAAGTGAAGAAGCTACTCGTAATTTGGACGAAAGAGGCATAATTCGTGTTGGAGCCAAAGTAGCACCTGGCGATATACTTGTTGGTAAAATTACTCCAAAAGGAGAAACGGACCCGACACCTGAAGAGAAATTATTGCGAGCTATTTTTGGAGATAAAGCTGGAGATGTAAAAGACGCATCACTTAAAGCCTCCCCTGGCGTAAATGGTACTGTAATAGGCACAAGTTTGTACAGTAGAAAACGCGAAGAAAGTTTTACACGTAAACAAGAAAAAGAACTTGTTGAAAAAGAGACTGAATCACACAGAAAATTAATTGAAGATTTAACATTTGATTGGGCAACAAGAATGAGTGAATATCTTAGTGGTATTACATCTTCAGGAGTTGTCTCTTCACAAGGTGTTGAAATTGTTCCTGAGGGACTGAAATACACTAAAGATTATTTCCTTGAATTAGATCCACTACAATTGAGTTTAAGACTTAAATGGTCTTTAGATGATGAAATTAATGGATTAGTACAATTACTTTGCCGTAATTACAGATTAAAACGTAAAGAGTTTGATACAGCATTTAAACGTAAAAAATATGCCATTCAAGTGGGCGATGAATTACCACCAGGTATTGTCCAAAAAGCAAAAGTATTTATTGCTAAGAAACGCAAACTTCGTGTTGGTGATAAAATGGCTGGTCGTCACGGTAATAAAGGTGTTGTAGCTAAAGTCGTACCGTTGGAAGATATGCCATTTATGGAAGATGGAACCCCTGTTGATATTGTTCTAAATCCACTTGGTGTACCATCACGTATGAACCTTGGTCAGATTTATGAAACCATTCTTGCTTGGGCTGGAAAACGTTTAGGTATCAAATTTGCAACCCCAATTTTTGATGGTGCTAGTGAACAAGATGTTAGAGATTACATGTTAAAATCTGGATTACCAGAAGATGGTCGTATTTATCTTTATGATGGTCGTTCTGGTGAACGTTTTGCTCAGCAAACAACAGTTGGCTATATCTATATGCTAAAATTAAATCACTTGGTTGAAGATAAAATGCATGCTCGATCAATCGGACCATATTCACTTATTACACAACAACCATTGGGAGGTAAAGCTCAATTTGGTGGTCAGCGTCTTGGTGAGATGGAAGTTTGGGCGTTATATGCTTATGGTGCTGCAAATATTCTTCAAGAGATGTTAACCGTTAAGAGTGATGATGTTAAAGGTCGCTCTAAAGTATATGAAGCTATTGTTAAAGGTGAGAACCTACCTGAAGGTGGAACACCTGAATCCTTTAACGTGTTGTTACGCGAACTTCAAGGTCTCGGCTTAGAAGTTGATATTGATTAAGAAGAGATTCACTTCACATCAAATAAAGCATTAAGAAATTAATAGAAATCACTTATGACTAAAGATATCAACAGAATACGGATCTCATTGGCCTCAGCCGAGCAAATTTTGCAACGTTCAAGAGGTGAGGTTTTAAATCCTGAAACGATTAATTATCGCACATTCAAACCAGAAAAAGATGGTCTTTTTTGCGAGAAAATTTTCGGACCTATTAAAGACTGGGAATGTCATTGCGGTAAATACAAACGCATTAGATACAAAGGTATCATTTGCGATCGTTGCGGAGTTGAAGTAACACGTAAAGCCGTTCGTAGAGAGCGTATGGGACATATTACTTTGTCTGTTCCCGTTGTGCATATTTGGTACTTCAAATCTATGCCGAGTAAAATTGCATATTTACTTGGGCTTTCTACAAAGAACCTTGAAAAAGTAATTTATTACGAAAATTTCGTAGTTATTCAACCTGGTTTAGCTCGTGACTTAGGTTACAAAATGGGCGATATGATGACCGAAGATGAGTATTACGATATTTTAAGTAAACTACCAGAAGATCATTATGAATTAGATAATGATGATCCTGATAAATTTATAGTTAAAATGGGTGCAGAAGCTGTAGAATCTTTATTACAGCGCATAGATTTAGATAAAGATGCTTACAAATATCGGGAAGCCGTTAAAAACGAAACTTCAATGATGCGTAAGAAAAAACATCTTAAGCGTTTACAAGTTATCGAATCATTCAGAGCTGCAAATGGCCATGCAGAAAATCGTCCTGATTGGATGGTTATGCGTGTTGTTCCTGTTATACCTCCAGAACTAAGACCTTTGGTTCCATTAGAAGGTGGTAGATTTGCAACATCTGATTTAAATGATTTGTATCGTAGAGTGATTATTCGAAATAATCGTCTTAAAAGACTTATAGATATTAAAGCTCCTGATGTAATTCTTAGAAACGAGAAAAGAATGCTTCAGGAAGCTGTAGATTCTTTATTTGATAACTCTCGTAAATCAAATGCTGTTCGTAATAATAATAGACCTTTAAAATCACTTAGTGATATGTTAAAGGGTAAATCAGGTCGTTTCCGCCAAAACTTATTGGGTAAACGAGTTGATTATTCTGGGCGGTCAGTAATTGTAGTTGGTCCTGAGTTAAAGATGCATCAATGTGGACTTCCGAAAGAAATGGCAGTTGAATTATATAAGCCTTTTATCATTAGAAGACTTATAGAGCGTGGATATGTTAAAACAGTAAAAAGTGCAAAAAAAGTAGTAGATCGCAGAGACAATGTTGTATGGGATGTCCTTGAAAATGTAATTCAAGGTCACCCTATTATGTTGAACCGTGCACCTACGCTTCACCGATTAGGTATTCAAGCTTATCAACCCATTTTAATTGAAGAAAAAGCAATTCGTTTGCACCCATTATCTTGTACAGCATTTAACGCTGACTTTGATGGTGACCAAATGGCCGTTCACTTGCCCTTGAGTGATGATGCTATCTTGGAAGCAAAAACATTAATGCTTGGTTCTCACAATATTCTATCTCCTGCAAGTGGTGGTCCAATTGCAGTTCCTTCACAGGATATGGTTTTGGGAATTTACTATTTAACAAAAGTTGATGATGGTAAGGCTGGAGAGGGTAAAACATTCTCAGGTCCTGACGAAGTTATTATTGCATACGATCAGAATGTGATTGATTTGCATGCGAAAATCAATGTTCGTATTACACACACTGTTAACGGTGAGCAAAAAACGGAAATGATTAAAACTTCAACGGGTCGTGTTTTATTTAATCAAGTAATTCCAGAGCCTTTGGCTTATAAAAATCAAACTTTTGGTAAAAAGGAATTACGTAACCTAATTTCGGAAGTATTTAAAACAGTTGGTACGCAAGGTGCAGCTCACTTTCTTGATGAGATGAAAACATTAGGTTATGAAACAGCTACTCGTGGTGGATTATCCTTTAACTTGAGTGATATTATTATTCCTCAAGAAAAAATTGACCTCATTGATAGAGCTCAGCGTGAAGTTGAAGAAATCCAAGAGCGTTATGAAATGGGTTTCATTACTGACAACGAACGTTATAATCAGGTTGTTGATAAATGGACTTCTGTAACAAACCGAGTTGCTGAGACCTTATTTAAAGCTCTTCAAGAAGATAGAAACGGTTTTAATCCTGTTTACATGATGGCCGATTCTGGTGCTCGTGGATCGAAAGAGCAAATTCGACAGCTTGGTGGTATGCGTGGTCTTATGGCTAAACCTCAAAAAAGTACAGGTAATGCTGGCAACGAGGTGATTGAGCAGCCAATTTTATCGTCATTCAAAGAAGGGTTAACTGTACTCGAGTACTTTATTTCTACTCACGGAGCTAGAAAAGGTCTTGCCGATACCGCTCTCAAAACTGCTGATGCTGGATACTTAACCCGTCGATTAGTTGATGTGGCTCAAGATATTATAATCAACGAAAATGATTGTGGAACTTTGCGTGGTATTAAAATGCAAGCGCTTAAAAATAATGATGATGTAGTTGAAAGTCTTGACGAACGAATTATGGGACGTGTATCAGTTCATGATATTTTTGACCCATTAACAGATGAATTACTTTGTGAGGCAAATCAACTCATTGATGAGGAAGTTGCCAAAAAAATTGCAGAAACATCAATTGAAGAAGTTGAAATTCGCTCCGTCTTAACATGTGAGACCCCTCGTGGAGTTTGTGCTAATTGTTATGGTCGTGACTTAGCTAGAGGTAAAATGGTTCAAACTGGCGAGGCTGTAGGTGTTATTGCTGCTCAGTCAATTGGTGAACCAGGTACTCAGTTAACTCTACGTACATTCCACGTTGGTGGTACAGCTTCTCGTATGGAACAAGAATCACAACATGTAACAAAATTCGAAGGTAAAATCGAGTTTGAAAACATTCGAGTCGTAGATTATGATGATGGTGAAGAAGTTAAAAGTGTTGTTCTTAGTCGTGCTGGTGAAGTCAAAATCGTTGATGATTCAGGTAAGGTATTAATTAGTTATCATGCTCCTTACGGCTCAGAAATGCTGGCAGCAGAAGGTGATACGGTTCCTAAAGGGGTACCAATCTGTAAGTGGGATCCATTTAATGCATTAATTATCTCAGAAGTTAATGGTACTATTCAATTTAAAGATATAATTGAAGGTGCTACATGTACTGATGAGACTGATTCCCAAACAGGTCACCGTGAAAAAGTGATTACTGAGCCCAAAGATAAAAGTATGGTTCCTCGTATTCTCATCAAGAGTATTGATGATCGTATTAAAGAAACTACGCTCCCAGTAAGTGCTCACGTAATTGTTGATGAAGACGATATTGTACAATCAGGTCAAATTCTTGCTAAAATTCCAAGACGTTCTGGTAAATCAAAAGATATTACAGCAGGTCTGCCAAGGGTAACGGAGCTTTTCGAAGCACGACCACCATCTGATCCTGCTATTGTTTCAGAAATCGACGGTATTGTTAAAATGGGCTCTCGTAAACGAGGTTCGCAGGAAGTGATTATTACCACGAAAGACGGTACTGATTCTAAAACCTATTTAGTCCCATTGGCTAAAATGATTATGGTTCAGGAAAATGACTTAGTTAAAGCTGGTCAACAACTTT
>CAZNTR010000191.1:0-7066 GCA_964575925.1 uncultured Chitinophagales bacterium
GGAAAATAATCTCTTTGTTCGGAATTAATAACAGTTCCTGGGTTTAAATCAGTAATTCTTGCCCAAGCTGTCATTCTTGCACTGAATTTTACATAAGTAGTACCCGAATCATCAAAATTGAATTTTAGTTTATTTTGCGCTAAAAGATCAGTAAGAATAACAAGAACAAGGAAAAAGAGTAACAAAACTCGTTTAGCGAGATTCATTGAGTTCAGGAATTTCATAGGTCTGAAAATTTCAAAAATTAATACAGTCACATTGAAGCAAAATTACAGACAAAACAGACTTAATATATACTCTTTTTTATGAATAGCAATGATTTAAATGAAACCGCTTTTATTAACATTATTAACATACAACAGAGTTTAATCAGAAAATAAAATGACATAAAAAAAGCTAGATTTAAAAAATCTAGCTTTTGTAAAATGAGTTTTCGTTTTATTAAGAACGGAAAGAAATGGCAAATCCAACGTTAGCAGAAGAGTATTTAGCATACGTATATTCACCAAAGAAATCAAAAATACCAAGGCTAGCACGAACACCTGCTAATAAACGAATTGAATTAGCACCTGTAAATGTTAAATCTATTGGGTTATTAATGTCTGTAACTTTTAAAGTTTGACCCTTAATAAATTCAGTTACATTATCATTAACAATAAGTAGAGGATAATTTCCATTCATTTTAAGAATAGTTTCAGAAGACTCAATACCAGCACCAACATAAGCGCCAACACCGACTACTAAAAGACTAATTTTTTTACCCACAATAGCATTTACAGTCCAAGAAGTAGTTTCAAATTGTACACCTTGACCATCAAAATAACCTGCTACATAAGAGTAACTAGCAACTTGACTGCTATTTGAAGAATTAATTAAGTCAGTAGGTTTAAGATCTAAGTTAACACTTGTTTTAAACTGAGTAAAACCAGCTTGCAAAGTAATATTAACAGGTAATAAACCTCCACCAGGAATCCATTGATCTAAGCCGTGTTTAACAGAAGCACCAAGTAATTCAACACTTCCATAATCACCAAACTCGGTTTTTGGGAAATATCGAACAGTTAAATCGGTATCAAAAATTAAACCAACACCTGCTTGAATCATTGGTGCAGGAAGGAAAGCTGCATTAAGACCTTCAGGTAAAGTCAAATCTGCAAGAACTACAGTACTTGTTACATCAGGTCCGCCTAATGGATCTGCAACAGTAACTGTTTGGCTTACTCTAATTTGGCCTTTATCTTGATCATCACCAGCAATAGTTGGACTAGTAGTGCTGCCTGGAAAAGAAATATTACTTGATAAACCTAAGGTAGTTAAATCGAAGCGTTGATCTTCTGTTGGTATAAGCGTTGCACTTGAACGCAATTGTAGCGAAAAACCTGGAAGAGGAATTGGGAAGAATCCACTATGTGCATTTGCATTTAAAATCCATCCTGTATTTAAACCTGCACCAAAAGCATTTGCCATTGGAGCCATGTAGGCTTCAACTAATTTATTAGCATCTTCTTTACCTGCTTGTAACAAATCTCCGATGTTACCCAATTGAGCCTGTGCTGGCGTTGCAGCAAAACTTATAGCTGCAAGAGCTAAGGCTTTTAAATTAAATCTGAATAATTTATTCATAAATCCTGAATCTAAGGTTTTAAAATTGATTGACTAATGATAAAAAGAACTTATCAGTTTTAACAACTGTTTATCAACTGTATAGTTTCAAATCTAAGTAAGAATAAAGGGAAATCCTACTAATGCAAATGTGTTAAAACGCAATTATTGCTAAGTTTTTGAATTTCTAATGATAAGCATACTTCGAAAAGTAGTTTTCATTAAACAAATCGGCGAGCGCGCTGGTTTTGGAAAGTTACAAACACAAAACAACTTTCAAGGGGGGAGCTCAATATTAATGTTCAACTAAACTAATATTTCTTTTTCTTCGATTCAATATCATAAAACATGGAGATATATGATTTATAACGACTTTCTGCAATATCACCAGAAACAACGGCTTCAGTAACCGCACATCCAGGTTCATGTAAATGGGTACAATTATAAAATTTGCAATTCTCTCTAAATCCTTCAAAATCAGTAAATAACAAATCTAATTCGTTCAATTTAATTTCAGCCATTCCAAACTCTCTAATTCCTGGAGTATCAATAATAAATCCACCACTCGTAACGGGAACTAATCTAGCAAAAGTTGTTGTATGCTTTCCTTTATTAGACCATTCAGAAATTTTACCAACTTTGTGATTTATTGAGGAATCTAGGGTGTTTAATAAGCTAGTTTTTCCAACCCCCGAAGGACCGGTGAAGGAAACAGTCTTATCTTTAATGTAATTTCTGAGCTCTTCCATGCTTTCTTCTTCAAAAATGCTAACATAGAGAACGTCGGCATTTAATGACTCATATAGACTTTTGATATTCTCTAATTCTTCAAAATCTTCCTCAACGGCTAAGTCCATTTTATTAATAATCACACAAACCTTGCTTGACTCATACAAAGCCGTTGCAATCATAAACCGATCAATTAAACCGGTTCTGTATTCAGGATCTTTAAGAGATTGAACAATACAGCCCACATCAACATTACAGCAAATAATGTGATTCCCTCTTTTACCGTGCGTTGCAGTTCGCACCACTGCGTTTGTACGTTCACGAGTTTCTTGAATGATATACGTTCCATCTTCAACTAAATCAGCTGTTACCCAATCGCCAACTGAAACAGGATTCGTTTCTTTTTTCTCTCTAAGTCGATGTTTACCTGGAACCCGCGCCATAACGATAGACTTATCAGGCAATAATAATTTATACCAACTACCAGTGGATTCTAGAACTCTGAAATACGTTTTGTTTAAAGACATAAAACAATTTACTGATTTAATTAGTTGATGAAAGCAATTCGAGCAATGAATTATCTCAATATTAAGAAATAGAATAATATAGAAATTTAATCTTGTGGAAAGATAGGCTTAACACGTACATAATTTGATTCCAACATCTAGGTAACAAGGTATTTATAATTTTTTCTGTCCTATAAACATTAACCTAGTTCTATATAATGAAAAATTTATTTACTAAACTTAAGAATAGTATCATTTTATCTACAGTGCTACTTTCTCCAGTTTTCGCTCAAGATGTGCCTAATTTTCGTTTAGTGCCTATTGGTACGTATCAAACAGGTCATTTTGACGAATCAGCAGCTGAAATTTCTGCTTATGATAAAACAAGCAAACGACTTTTTGTAGTAAATGCACTCAATAATTCTCTAGAGATACTCGATTTAACAAATCCAAATTTACCCGTAAAACTGAATACCATTAGCTTTGCTGATTTTGGTGGTGGAGTGAACTCGGTAAGTGTTTTCGATGGAATAGTAGTGGCTGCTATTGAAGCAAGTGTTAAACAAGATCCTGGTAAAGTACTTTTTTTAAGTATTGATGGAGCAGTTTTAGCAAACGAAACCGTTGGTGCTTTACCTGATATGATAACATTTAATCACGATGGAACACAAGTTATAACTGCAAATGAAGGAGAACCCAATGCAGATTATACAAATGACCCTGAAGGCTCTATTTCAGTTCTTGACATTATCATTGATAATGGTTCTGTCTCTGTAACAAATAATACCTTAATTAGCTTTACTGATTTTAATAGTGATGGATCAAGATTCGCTGAGCTTCCAAAAAACGTACGTATTTTTGGCCCAAATGCAAGCGTAGCTCAAGATTTAGAACCTGAATACGTTGCAGTAAACCCAGCAAATACAAAAGCTTATATTACTCTTCAAGAAAATAATGCTATTGCCATTGTTGATTTAACTACTAAAACCATTGACTCAATTGTTGGCCTTGGTTTTAAAAATCATAATGAATTAGGCAATGGTCTTGATGCATCCGATAAAGATGAAGCAATAAATATTAAAACTTGGCCAGTATTTGGAATGTATCAACCCGATGCAATTGCTGCTTATGAAGTGAATGATAAAACCTATTTAGTAACGGCAAATGAAGGTGATTCACGAGATTATGATACATTTTCTGAGGAAAATAGAATTAAATCAACAGATTTAGACACCATTGCATTTCCTAATTATAGAACACTAAAAGAAAATTCTAATTTGGGTCGGCTGAATATCACAACTACTCTAGGCGACGCAAATGATGATGGTAAATTTGAAGAATTGTACATTTTTGGTGCACGTTCTTTTTCCATTTGGGACGAATCAGGAGCTTTAGTTTGGGATAGTGGTGATTTCTTAGAAAAACTAACTGCTGAACTATTTCCAAATGATTTTAATTCGAATAATGACAAAAATCAGTCCTTTGAATCTCGTTCAGATAATAAAGGACCAGAACCAGAAGGCGTAACCGTTTCAAATATTAATGGAAAATGGTATGCTTTTGTAGGTTTAGAGCGTTTCGGTGGCGTAATTACTTTTGATATTTCAAATCCTGAACAACCTGTTTATGTTTCTTATGTAAACAACAGGAATTTTTTAGTCGAATTCGACCCTAAAACTATAACCCCAGAGCAACTAATGGAAGTTGGTGACTTAGGCCCAGAAGGTATTTTAAAAGTTAGTGCATCTGATTCACCAAATGGAGCCGATTTAATAATCGTTGCCAATGAAGTTTCTGGTTCAACTACTATTTTCCAAATAGTTCAATCTATTGAAACTGTATTGCCATTAGAGGATAATAAAGTTGTTTCTGTAGAAGGAATCGTAGCACGTCCTAAAGGGAAAAAAGCAAGAATTATTGACCATAGTGGTGCTATTTCAACCTTTCAATCTAGTGGTGAATTACGCTCAGCTATCGACAATGGCGACCTTAAAGAAGGCGATGTAATCAGAATAACTGGTGAAACAGGTGCTTACTCAAATCTGAAGCAACTCGATAATTTTAAAAGCTTTACTGTTGTAAAAAATAAGCAAGAATTGCCAAAAGCATATGAAACTACATTGGCTGAAATTGCTGAAAATGGAGAAATGTATCTCAATAATTTAGTCTACATAAAAGACTTGATGATTGTATCAACAGAAGATTCAATTTTTGCCGCATCTAAAACGTATGATATAATTGACGAATCGGATGATTCAAAAGTGGTAAAATTGAGAATTGACTCAGCAAGTGATACTGATGTTGATGGTACAAAAATTCCCGAAGGTAGCTTCTCATTTGTAGGAATTCTTGGTCGTTATAAAACCGAATTTCAAATTTTACCAGTATTTGAAACTGACATCATGACTAAAATGAATCTATTTGTATTAACGATTCTTCACAATAATGATGGTGAATCAAAATTAGTAAATGCAGGTCAAGGTTTAGAAAATTTTGGTGGTGTTGCTCGTTTTAAAACACTTGCTGATTCATTGAAAGCAAGATCTGCAAAAAATGGATTCCACTCAATTATGGTTTCTTCTGGCGATAATTTCTTAGCTGGGGCTCAACTAAATGCTTCATTAGCTAGGTCAGATGCGAAATTTTACGATGCATTAGCACTTAGTTCAATAAATTATGATGCCATTGCATTAGGTAACCATGATTTTGACTTTGGTCCAAAAGTATTATCAGATTTTATAAAATCATTTAATGTTCCAACTCCATTTTTAAGTTCAAATCTATCATTTGAAAATGAAGAGTTTTTAAAAGATTTAAAAGAACAAGGTAGAATTGCTTCAACTACAATTGTTGAACTTGCTGGAGAAAAAGTGGGAATAATTGGTGCAACTACACCTATGCTTAGAAATATTTCTTCTCCTGGTAATACAACAATTAAAGACAATGTCGCTGAATTAGTTCAAATTGAAGTAGATAGTCTTGAAAAAAATGGCATTAATAAAATTATTTTAATTTCTCATTTACAATCAGTGAAAGAAGACTCAATTCTAGCTACCCAGTTAACTGGAATTGATATTATGATTGCTGGTGGTGGTGATGAATTATTAGCCAATGAAAAGGATGTTTTAGTTCCAGTTGATGAAGGAACAGCTCGTGGTTCATATCCATTACTATTTCAAAATAAAGATGATAAAGATGTTTATGTAATTACAACTCCTGGTGATTATAAATATATTGGTCAACTTGTTGTAGAGTTTGATACGGAAGGTAATGTGGTTGACATTAAAGAAGAAGTATCAGGTCCTAAACGTGTTGCTGGTGGTGATTTACCAGATGCAGTAATTGAAAATCAGGAATTAGTTGAATCCGTAATAGTACCTGTTAAAGAGTACATATCTAGTTTAGCAACTACTATTCTTGCAACTTCAGAAGTAGCTTTAGACGGAACTCGTGGTAGTGTTCGTGGTAAAGAATCAAATTTAGGTAACTTAGTTACAGATTCATTTTTATGGCAAGCTGAAAGATTAGCTTCTCAATTTGATGTTCCTGTTCCTAATGTAGCTATTCAAAATGGTGGTGGAATTAGAAATAATACCGTTATTGAAGCTGGTAATATTACTTTACTAAATACCTATGAGATTTTATCCTTTATTAACTATTTGTCCGTTGTACCAAACATTACGCCTGAAAAATTTAAATCTTTACTTGAAAATGCGGTTAGCCGGGTTGAATTTGGAGATGGAAGATTTGCACAAATTGGTGGATTTGCCTACGAATATAACTTAAATGGAGTAGCGCAAACCTATGATTCAGAAGGTAAAATTGAAGTACATGGCACTCGAGTTGTTAATGTTACTTTAGTGGATGGAACAAAAGTGATAGATAATGGAATGGTAGCAGAAAATGCTCCTATGATTCATATTGCAACTATCGATTTTCTTGCAAAAGGGAAAGATGGTTATCCATTTAATGGAAGTCCATACACAACATTGGGCTTAACTTATCAACAAACCCTTGAAAATTACATTCGTGATGGTCTTTTGGGCACTATATCGAAAGATGATTATCCTGAGGCTGGGCAAAATAGAATCGTAGATATCACCAATACTGATGTTGAATCGAATCAATCTACTATTGCAGAATTCGAACTCTTTCAAAACTATCCAAACCCATTTAACCCAAGTACAACTATTCGATTTGCTCTTCCAAAAGCAACTCAAGAAGTATCA
>CAZNTR010000192.1:0-7060 GCA_964575925.1 uncultured Chitinophagales bacterium
TGTTCTACAAATCCCAATTTTCCACGCATCATATTCAGCCATTTTTGTTCAAATAATGCTGGAAATTCGCCTAAAATCTCTCGAACTATCTCTGTTGCTGATGCTTCATTTTCGTGAACAAGAGGAAGAATTGCGCCAGAAAAACACGCTAAATTCCAATGTGCAATTATAGGTTGATTCCCAAAAGCATAACGGCCGTTCACATCAATAGAACTAAAAACCGTATTGTATTTATAGGCATTCATAAAAGCACATGGTCCATAATCAATCGATTCACCAGAAATACTCATATTGTCGGTATTCATTACACCATGAATAAATCCAACTCGCATCCAATTCACAATTAAATCAATTTGTTTGTACATAAGTGCTCTCAATAGAGAAGCTGCTTTATGTTCATCATCATTCAGTTCTGAATAATGTCGATTAATAGTATAATCTAATAAAGCTTTTAATTCGTCTTCTTTTAAAAAATTACGAGCGAATTCAAATGTGCCCACTCGAATATGAGAAGATGCAACTCGAATTAAAACGGCCCCATTTTGAGTTTCTTCTCGAAAAACTGGTAAACCTGTAGCGGTTACAGCTAAACTACGAGTAGTAGGGATTCCTAAATGAAACATAGCTTCACTGATTATAAATTCCCGAAGCATAGATGAAACAGTTGCACGTCCATCGCCACCACGACTAAAAGGAGTTCTTCCTGAGCCTTTAAATTGAATATCAAATCGTTTTCCATCATTAGTGAGATGTTCTCCTAAAAGAATTGCTCTTCCATCTCCCAACATAGTAAAATTCCCAAATTGATGTCCTGCATAAGCTTGCGCAATCGTTATAGTGCTTGTTGGAATACTGTTCCCTACGAAGATATTAGCCAGTTCCGTTTTAGATAGCTCATTATTATTTATTCCAAGATCGTCAGCTAATGGTTTATTAAATGCTATGAGAATAGGTTCTTTGGCTGGACTCGGTTCAATTTTAGCATAAAAGTTTTCAGGAAGATTTAAATAAGTATTGTGAAAATTGAAGACATTATTCAAAAGTGCGGTCCTATCGGTTGAATGTTAAACGTGGTTTAAGATACGAATGATTATTTTGATGAACAGAAGCACTAAAATTAAGTTTTGAAAGTTCAATTCTATTGAATTTAGTATTTTCATGTATGAAGTTAAAAAATCTTTTTCCATTTATAATGATAGGAATTATTGTAATCGCACTTTCCGGTAAATGGGGACCATTACCCCGTTTAGGTTCATTTTTCTCCCCAGAAAGTGGTTGGACAAACCAAAATAAAACGGAGAATCGAAAACGTCCAAAAGTTTTAAAGGATCAATTAAAAGGAAAAGCAACGATTCATTTTGATTCTTTGGGAGTGCCATACATTTTTGCGGATGTGGAGCAAGATGTTTATTTATTGCAAGGTTATATAACGGCTCGTGATCGACTTTTTCAGATGGAAGCAGCATCTCGACTTACAGCAGGGCGCTTAGCCGAATGGATGGGAACTAGAATGGTAGAAAACGATAGATATTTTCGCCGTTTGGGTTTATCAGAAGCTGCAAAGCGTGCAACTGATTTAGCACTATCTGATCCTGAAACTAAACTAGCTCTTGAATCTTATGCCGAAGGAGTAAATCTATTTATTTCAAACTTAGATAAAAAAGATTATCCATTGGAATACAAACTTTTAGATGTTGAGCCTGAGCTTTGGACGCCAGAAAAAACGATCCTAATTTTAAAAAATATAACCTATATCCTAACGGGATACTTTGATGATTATCAAAAGACAAATGCTCGAAATGTTTTAGGTATTGATTTTATTAGAGAAATATTATTTAAGGATTTTTCGGAAATAAATCCAATTATTAGTAAAAGTTATAAAGGCGCAAACCCAATAAAAGCTCCGTTTGATTTAGAAACGTATTATCGTGCAAAAGGTGACTTAAACAAAGACTTTGATTCCTCAAATCCAGAAAATGGCAGTAATAATTGGGCTTTACATGCATCAAAAACAAAAAATGGCAAACCGATTCTGAGTTCAGATCCACATTTAACAGTGAGTTTGCCTTCAATTTGGTATGAACAAAGTTTAAATACCATTGATTTTTCAGCGCATGGCGTTATTATTCCAGATTCACCTGGAGTTTGTATAGGATTTACCCCTTCTATGAGTTGGGGTGTTACGAATTCCGGTGCAGATGTCGCCGACTTCTATGAATTAACATTTAAAGATGCGCAGTTAAACGAATATTTGCATGATGGAAAATGGAAACCGATTACAAGAAAATTAGAAACAATTTTAGTTAAGGATTCTAGTCCTGTTATTGATACTGTATTGTATTCACATCACGGGCCAATTCTTGCCATAAATGCTGAAAATAAACGTTCGAATATTCCTATTGGTTCCGCTTTGCGCTAGATAGCTCACGAAGAGGGTAATGAGTTAAAAGCTTTGTTGGGAATGATGAAAGCCAAAAATGTGAAAGAATACACAAAGGCATTGGATTATTTTGAAGCTCCAGCATTAAATTGGGCTTTCGCAAGTTCAAGTGATTCTATTGGAATGTGGTTAAATGGAAAACTTCCCCAAAAATGGAATTATCAAGGTGCGTTTATTTCTGATGGGAGTGATTCTCGTTATGAATGGCAAGGGTTTATTCCTTTTGATGAACTCCCACATGAAATAAATCCAGAAAGAAATTTCGTAAGTAGCGCAAATCAGATTCCTGTAGATTCTGATTATCCTTATTACTTTGATTACAAAATGGCGGGATTTTCAAGACCCAATCGAGTGAATCAATTGTTAGCAAGTCGAGATGATTTTACGATGAAAGATATTCAAGAAATGCAATTGGATTCGTACAGTTTGCTTGCAGAGAAAATGTTACCTATTTATTTATTTAAGTATGTTAGATGATAGTCGTTTGCCTGAATCGCTTTTATCGTTCAAAAAAATGTTGGAGCAGTGGAATTTTACAAATCAAGGTGAATCACATTTACCGACTTTATTTCATGAATGGAGAAAACAAATTCACGAAACTACTTGGGATGAAATTAGTACACCAAAAGTTCTTCTTTCTAAACCGTCGGCAGACAATACTGATTTGTTGATGATTAATAATCCAAAATCTAAATGGTTTGATGATTTTAGAACTGATAGTGTTGAAATCGCAAAAGATATTGTTATTAAATGTTTTGGAGAAACAGTTAAAAAATTAGAAAAACAATTTGGAAGTATTTCATCTAATTGGAAATTTCAAGAATATAATAGAACTGATTTAAAACATTTAGCAGGAATTTCAGGCTTCAGTTCTGGTTTTGTTGAGACAAATGGATATTCAGAAAGTATAAATGCTATTCGTGGTAATCACGGACCATCGTGGAGAATGGTTGTTGAAATGGATGGTTGGAATACCAAAGCGATGGTAACTTATCCTGGTGGACAATCTGGAAATCCCGGATCAAAACATTACACTGACCGTTTGGAAAATTGGAGAATAAATACAGGAACTGAAGTTCAGTTGTATAAGAAAAGTAGTGATTTTAAGAACGCTGTTTATAGTTGGGAGTTTTAATATGTCAAATCCGAAGTTATATTCGAATTATTTTGCGGCTTGTATGATTTTTAGCATAAGCTTGCCATGGTGGGCTTTATTTATCCCTGCAGTTATTTCAGGATTTGTTCTTGCAATAAATAAACAAACAAAGATTTCTTTTTTGGAATGGGTTTTTACTAACAGGATTTATTTGGTTAGTAATTACTCTTTTAAATGGCAGTATGCATGGATTTGATTTAGTAACTCGATTAGCGCAAACATTTCAATTGCCGAATGAAATCCTGTTTCTTTTATTTCTTTTGTAGTTGGTGGATTGATTGGTGGAAGTGGGATGTTGGCAGGTGGTGCCATTTGGAAAATTCAGATGAATGAGTAGAATTTTCTGTAATAGGTTATCTCTGTTTTTCCTAATCGGGATTGGTTGTTATAAGCGAGACGCTTATTCTTTTTTTAGACACCAGCGAGGACACTGGCGCTAGGATTGTGAGACACCAGCGGACGCTGGCGCTAGGATTTAGACACCAGCGAGGACACTGGCGCTAGGATTTGGAGACACCTGCGGACGCTGGCGCTAGAATTGGAGACACCAGCGGACGCTGGCGCCATGATTGCCATGATTGCTAACAAAATCCAAATTTTAAACTTGTTCTTCGGTCATTTTGAAGATTTCAACAATGTCTTCTTTTGAAATCAATCCCATTGCTTCGATGCCTTTTCCTCGACCATAGACACGAATACAATATTCTGCAATGGAATCAAATGAGGAAACTGGAATAGCTAAAGAGCTTAAACTTTGGTATAAACCATTGTTTTTTAACCATTCTGAAAACTCATCAACAAATAAATTTGCTGCGCTTTTGTCATTTCCAGTTGCACCAAATAATCTTCTGCCAAGTTGAGCAAAACGGTTCACCGCTCTATCTTGTTTAATCATCCATTTAAAATAAGCTGGATACAAAACGGCTAAACCGCGACCGTGAGCTAAATTTGGTTGATAACCACTTAAAGCATGTTCCATATTGTGAAGCACAAAAGCAGCCATTGTTCTTCCCGCAAGTTGATAACCATTCAATGCTAAATCTGAAGCCCAGAGTAAATCACCACGTAAATCTTCAATCAATAAATTCATTTCCAATTTTGGCATGGTTTCCATCACCGTTTGTAGAATCATTTCAGTATATCTATCAGAAATTGGACTTTCATCGGTGCCTAAAATATAGTTTTCAAAAACGTGACTCATAATATCTGAGGCACCATCACGAGTAGTTTCTAAAGGAAGCGTTGCTGTAAAAGCTGGATTTAACCATGAGAGTTTAGGTTTCATAAACTCATAACCAAGTGTTTGTTTTCCTTTAATCTTACGATTTGAAATTACTGCATAAGCTGTTATTTCAGAAGCAGTTGCAGCTGTTGTAGGAATCGTAATAATGGGTAAACTTCCTGTCATTTTACCTGAACGTGGTTCTGAATTGGTGAATGGCCAAATGTCGGTTTCATTCATATAAATGAGACCGCCAATTGCTTTTGAAGCATCCATTACAGAACCGCCACCAAAGGCTAATACAAAATCTGCTTTGAATTCTTGCCCAGCTTTTGCAGCTTTAGTTATGGTTTCTGCATCGGGATTGGCTTCAATTCCTTCAAAAACTAAAGTTTCAACGTTTTTTTCGTGAAGAGAATTAATTACTATTTGTAAATAGCCTAAGCGTTTAACTGTTCCGCCGCCAATTACAACTAGACCTCGTTTTCCAAATTCGGTGCAACGTTTGGTAAAAGTTTCAAGTTGTGTTTCTCCAAATAGAATACGAGTAGGTTGAAAAATTTCAAATGGGTTCATAGTATTTATTAGTTAAAATGTTAAAATTAGCCCTGAACAATGATAAAAAGAATAGTATTCAGCATATATAAAAAAAACGCTTATCAAGCATATAAAGGTTTAAATTTTAAAAAGAAGTAAGTCTGTGTTAAATTGCGAAATATTTTCCGAAAAACTAATCAATTTAAAATGTGATCTTATATAAACTTCCAATTTAAAATCTTAAATCTTAGTTATTCCGTTCGAGTATGTTTATTAGTTTTTGGAAAAGTTTTAAACCAATTTCTCTTTAAAAAACTCAATCGTCCGTTTCCAAGCTAAATCAGCTGCTTCTTTACTGAAGCGGGGAGTGGTATTATTATGAAAACCGTGATTCACACCTTCATAAAAATGAACTTGATATTCCTTGTTGTTTTCATTCAAGGCTTTCTCATAAGCTTCCCAGCCTGCGTTTACACGTGTATCTAAACTTGCATATTGGATAAAAAGGGGAGCCTTAATTTGGGCAGTTTCTTCAGCAGAAGGCTGACCACCATAAAAAGGAACTGCGGCTTTTAACTCAGGAATTCGAACAGCCATCATATTGGAAATCCAGCCACCAAAACAAAATCCTACAACACCAACTTTTCCATTACATGATTCATGATTGGCTAAAAAATGATAAGATGCAATGAAATCTTCAAGCATTTCGAAGCGATCTCTTTGTCTTTGCAAAGTTCTACCTTCGTCGTCATTTCCAGGATAACCTCCAAGTGGAGTCAATGCGTCTGGAGCAAGGGAGATAAATCCATCAAGCGCGGCACGACGACCAACATCTTCGATATAAGGATTCAAACCACGATTTTCATGTACAACTACAATTCCTGGAAGTTTTCCTTTTGCGTCTTTTGGTTTGGAAAGTAAACCTTTTATGGTTTTTCCACCTTTGGGAGAATCGTAGTTTACAAATGTTGAATCGAGACGCTCATCGTCAGATTTGATTGTAATTGCTGCAGCGTAATCAGGAAGCATAAATCCTAGAATAGCGGCAACTGTTAGTCCTCCAACGGCATATTTTCCGAGTTGTTCAATAAATTCGGAGCGACTTATTTTGTTGTGAGCGTAATAATCGTATAAATCATAAATTTCTTGATTGATGTCTTCTTTTCTAATCTCTTTCATAGGACAATTCTTTTTAAATAATTTTCAAATTATGTTATTATAGTAGCTAATATTGATTATATACTTTGATTTTACAAATTAGTAATAGTATTAGTCAGCTATTTTGAGTTAATTATCGTTCGGTGGGATTTCCAAGTCGTTAAAGTTTTATAGAGAGTTCAAGGTGTCCACCTAAGCCGAGTTCAACAATTTTTTGTAGTGTTGAAATACGCACTTCTTTAATGTTATTCTCAATTTTAGAAATGTAACCTTTATTGGTACCACATTTTTCTGCAAGTTCTTCTTGTGTTAAGCCTTTCTCTAATCGAGCTTGCTGAATAAGAAATCCAATTTTAAATGATTCATAACCTTTTTCAAACTCTTCACGTTTTGGAGTTTCTTTTTTGCCGTATTTTTCGTCAATAAATTGGTCAAGTGATTTTATATAAAGTCTATTATATATTTACAGTTAAGTTTGATAGTTTTTTCCCTAGTTCATTTTCAACTTTAAACACTTCCATCAGATCGTTGAATCGGAGTATTCGAT
>CAZNTR010000193.1:0-7046 GCA_964575925.1 uncultured Chitinophagales bacterium
TTATTTGAAAACCGTTCACTAAATATTAAATAAAACGAGCTTGTAATAACTGTAATTGGCGCAATCCCAAGCCTAGTAACCATTTCAAATTCCCCAGACATACTTTTGAACCCCAAATAACCAAATAATAATAGTGGAGCTTTATTTGATACAATTCCGAAGAGCGCATGAGGTAAAGTGATAACAGGAAAGTTTCGATATTTTTTAATATTCTCTATAAAATTTGTTTTGCCCAATATCAACTTTACAATGTCTTTACTAAAAAAAGGTGTTATTGCGATTAAGTCACCTAACATTTTTCCTAATACCAAACCAAAAGAGCTAAACTTTAATAAGAATTGACTAATAGAAATTGAAGGCCCAACAATTGTTTTATTTATGGCAATTTTTTTCGTCCTTTTTAGTCGGTTGTAATATTGTATGAAGAAAAACCCAAATCCAATTATTAGAGTACAAAAGCCGACTAGTAGTGAAAACACAAATGGGTGAAAGAAACTTAAAATAGGAACTACACTTAAAGCGACTATAAATAAACTCTTAAGTGATATAGATGCTAATTCATTTACCTCTTCTAAAGTTTCGGGAATTAATAAAGCATGTTCAAGTCGTAAGGTTGAAATCATTGCAAATATGGAAGAATACGTAACCACCAAACCTAACTCATAATATTGTTCTGGGCTGTAAATTTTAGATAGAATAGGGATAAATAAAAATGGTACTGCTTGCCCAATTGTACTTCCTGACATTAAAGTCAAGATTTTCTTTAAATAACTGTTTTTAAATGGATTTAAGTTTTTCAATTTTTATAATGATATCTCTAATCAATTAATGACTTATAAATCGACTCAATTTGCTGAAATTTAGCTTTTTCTGAAAAGTTTGTAACTATATGATTACGAATAATTTCAGAGTTATAAGATTTATAGTCTTTTATCATTTGAATGATTGCATTTTCAAGTTCAAATACATTTCCAGGTTCAACTAGTACTCCAGTCTCTTCAGTAATAATTTCTTCTGGGCCTCCAGATTTAGTAGAAATTGAAGGTAAACCACATGCTTGAGCTTCAGCTAATGCTAAACCAAACGCTTCCTTCAGACTTGGAAGTACAAAAAAATCAGCTTCTTGGTAATAATGAACTAAGTCTTCTTGAGAAATCTTTTCAATTATAATTGTACAATCTTTCAAATTGCTATTATTGATAATCTCTTCGCAAGCATTTTTATACTTTAAATCAGCGGCAGAACTTATAATTGTTAAATTAAAATTAGATTCTTTAAGATTTTTGAGAGCATTCAATAATATTGTGACGCCTTTGACTTCAAAAAAATTAGCCACACATAGAATATTCACGTTCTGTTTATTAACTGACTTAATAATCATTTTTGGCTTAAATAAGTCACAATTTATGCCATGAGAGACTGACTTTATTTTAGTAGAAACCTCTGGATAAAATTCTCCTATAGTATCACCCAAATCTTTCCCAACTGTAATAATTCGATCTGCGTTAATAAGAGCATTCTTAATTAATGTTTTCATAAATGGCTTTTGGAAATTTGTATGCCAATCTGAACCATGTATTGTCAAAACTACTCTATGCCCTCTCTTTTTAAAAAAAGGAGCAAGTATTCCATTAGGATACAACCAATGCAAATGAACAAGTTTAGTGAAGTTTAATTTTTTATTGAAAACTAAACTAAATGAAAGCAGATTAAGTGTTAGTTGAGGAAATTTTCGTTTAGGAACTGAAAAATAGTGAACAATATGTTTAGGATATTTACTTGAAACTAGAGTATTTGTACGCTCCTGCTGCGAGGACATTGGTGCTATAACCTGAGGAACAACTAACTGAATTCCAATTCCATTTGCGTGCAATATATCCAACTCGTTTTTAATAACAATACCTTGAGAGGGCCAAGTTTTAGTTGGAAAAGCATGGGAAAAAACAGTTACCTCCATAAATGAGTCAGTTTGTTAAACGTTTTCTTTTTAATCATACTTTAGAGTTATGTATGTTTTGTAAATTCCTAGAAACTTGACAATGATAACCACTTTTCAGCATTAATGGTTTTAAAAAAGAAAATTAATCTTTTGCATCTAAATTCCTATTTCCAAGGAACAGATTTACATCGCCTTCAAATTCAGCATCTTGAAGAAAAAGAAGTACTAAATCAATCTCTTTTTGTACCAATAAGCTACTCTGAACAATTAAAAAGAAATCCATTTGAAAATAACCCTTCTATTCATGTAGTAATTGAAGCCTGTTTTGGACTTTTTGCTAGGTTATTTTGGCCTCTAAAAATGATTCAAATTTGGAAGCGATTTCAAATACATTATCGTAACCAAACATTTGACCTACTCCATGCACATACCTTATTTGTAAATGGCTTAATTGCGTTTCTTCATTTCAAGAAAACTGGAACACCTTACATTGTCACTATTAGGAGTGCTGATATTAGTACGTTTCTTAAAAGAATACCTTTTATGAAATTCATAGCAGCTCCCATTCTTGAAAATGCAACTACAATTATTTTACTTAGTTCTTCATTTTGGGATAATGACTTGCAAAACACACTACTTAAAAGAACAATTAGGCAAATTGAGAATAAAATAAAAATTATACCTAACGGAATAAATGAATTTTGGTACAACAATCTAGAAACCGTTGAAAAAGAGAAGAATAATCATTTTAAGGTGCTTTATGTTGGTGAGCTAAGTAAAAACAAACGGGTACAAACCATTATTAAGGCATGTCAAAAGCTCGATGAGAATGGAGTTAATGTAATTTGTGATATCGTTGGAGAAGGCCCTGAAAGAACTTATCTAGAACAAATAGATGTTTCATTCAAAATAAATTTCCTTGGTAAAGTAATAGATAAACACGCATTGCTCAAAATGTATCGAGACGCTGATGTTTTAATTGTTCCTTCTAGAAGAGAAACTTTTGGGTTAGTATTTGCCGAGGCCATATCTCAGGGAACACCAGTAATTTATTCAAAAGGACAAGGATTTGATGGGCAATTCAAAGATGGAGAAGTTGGCTTTCCTGTAGAGTCAGGCAATATTGATGACATTTCAAATAAGCTACTTCAAGTAAACCAAAATCATATTGCCTTAAACAAGCAGGTTCTAAAAGTTGGAAGACGATTTTCTTGGACAGAAATAACAAATCAATTACTTGATGCTTATACCATTATCATATCTTTGGATAGTTAATAAGCTATTCTTTATCAAAAACATTTCAGATTATTTCTTAGATTTATGGCTTTAAACCGAATGAATTTACTAAGCTAATTATTAAATGATTGACAGTCTTACATGAACTATCAGAAGAATCTTTCTAGAAACCCTTCATTGAGTATAGGAATTCCAACTTTGAATGAAGAAAGTTATATTGAAGGTATATTATCGACTTTTTTAGGGACAGGCTATGATAATTTAATTGAGGTTTTGGTATGCGATGGTGGTAGCACAGATAGAACTAGAGAAATTGTTACTAGAATTTCAAAAAATGATAGTAGAGTAAAACTAATTGATAATCCTCACCAAAAGCAAGTTTATGCGTTTAACAAAATGATAGAACTTGCAAAAGGTGAGTTACTTATGATTGCTGGAGCTCACGCATACTATGAGGATAAATATGTTGAAAAATGTATCAATTTACACAAGACAACCGATGCCCTCAATGTTGGGGGCCCAACAAAGTTAAAAGCAAATTCCAAGTCTCAAGCAGGAATACTCTTAGCTTGGTATTCTAAATTTGGTAATGGTGGTGCTAAACATAGGAATCCTAGCTACACTGGTTATACTGACACTCTTTTTCCTGGCTGTTATGTAACAGCAGCATTACGACAAGTTGGCGGGTTCAATATCGCAAATGTCACAAACCAAGACTCAGAAATAAATCTTAGAATTTCAGAGTTGAGTGACTTTGCACATTATATCGATTCTGACATTAGTGTTTACTATTATCCACGAGATTCCTTTTCTAGTTTGGCTAAACAATATTTCAGATATGGTAGAGGTAGATATCTTACAAGTATTAAACATTTCCCTTCCATCCCATTAAGAGGTTATATCTCATTCATTTTCCTTTGGTTTAATATTACGCTAGTAACACTTTCCTTAACGAATCTAATTGCCAAAAAATCCTTACTATTGTATCCAATCTTAATATCTCTACTATTTTTAGAATTATTTTCAACATATCAGAAATATCTTAAATCTAAAAATGATTGGTATGACTTGCATAATAAACCTAGCTTTTTAACAATCGTATTTAAGGCTACTATTGCTTTAGGACTAATGCATTTTTCAATGGGAATAGGGTTTACTTTTCAATTGCTGAAATCAATTTTTACAATGAAAACCGAGTGGTAATAACTTCCAAGTTACAATATTCTTTAATAACATATCCAAGAGCATATACTAATATTGCTCTAAAAACTATTACAGATATCCCTTCTAAATAAAACCCAAAAAAAGACATAATCATAGAAAAAATCAAAATTGTCGAAAAATACAATTTAATCCATGAAAATTTTTGAAGAAATTTTAAAATTGTTGCACATGAAATATATCCCCATAAAAAAGGTACAAAAGCCAAACCAATAGTACCAAAATCCTCATATATCGTTTTTGTAAATGTATATGTGTTCATTAACATTTGAGGTGCTACTTTTACAAATTCATGACCTGCTCCCTGTGGAACACTTGAAGCGTCTAATAAACCGAACTTTATAAACCAATCATTTAAACCTCTAGTCATGGACAATCCGTAGGTAAAGAATTGATGACCGTGTATTAAATAAGAATCAAATGTTGCTAGACCACCAGTTATATAATAATAGACTTGTTTACCAAGAAGTTCTCCAAATTTATCTAAATAAAAATTTCTTGCTAATATTATAATAGCTGAAATTGCAATACCTGTAAGAATTGAGATAAAGATAATACTCAAAAACCTTTTCTTAGTTTTTTGTTTTAAATCCTCTGGTAAATAGCTAAGTAATAAAAAAGTCGAGATAATAAAAAAAAGTATATAGGAAAGTAACAAATATCGTGAAAAATAAATCAGAGAGCTTAAAATACCTAAGAAAAAAGGCGCAAAAGCACTTATCCGAAACTTTGTATCTGTAATTAACAATGCCGATGAAAACGCACTGATAATTCCTAAATTAATAAGATATGAACCCAACTTATATAGAAGTGTTGGCACATATTCGGCAGACCTTCCCATAGAAGTAACAATTACTCTAACTTTATACGGGTTAGAAAAGAATATCATGGAATCGCCAGCCATTAATCCTATCTCTCGAATAGCAATAAACATCCCTAAAATACTTAGTAATATTAATGTAACATTTACATTACGCAACTTTTGATAATCAATTTTTATAAAAGTATGCCTATTTTCTTTTTCGAAAAAACCTCTACCGTTAAGAATCGAAAATAAATAACCAATAATAAAACTTCCAATCGCTAACAAAAATAGTAAAAGGGTATCAGTCCTTACATGTCTTATAGGGAAAGGTTCACTATAATAGAATGCAAATATCAACATCCAAAGAAAAATGAACCCAAATAAAGGGGTTAAAATTATAGAGAAATTTTTGCTTATCAATTAATCAAAAAGTAAATGTAGTTTATCTTTATTATTCTCATATAAATACATAACTCGTATATATACTAAAAGAAAAATGGTTGTAAAAAAGATTGTCATTATTAAAAAAGAAAATCTTTTTGGCTTTACTTTTGTATCTGAAACTCTTGGTTTAGATAATTGTTGAATATTTATTGTAATTTTATTTTCATCCAATACAGATTGCTCATATTGCAACTGCAAATATTCAACTACTTTTGCAGTTACTTCTATTGTTCTATATAATCTATAATAGGTTTTACTTAACTCTGGAATTTCACTAACTGCTATTAAGTTATCCTTCGAATTATTATATAAATCATTTAACTTATTCTCCAAAAACTCCTTTTTTTGCAATAAAACTCCATATTCAAAATGATTTTTTCCTTTTGTTTGTTCAACTAGAAATAATGCAAGTTCTGTTAAAGATTTTTCTTTTTCAATTTCAGTAATACTTGTGAATAATAACTCTGCATTTAATTTTGGGTCTAAAAAATTATATTTAGTTTGAAGCATTGCTAATGAGTCTTCACTTGAGCTTAGTAAAATTCGCTTTTCCATTAAATAACCTTCAAGATGAGTACTATAATTTTTAGCATTATTTCTATCTATTGAGTTCATTATTAAATACATTGTGTCGTAAATAAACTGAACTATTTCTGCAGCTTTTTCCGGACTATTCTTATAATCGAAAGTTATAGAAAAAGTATTATCATCATTGTCAATTACACTTAAATTTTCTCTAAATTCTTTAATTATTAAATCATCGTAATCTGATCCATAAATATTCTTAAGGTCGTATCTTTTTATAACAGAGTCAGCCATTCTATCAGTATTAATGGTAGCTATATATTTTGAAGCATCACTTTGACCAAAAGACCCTAGACCAATAGGCAAACTGCTTGATAGAGCTCCAAGTAAACTATTACTATTGGAATTAGTAATTAAAACAGTTGTACTACTTCTAAACCAAGGCTCAACAACAAAAATCAAATAAACCAAAGTTATTACCGTAATAAATAGCTCTATGTAAAAAAACAGCTTTAATTTCTTAATGAAATATTTAATAAATGAAACATCAAACATATTTACCTTTTCTTTTTATATAATTCCATTAATTAAGACTCTTCAAAAGTTAATCCCTTTTCCATCAAGTGCATTTTACTTAAATAATATACTTAACAATAAAGCAGTTGTACTCACTGCACTAATTACCAAAGACCAAATACTCAATTTCAAATTATTTCTACTTATATCAATTTGAGTTTTGGTGTCAAAGTTAGCATAAGGAACCCGATCCACAAAAATCAAATCTCCGCTCTCCAATTTAGTTTCAGCTGTTAAATACCAGCTTAAGGTTCCAGCTTTAATTATAAATATTCTACTTGCATCAGCGGCATTCGTTAC
>CAZNTR010000194.1:0-7005 GCA_964575925.1 uncultured Chitinophagales bacterium
CTTCAATAGCACTTTTTGGACTGCTTGATTTAAGTACTTTTCCTTTAGTAATAATCGCCAAATTCGTACATAAATCGGTAACATCATCCACAATATGCGTTGAAAACAAGACGATATGTTCGGTTCCAAGCGCACGTAATACGTTCAAAAAACGATGACGTTCTTCTGGATCGAGTCCTGCGGTTGGTTCATCAACTATGATTAATTTGGGATTATTGAGCAACAATTGAGCGATTCCAAATCGTTGTTTCATGCCTCCAGAATACTCGCTCACATTTTTCTTTTGCACATCGCTCAGGTTGGTCAACTCCAAAACTTCTTCAATTTTAGTATTTCTATCTTTTTTTGAAGAAATCCCTTTTAAAAGAGCAAAATAGTCTAATAATTTTCGAGCCGACTGTTTGGGATAAACTCCGAAATCTTGAGGTAAATAACCTAATTGTTTTCGTAATTCCATCGGCTTTTCAAGCACATTTAATCCATTAAAATGAATTGCACCGGAATCTGGAAGTTGCAACGTTGCGAGCGTTCGCATTAAAGAGGATTTTCCTGCTCCATTTGGCCCCAAAAGCCCAAACATTCCCTTTCCGATTTCTAGTGAAATTCCATCTAAGGCTGTAACGCCATTCGGATAGGTTTTTTGAAGATTTTCTATGTTAAGAATCATACATCGAGTGATTTGGGGAAAATGAAAGGATTCACGAAGGAAATTTTAAAAAATACGATACTGAGTTTCGCCACTTACTTAAATACGACTAGAAATGTTTCACTCATTAAAAATCTAATAATGAAATCGCGTTAAATTAATTCATTTATTAATGAGCTATTCATATTCTCGATATTTTCAAAAACTTCTCTCTCAAATTCAGAAAATCCGCTTTTATCTCTGCTAGATTTTATAGTTCCTTTTTCAAGATAATGGATAAAATCGCACAAGTTTGTTAACGTCTCAATAATGTGAGAAGTGAGAATAATGGTCTTCTTTTTATCTCGTAAACGCAATAATATCAAACGAATAATATGACATGTTTCAATGTCTAAATCATTAAAAGGTTCTCATTTTTAAGAAGCTCTCTTAAACCAATAATAGCCCTCGAAAACCTCTCGCTGCATAATAAGATTCAGCACCATTATGGTAGGTAAATACTCGTCCAAAACGTTTATCACAAAAAATTGCTCCACCTTTTTCTCTAATTGAAATTGGAGTTAAAACCCACGAAGAAGTTTTCACATCAAATTCTCCAAGTTTTTGCAAGTTACCATATTGATCTTCGTCAAGTAGTTGAATCCCCATTTCTTCTGCCATTTCTACAGCGTTTCCTTTTGGCTTATTTTCTTTTCTTGAGTTCCAAGCTTGTTTATCGTAACACAAACTTCTTCGTTCTTTTGGGCTTTCAGCAGAACAATCACAAAAAACGATCTGATTTGTGTCTGATTGATAGCCAATTACATCGGGTTCACCTTCGCTTTTTTCCATTTGGAAAAGTGATTCCATCTTTGCAGGATTGGCTAGTAAATTCTCTTCAACTTTTTCCCAAAGAATACCTTCATGTCGGTTTGAATTTTTCTCAAAACGGGCTTTTAAGATGTTGAGTAAAGCTTTGATTTGTTCATTTGTTAGCGTGTTTTTTACAGACATTTTTGAAAATTTAAATAAGTAATTTAAAATCTTGTGCTAAAGGAAATGAAGATGACCAAATAAGAGTTTACACATCTGTTTTAAATGAACCTTACTTGAAATCTTACATTGAATTGTATTTAAATTTAAAATATCTGTTTTTTATCTTTTAATTTACATTTATAATCAACTTTTTAAATCAACTCTTGAGCGTTCTCCGAAAAGCAGTTTTAAGCCATACATTCGTCAAATACGCAGGATCTGTAAGGGTGTAAACCGAAAGAATCGATTTTTTGGAGTGGACTCACTCTTTTTTTCTCCATTTTCATAACTATTTAATACTTCAGACTAAATAAGATATATTCAGATATCATTAATGAGCTAACCCAAGAAAGTCTAATCGGTAGGTTTCACTTAATCTAATCTTATAAAATGGCTTAATATTTCACTAAACATCCTATTCGGTTTTGCTCATTATTTGAATTATTTTACAAAAATTCTAGAAAGGGAAGTAGTGCTAATGGCGCTAAAATAGTTTTTTGCACCGTTTTCGTTGTTAGTAATTGATTAGATTGAACAGTGTATCAGATAGAATTGAACTAATTCTTGTATATTTTTAGTCAAAGTTGCAAGTCAAATTTGTTGCAGAATAAACACATCAATTCTTAAACAAAATGTACCCATTTAAGGAAGTTGCAATAAGTAACCAAACAAAATAGGGTAAAATTAATGCTGATTTATAACTCAAATCCGACCAGAAATTTATCAAGAAATAACCTACAAGTACAGTTAAAGCCGTTATGATTATCAAGCCTCCCAAAACGTTTTGATAATAAAAAAAGCTAGGATTCCAGCCGATATTCAAGATCAATTGAATTACATAAAGTCCAAGAAGAAGATTTTTGTTATCAACACTTGTCCATAATTGAGCCATGTAAAAGCTGAAAAAAAGCATAATGCTTGTCCAAGCTACGCCAAAAACCCAACCTAGCGGAGTCCAAGGAGCTTTATTTAGACCAACATACCAATCGGATGTTACACCACTTTGAGTAAATAAACTGCCCAATGCAAGTGCTGAAAAATTGAGAATTAGGAATATGATTACTCTAAACATCATATCGTACTTATTTGATATATTTTTGAATAACTTCAAGTAGTGTTTCAGGATTTATTGGCTTTCCGATATAAGCAAGACAACCCGTTGCCAATGCAACATCTCTATCTTCTTGTAAAGTAGATGCACTTTGGATAAAAATTAGAGCTTTGGGATTCAATACTAATATTTCACTAGTAGCTACAATACCTGATTTCTCAGGCATTCTTGCATCCAAAAGAACCAAATCAATTTCTGGATGATTTTGGTACAATTCAACGGCTTCTTTACCATTTTTTGCGAGAATTAGCCTTGCACCTGTATCATTATACGCTTCTTGATAATAAAACCGAACTGTAAATTCATCATCCGCAATTAGAATAGTTTTTCCATTTAAATCAAATGAATCAAACTTGGCTATTTTTTCTTCTAACACAGCTAATCTCACATTTAAGAAAAAATTTAGGTAAAAGTCTTTTTTTTCTTTTGTTAAGTTAACGAAAAATTGAATTAAAATTGTTGAAAATCCTATAGATTTAATTGATTAAAACCGATCCAGAAATAAATTCATTTCTCATTTTTATGCTGTGATTCTATTCGTTTTGATGGTATGGGATTTTGTCTTGAAATGGATTCCATTTTCAGTAATTCGTTCTGTAGTTTATTTCGAAGATTTCTCCGCTTCGATTCGATTTAGATTTTGCTTTTGACTAGTTTCTCGGCTCATCTTCGGTCGAGATGACTTTTCATTTAATTAAAAATTTCTACATCAATGGTATGGTGAATTTGAAAACACTTCCCGTTCCCAATTCACTTTCTGCCCAAATTGTTCCACCTAGTTTTTCGACAAAATCTTTACAAAGTACTAAGCCAATGCCTGATCCTTTTTCGTCTGCCGTTCCAGCTGTTGTTTCATTGGTATCTTTGTTAAATAAGGTCAATAATTTTTCGTTTTGAATACCAACTCCAGTATCTGCAACTGAAACTTCAATGTGGTCTAGTTTTTGATCTGCTGAAATAGAAATGATACCCTTATCGGGAGTGAATTTCAATGCGTTTGATATTAGATTTCGGAGAACAACTTGCAACATATCTGAATCAACAACTACTTCTAAATCTTCTTTGGGAAGAAACCTCAAATTGATGTTTTTGATTTCTGAAGCTACATTATAGCCATCCATAACTTCAAGAATAGCGGAAGTCAACCTCACCTTATTGGGTTTATATCGAATTTTACCAGTTTGTATCTTTGCCCAATTAAGTAAATTATCTAATAAATAAAGTGTGTTTTGCGCAGAAAATTTTATCTGATTTACATATTTAATATTGGTTTCACTATTTAGATTCGCCATTTTTTTAATGAGTAAATCTGAAAAACTGACGATGACACCAAATGGACTTCTTAGATCGTGCGCAATTACCGAAAATAGTCTATCTCTTGTTACTTTCTCCTTTGTAAGCTCTTTATTAGACTCAGCCAATTCATGTAACGTATGTTCTAGAAAACTAGATTTTTTTAACAATTCTCGGTGTAGATTCACATTATCTCTGTTTAATTCGGCTAATTCTAAATTCTGTTCAACTAGTTTTTTGCTTTCAATTCCACCAACTAACAATAAAATTTCACTTTTACGATAGACTTGTGCAATAATCGATGTATTTAGCGATTCTAAATTGCCTAGTGTTATAAACCCATCAAAAATTAGACTTGATGAGTTTTTCATTTTTAAAAGAGATTCAAAACTTGGGTTAATAAACGATTCTTTGAACTCACCTTTAACTAAAAAATTAAATGCTGGATTACTAAACAATAAATCACCTTCTTTAGAAAATAAAGCCACACATTGGGAATTACTCTTCAATACAGAATCATATATTTCAGTGATCCAATTTGTAGGCAAGCTTAGAATCTTTTTATTTTCCATGTGCTAATGTCTTGAGAACGGTGCTTCAAGTTTTTCATCTGAAAGTAAAACAAACGCTGGAATATTGACTTGCATCCACTCATAATAGGGAAGCACTTCAGCATAACTTTCTGGGTTTAAATTTTCTTTTAAAATGGTAAACCAAGCATTTAACTGAGCTGCCCAATAATTTGTGGCAAATCCATGACTTCGATAAGCTCTAAAAACCCATAAAACCGTATCGAGTAAAACCTCAGCATTATGATTTTTTAGCATTGATGCGATAAAGCGAACATGATTTGCATGATTGTCTTTCATCATAGTAAGATTATTTTCACCGATTAATTTCTCCAAATCTGGACGTTTTAACATAATTGTATTCATTTTTTGACTTAACAACTCTGCTTTTTCTTGAAATTCAACATAAGTACTTTCTCTAACTTGATTTATGTTAGCAGCGCTTTCTAAAAGGTGTTTTTTTTCCATCATAACTTTGTTTTTATATGGGTGTCTATACTGTATAAATCTTTTAAATACCAAACATTAACATACTTTTCAATTACTCCCATACCGCCCCTGCTGAATGCTTGACCACCAACTAAAATGGGAATCTCAGGGAATTCGGCTCTAATTTTTTGAAACATTAGTTCAAGTTGTGGCAAATGAAAATAAAGACTCATTGAAACGGCGAACACATCTGGCCTCATGGTTTTGGAAAATGAAATTAATTCATCAGTTGGCGTATTGGCCCCTAGGAAATATGAATTCCAGCCATTTGCCTCGAAAACATCAGCTACCATTTTTACTCCAATTTGATGGAATTCATTTTCAACACAAGCAACGATAATCTTTTTTTTATTTTTTTGTTTTGAAGCAATCTCAGAGTACAATTCATTTAAAATGGCCTCCACAATTGCAGAAGCTAAGTGTTCTGTGGCGACACTGATTTTATTAAACTCCCAAAGTTCACCAATTTTGTATAAAGCGGTTTTCATTACCTGTTCATACAAGTATTTTACGGGAACACCCAATTTAACTTGTTCAGAAATAATCTGCGAACAACGCTTTCTATTTCCATCTAAAAGAGCACTTAAGAAATTTGAATAAACTACATTTGGAATGTTATCCATCATTACAAAAGTTTAAAATACACACTCTAAAATAATACTGTAATAGCCAAATTTTTGGAAACTGCGCGACTAAAACAGTATAAGCTACAATTATTTTTTTGATTATTAAACAAATTGATTTAAAAATAGGACTTTGTTTTTTCTATAATTATGAGATTTTTTAAGATAAGCTATTTAAACTCAAATTCGGACTTCGTTTCTAAACAAACTTCACAGATATTTGCAAAAAAAAGTCCTCCAGTGTCCCGACACGATTCGAAGAACCACGAAGTGCTATCTCTGTCAAAATCTTTTTACGCCATAAGCAGTTCTTTTATATGAGTTAAGCTCTAAAGCGGAGATGCCGAGTCGGAGCCCAGCATGACGAAATAACCTATACTTAATAATAACAAAACTTTGCAAATAGGTTATTGTTTTATATATCTATTTGTAAAATTGAACCTTTTTTAAAAAATAATAAACGTTACAAAAGGTTTAAGTCCGAATTTGAGTTTAAACTCGAATTAAGACCTTAAAGTCTGTTTATTATTCTGCAAATTTGCGATAGCATTAAACCATTTAACACATAAAAGAAAAGGATAGTTATGATTGGTTTCATTTCGATTTGTCGATTTTCTTAATTTGACAACAATTTTAACGATTTCCCTTTTAACTATGCATATCTGACTAGACGTTTCAGACTGCTTTAACTTTTTTTTGGATTTTAGTTGCACTTTGATTGTGAGAATTAATCTTTCTGAGAATGGTGGTTTAGCGATATGTAAAATACAATTCTGAGTTTTCTTTCAGCAAAATAATCGGTGATTTAGCTAGATTTAGCTAAAAGCAAACCTGTAAAATCGGATATTGAACTGGCTTCAATTCTAATGATTTAATTATTAGGTTAAAAAATACCCCAATAAATACATCTTTTTAAGGACATAGTTTAGAAAATAAGTTGAAGGTTGAGTGTACTCCGAAAATTTTTATTAGCAACTTATTCGTTGAATTCGTAAGATTTGGAGGGGTGTAAACCGAAAGAATCAACATTTTAGAGTGAATCCAAAATGTTGAGTTTAAAAAACACTTTGGTTTTTTCTTAAAAAATTATTCTCAAAGTGAAGATGTACATCTTACAAATTGCGATAATTTAGAATCACTCATCAAATAAATGGATAATTGTCTTTTCTCTATAATCGAAGATCTCTTTTAGTTTGTGTTTGATAAGAATTGAATTTGCAATGCTTCCTAAAAAGCCAAAAGGTGGCGCATAACTCACAA
>CAZNTR010000195.1:0-4871 GCA_964575925.1 uncultured Chitinophagales bacterium
GCGATGGTGTCTGCAATTAGAAATATTGAGTTGGCGGTTAGCGGATCAGGGGTAAAAGAACCTTCAAATTCTGAAAAACCGAATAAAACTATCGCTAGAAAAAGTATCCATTTGGCAATGCATGTAAAAGTGGGAGAGACCATTCAATCAAGCCACTTAATTATGAAACGACCTGGTGATGGTATTTCACCTATGTTAATTGAACAGATAGTTGGAAAAATTGCGTCAAAGGATTTACAAGAAGACACTAAACTAAAATTGGAAGACATAATTACATGAAAATAGGTGTATTAACAAGTTCCAGGGCAGATTTTGGTATCTATCTCCCTTTATTAAAAGCGTTGAAAGAAGACGATTTCTTCCAACTCGAGTTAATTGTTTTTGGAACTCATCTGTCAAAGTTTCATGGATATACAGTACAGCAGATATTTGATGAAGGTTTTGAACCAAAGCACCTGATTCATCAAATGATCATAACTGACGAGCCCATTTCCATAGCTACATCCTATGCGGTGACAGCAATGAAGTTTGCGGAATTCTGGAAAAATAATGTATTTGATTGTGTGTTTTGTCTTGGTGATCGTTATGAAATGGCTGCAGCAGTTGCTGCTGGTATTCCTTTCAATGTGCCTTTCGCGCATATCCACGGAGGTGAGACTACTTTAGGTGCGATTGACAATATTTATCGTCATTCAATTACATTGGCTTCAAAGATTCACTTTGTTGCTACTGAATCATTTGTTAATCGTGTCATGCAATTAAAAGGATTGGATGCCAGATGTTTAGTAACCGGTTCTTTAAGCCTAGATAATATCAAGAATATGCAACTTCTGGATATAGAAGCATTCAAATCAAAATGGGGAATAGACCTATCTTTACCAAGTGTTCTGGTGACTATTCATCCGGAAACAGTAGCTTTTGAAAAAAACCGAGAATATGTCGATGAAGTTTATCAGGCATTGATTAAAATTACTGAAACCTTTCAAGTTATTATCACCATGCCGAACGCTGATACATTGGGTAGTGTATATCGTGAAATGTATTCAAAATTGAAACTTGCTGCTCCAAGCATGGTTCATCTGATTGAGAATTTTGGTACACAATCATATTTCACTTGTATGAAATACGTTGCTTTGTTGATTGGGAATAGTTCCAGCGGTATAATTGAAGCAGCTTCGTTTGGAAAATATGTAATTAATTTGGGGGACAGGCAAAAAGGTAGGCTAACTAGTAAAAATGCATTGAATATTGCGTTTGATTCAGTGGAAATTTTAAAGCATACAAAGATTTTTTTTGGTAAGAATTTTTTTGGATTAAATATTTATTATAATGATAAACCGGTTCATAAAATCATCAAATATCTAAAAAGTCAGAATTGAATACTTTTAGAAAACATTTGCTACCCAAAGGGAGTACAATTAGACAAGCACTTGAACGTTTAGATTTTCTTGCAAAAGATGCTATTACTTTTATTGTTGATGAAGAAATCAGATTAGTTGGTTCACTCACTGATGGAGATGTTAGACGTGGGTTTTTGAAAGGCTTTAACATTGACGATAAAGTAGATGACATCATCCAACCCAATCCCAAATTTATTCGTAAAGGTGAGCGGAACATTAACCAAGTTATCGAACACCGTGAAAACAATTACAGAATTATTCCAGTGCTTGATAAAGAGGGTCGAATAGTTAATGTTATAAATTTCAGAGAGATAAAATCTTACCTTCCGGTGGATGTTGTGATAATGGCAGGTGGTCGGGGTGAGCGCTTACGCCCATTAACTGATACAACGCCTAAACCTTTACTAAAGGTTGGTGAAAAGCCAATACTTGAACATAATCTTGATAGACTTAGACTTTTTGGGATATATGACTTTTGGATTACCCTAAATTATTTAGGAGAGCAGATAGAAGCATATTTTGGCAACGGCCATATTAAAGGCGTCGAAATTCAATATATTCATGAAGATGAACCTCTTGGGACGATAGGAGCAGTATCAAAAATTGTAAATTTTACCCATGATTATGTTTTGGTTACAAACTCTGATTTATTGACAAACATTGATTATGAACATTTTTTTTTAGATTTTCTAAAAAATAATGCTGACTTTTCAGTCGTAACTATTCCGTATTCTGTTGATATACCATATGCCGTGCTGGAAACAAACAATGGGCAAGTTATGAATTTCCGTGAAAAACCTACTTATACCTATTATTCAAATGGAGGAATCTACCTCATGAAACGCGATGTATTAAAATACCTCCCTATTGAAAAGAACTTTAATGCGACTGATTTGATGGAAAAATTAATTAGAAATGGAGATAAAGTTAATTCCTATCCATTGGCTGGGTATTGGTTAGACATAGGTAAACATGACGATTATTTAAAAGCACAAAATGATATTTATAAGTTTAATTTTAATAACTAAGTATACTAAAAATGAAAATAATTGCAGAAATGGCTTGGGGACACGATGGAAGTGTTACTCAAGCAATTGAATTACTATGTGCAGCCAAAAAAGCTGGAGCCGATTTATTTAGTATTCATATAACTGATTTACCATCCTACATGGTAAACTATTATGGAAGTGGAGAGGGAAAAGTGTCAGCAGGTAGGGAAGAGTTAGATGTGTACAAATATTTAACACAAATCAATCTTACAGAAGACGAGTGGGAAATCTTTGCCAAGGAAGCAAAAAATTGCTCAATGCCCTTGTGTGTGATGCCAAATGACAGTAAGTCATTACGGTTTTCTGAAGAAAAAATTAATCCAGATGCTTATGTGATTTCAGCCGCTTGTTTTGTGGAAGTTGATTTTCTTGAAGAAGTTGCGAAATTAGGTAAACTTACATTTTTTAGAATTGGAGGTGCATATTTAGGTGAAATAGAAAAGGCTATTGAAGTTTTTAAAAAAAATGGAAATCAAAATGTTGTTTTATTGTATGGTTTTCAAAACTATCCAACAAAATTAGAAGAAACCAATCTTGCATTTCTACGAACACTTAATAAAATGTTTAATTTAGAAGTTGGCTTAGCAGACCATATTGATGGAGCGGATGAATTGGCTATTATTGTGCCTTCATTGGCAACAGCCTATGGTGCGACTTATATAGAAAAGCACATAACACTTGATCGAAAGGCAAAAAGTGAAGATTTTGAATCTGCACTTGATCCCGTTCAATTCGAAAAAATGGGTAACTTAATAAAAGCATCTGAAATTGCAATAGGTAAATCATATATTACAGAATTAAGTGCAGCTACATTAAGGTATAGACAGGTCTCTAGAAAAAGAATTGTAGCAAATTCTGATCTTAACCAAGGTCATGTATTAGGGTTTAACGACCTTATTTTTAAAAGATGCGATATTGGACTAACGCCAGATCAAGTAGATACAATTATTGGAAGATCATTAAAACAAAATGTTAAAAAGGACGATGCCATTACACTAAATCTTATCTAATATGAAAACAGCTATTCTATTATCAATAAGAGAGAAGTCCACTCGACTACCTGGAAAAGTATTAAAAGAATTAAAAGGAAAAACTGTAACTGAGCATTTAATAAATAGAATAAAGTCAGTTAGCGAAGCAGACTATATAATAATTGCAACGTCTGATGATCCAAGAGATAAAGTATTTGAAGATATTGCAAGAAAAAGTGGTATTGAATGTTTTTTTGGTGATCAAGATGATAAGCTTAAAAGATATTATCAAATTTGCAAACATTACAATCTTTCAGGTGTAGTTATCGTTGACGGTGATGATATACTTTGTTTTCCTGAAGTGATGGCATCAAATATTAATTTATTAAAAGAGTTAACGGTCGATGCCATTTTCTGGAAGAACCTACCCTTAGGAGCTGCATCTTCAGCGTTAACCGCAGATGCTCTTAAACGGGTATTAGAACTTAAAGACGAAAATGATACAGAAGTATGGGGTGGTTACTTTATAAACAATAAAAACTTTAATGTTATCTTCAAAGAAACAAACGATAAACTATTTGAGCACCCTGAAGTTAGAATGACGCTTGATTATTCAGAAGATTTCGATTTTTTAGAAGATGTTTTTAATAGGTTATTTACTAATGAAAGAGTTTTTACTTCTCATGAATTGATGAATTATATTATAAATGAAAATCCAAAAATTATAGAAATCACAAAAAATGCTCAAGAAAAATATGAGAAACATATTAAAAAATCAAAACCTGTAAAATTTAAGTAATATGAAAAAAGTTTTAGTTATTGGGCTTGGCTCGATGGGAAAGCGAAGAATTCGCTGTCTCAAAGCCCTAGGAATTAAAGAAATAATTGGGTTTGACCTCAGATTGGATCGACTTGAAGAGGCTAAGTTATTGTATAACATTGATGTAATTGAAAAACTTACACAAGAATTATTTCGCGATTTATCGTTTATTATTATTTCAACACCTCCTGATGCACACACAGAATATGCGAAAACAGCGATTGATAATAATTTACCTGCATTTATTGAAGCAAGTGTTATAAAAACTGAAGTTGAAAGTATTTTGAAATACAACACTAAAAACGTTTTTATTGCACCATCGTGTACATTACGTTTCCATCCATCAATTATTGATATCACCACAATAATCAAAAGTAACAGGTATGGAAGAATCACCAATTTCACGTATCATTCAGGACAATACTTACCTGATTGGCACCCTTGGGAGCATGTGAATGATTTTTATGTGTCTAAAAGAGAAACGGGAGGTGGTCGTGAAATCGTGCCTTTTGAACTGACATGGATTGTAGATTCAATAGGGTGGCCTGAAAGTGCAAAAGGTATATTTAAAAAAACTATTGACTTTGGCCCAGTAATTGAAGATTCATACGCTTTTTTACTCAACTATCAC
>CAZNTR010000195.1:4881-6998 GCA_964575925.1 uncultured Chitinophagales bacterium
CACGATAAAGTCGGAAGCATAATTGTTGATGTAGCTGCACGTTATGCACTAAGGAATTTAGTGATTAATATGGAAAAAGGACAAATTCAATGGAGATGGGATGATTCATTTTTCAAAGTTTATGAATCTGAAACAAATAGATGGATAACATACCATCAGCCAGAGTTTATAGCAGCTTCTGGCTATAACAAAAATATTGGAGAGCAAATGTATATTAATGAAATAAATGCGTTCATTAGTGGAATTGAAGATAAATGTCAATATCCAAATTCAATAGAGGATGACATAAAAGTATTAGAAATATTAACACAAATTGAAAATTCAGATGGAGGATTTTAACATGAATTACAAAGAAAGATTAGAAAAAGTTATCCCAGGAGGTGCTCACACTTATTCAAGGGGATCTGATCAATACCCCTTAAATGCCCCGCAAATACTTGCAAAAGGTGAAGGTGCTTATGTTTGGGATGATCGCGGACAAAAATACCTTGATTTTGGAATGGCACTTCGTGCGATTACAATTGGGTATGGATATAAGCCAGTTGCTGAAGCAGCAATTAGGGAAATTTATAATGGAAATAATCTTACTAGACCTTCATTAATTGAACTTGAAGCAGCTGAAATATTATGTGATCTTATTCCATGGGTTGATATGGTTAAGTTTGCTAAAAATGGTTCAACAGTTACAACTGCAGCTATAAAATTAAGTAGGGCCTACACTGGAAAGAAAATGGTGGCACGCTGTTTACAGCATCCGTTTTTCTCCTTTGATGATTGGTTTATTGGAGATACACCAATGGATAATGGTATTCCTGAAGAGGGAAAAAAGTTAACGGTTCATTTTAATTATAATGATATTTCATCTCTAGAGCTTTTGTTTGATCAATATCCAAATCAGATTGCTTGCGTTATGCTTGAACCAGCAACCACAGAAGAGCCAAAAGATAATTTCCTTCATAAGGTTAAAGATTTGTGTCATAAGAATGGAGCGGTATTCGTATTAGACGAAATGATCTCTGGTTTTAGATGGAATATTCAAGGCGCTTGTAAATATTATAACATAGTACCAGATCTTGTCACATACGGAAAAGGGATGGCAAATGGTTTTTCGGTTGCAGCTTTGGGAGGCAAACGAGAAATTATGGAACTTGGTGGATTAAATCATGATAAAGAAAGAGTGTTTCTAATATCTACTACTCATGGAGCCGAAATGTGTGGGCTTGGTGCATTTGTTGAAACCGTTAAACAATATAAAAAAATTGGAGTAGTTGATCAGATAAAAGAATCTGGGAGTTCGCTTATTTCAGGAATGAATGAAATTGCAAAGGAATTAGGCTTATCCGACTATTTTAAAGTGATTGGAACACCTTATTCTCCTAATTATATGACTTATGATAAAAATAAAGAGATCTCGCTCCCTTTAAGAACACTTTTTTCTCAAGAAATGATTAAACGAGGTGTATTAATGCCTTGGATTGCAATGTCTTGGTCGCACAAGCAAACAGAAATTGAAATTGCACTTGAGGCTATCCATGCATCATTGAAGGTTTATAAAGATGCGCTTGATTCTGGGGTTAACAATTTTCTTATTGGCCCATCAATAAAACCTGTTTTTAGAAAATACAACTAATGCTATGAAAATTGCCCTTACATCAATTAATCTGAAATGGGAAAATAAGGAACAAAACAAGATAGTTTGCGTTAAATGCTTTGAGCAAGCCAAACAAGCGCAAGCAGATCTCATTATTTTCCCTGAGATGACCTTAACAGGTTTCTCAATGAATACTAAATTAACTGCTGAGAAATTTGAAGATTCAGAAACCATCAAGTTTTTTTCCCAACATTCAAAAAAAAATGAAATTGCATCGATTTTTGGAGTTTGCTTAAATGAAAAATCAGGTATTACCAATACAGCTGTGTTTATTAATAAACTTGGGACGATTGAAAATGTTTATAGAAAAATTCATCCATTTAGCTTTGCTGGTGAAAACACCTATTTTGTTTCTGGGAGTGATACGGCTGTAGTCAATTTTCAAGAAACCAAAATAGGATTATCTATTTGCTACGATTTGAGATTTCCTGAATTATACAGATTATACGCAAATAGCTGTCAAATA
>CAZNTR010000196.1:0-6850 GCA_964575925.1 uncultured Chitinophagales bacterium
TCAACCCAAACATCTATTGATGCTCCTGTAATGGAATTAAAGTGCTTAAAGAACGATCCTGCATTGTCTGCTTTACCATCAGCATAACCTTCATCAGCAAAAGTAGCTAGATCGGCTGTGGTAAATTTATACGAAAATTTAGTCCAAGTTGTAGTTACATTTATTGGACCATAAGCTGCATCTCCGCTCCAAAATGGAGTGTACCAACCTTCTTTCGGTGCATCGTTTTTCACATTTAAGAAATTCGCCTCAGATAAAGTAAATGCTTGGCTGCCTTTCATGTAAAAACTATAGATATACGTTGTGTTCGATTTCAAGGATACTAGAAACTCAGGTCCGTTTTCATGTGGTCTTAGCTGAAACTCACCAAAACTTGATGAAGCATTTAGTTTTAAAGATTTATTTGTCCCGTTAGCTCCACTTGCATTCTCCATTGCAATACTTACCGTACCATCGTTTGGAGTCCAATAAAACCATTTACTGCTTGCTGTAAATTCCGCTTCTTGATCTTCGAAACCATAAACCGCTCTGTTTAAAATCTCAACAGGTCCAACTTGAATGACTAAAGTATCTGAGTCTGTCGCACTGTCTTCTGCTCTTGTAACTTTAAGTATAACTTGAACTTGACCAACTGCATCATCCCATTTTTTAGAGATTGTTTGTCCGCTAAGCATTTCTGAATTATCTGAAAAACTCCATTCCCAACTGTCCGGATTACCTAAACTTGCATCTTTTAAGCTAACCGTTTGACCGGCTTTAATGCGTCTTCCATCAATAGATGTTAAATCGGTGGTAAAGTTAACTGATGACTCATCAATTTTTGCTTTTAATTGATCAAGGTCAGTTTTTGAATCACTTACGCCACAGCCTGTAAGCACAGACAAAGCAGTAAGAACTAGTATTCCACTGTTAATTTTTGAACTGATTTTCATAATCATATCATTTTTTGTTTTGGTTATACATTAATAGGACATGAGTTTTTGAAATGACATCATACTATTTCAATTAATTTTATAAGTAATAAAAAGGACACAAATTTGAACACCGTTCGAAGCGACTGAACCGCTTTGTACAACAAATTCCTTGCTGATTTCACATTATCAAAACCTTGAATCTCTTTAATTTCTTCATAAGACATGTTTTCATAATAATACAAGAAGATAATTTCTCGGTGTTTTTCGGACAGCTGATTCATTGCATTTGCCAATGACTTTTTTTGCTGCCCTTTTCCTTCTTCATCAATTAATTGATCTTCAATACTGATATCAATTTGAAAAGAGAGTGAATTTTCTTCTAATTCTTGAAACTTATTTGCTTTATCTCTTGCTCGAATCATTTTTCGGCGAAATGCACTATATAAATACGGCAAAATTGTATCCGTTTGCGATAAATGATTACATCTTCGTTTTAGGTCGATAAATAAATCTTGAATGACATCTTCAACAAGCGTTTCGTCTTTTATAAACTGTAAACCGTAGTTGTACAACTTGTCGAAGTAGTCCTTATAAATGAGTTCAAATGCAATTAAGTTTCCTTCACGAAACAATTCCCATAGCTCACTATCTGATATCGAGATATCGTCTTTGTTGCTAATTTTCACTGTTCATTGTTCACTCCAATATCACTTTTTGCCAACCAAATCAATTTAAACTTTGATAACCTTGATTCAAAGACATGTTAGCGCTAACACATGCTAATTATAACTCATTTCAGCTATAATTTCTATACCAAATACAAATTGATTTCCAATAGTGAGCTCACTTCAACAAATGAATTTGAGAAAATTAATCGGCTATTGAAAACGAATTGAAATGAGCTATTCAATTTGGGCTAAATAAATAAGATGAGTCAAATCTGAAAAGTAGTTTTCTGCAAAAGAATCGACGATTTCACACTATTTGAATGGGTAAAAACCGACAAAATTGACTTTCTGGAGCGGACTCATAAGATTGATTTTAAAGAAGACAGAACAACTATTGGAATGATCAAGATTTATGACCTCCGACAATTGAATCAAGTTAAAAGACAAAATCATATTCAAAAAAGCAGATTAAATAAAGTTCATGAATAGCAATTTAAATGATCAATCGCAATCGCAATCCATTAAGCAGGCAATAAAATAGACACCAAAGTTCCATTTGAGTCGGACTGTATTTCGAGTCTACCATCATGTGCTTTAACAATATCGTAACTGATACTTAATCCAAGACCAGTTCCATCTGTTCCTTTTTTGGTTGTAAAAAAGGGTTCAAAAATTTTGTCTTTTATTTCATCAGGTATTCCCGAACCATTATCTTGCACCGAAATGGTAAACATCTCCGGACCATTCTGCGTTAACAATTTAACCTTTGGTTTATAGTCATCATTCGATTGTTTCTGCCGCTCACCAACAGCATAAAGTGCATTAGTAATAACATTCAAAATTACCCGACCAATATCTTGTTCATTTATTACTTTCACACCTAACTCAGAATCTAAAATGGTCTCAACATCGACCCTAAAACCTTGATTGATAGCTTTGTAAGCATGATAAGCTAATTGCAGATATTCTTTAGATAATTCATTTATATCTGTGGGTGTTTTTTCCACAGAACCTGATCGTGCAAGTTGTAGCATCCCTTTTACAATTAAATCAGCTCTTTTTCCATTTTTATGAATGGTATCTAAACTTTTTCTTAAATCACTATTGAGCTCATTTATTTCAAGTTCATCATTTTTTTGGAGTGCACTCTCTAACTCTATGAGTAAATCTTTGCCTAATTCAGAATAATTAGTAATAAAATTTAGTGGATTTTTAATTTCGTGAGCTATGCCTGCAGTAAGTTGCCCTAAAGAAGCAAGTTTTTCCTGCTCAACGAGTTGTTCTTGTGTAGCCCTAAGTTTTGCAAGAGTTTCTTCAACCTTTTCCTTTTCTCGAAATAAGCGAGAATTGGCGTTCATCTTAATTCGGTAATTTCTAAAAAGGATATAAGACACTAATAAAGTAAAAAGCAAGGCACCAAAAATTACAATCAACCATAATCGCTGTGTTGTATTAATTTGCTCGGCTAATTGTTGTTCCCTTTCTAGAGCAAATATTTCACGATTACTTCTTTCCAAGATAGCTTGAATCTCAGCATCAGCGAGTATTTTCAGATCTCCATCTTTATTCGAACTTTCAACAATATTTTCATACTCCTTGAGGTATCGCAACGCGGGTGAAAAATCGCCCTTTGTCTCATAAAGCTTTGATATCAATTGGTTAGTTCTACGTGCTAATTTAAGTTGTCCTTCAAAGATTCTTCCCTTTGATTCTAAAGCAAATTTTAAAGCTTTTTCAGTCTGCCCAAGATAACCATAACAAGCAGAGATGTTTAGTAAAACGTATGGAATACCCCAGTGTGTATCTTCTATAGATTTAAAGTCATTTAATGCTTTATCAAAGTAGTTTATAGCTTCTTTATATTTCTCCTTCCTCATTAGAATTTGACCATGAGCATCAGCAAGTCTAGCATAGTGAAATCTTGTTTTTACAAAGACGGTGTCACTTTCGGCTAAATGAATATACCGTTGTGCCTCATCAAATTTTTTCAATTCAATTAACGGAAATACCATATAAATATAGAGTTCCGATAACTTATGATAAGCACCAATTTGATTGAGTATATCAATGCAATTTTTAAAACTCTCTGCTGATTTTTCGAATAAATATAAATTCTCATAAGCGATTCCTAAATCGCGATACAAATCTGATAATAGTATGAAGTCACTAGACTGTGCAAAAGATTCAATACTTTTTAAATAGTATTCTACAGACTTAATGAAGTTTCCTTGTCTTGCATAAGATGATGCCATTGCTTTTGAAAAAAAACCATGATTTGCATCTTCTGCTTTTTTAAAAAGAATGCTTTTAAGTTCTTTTTCGATTTCCTTTTCTAAATCAGCTTTTTCTAGTGTATGCAAAATCGACATCTTTCGGCCTAAACAATAAAACTCGGGGAAAGACTCTCCAATTCGTTTATAACGTTCAGCGCTTTTTTCAAAAAAATCGTTGGCTTGCTCTAAGTCTCCATCGTTCAATGTTAGAAGACCAAGTTTACAAAAAATGGCTGCAAGGATTTCATCATCATTAACCTGATCGAAAAGTGTAACACTATTTTTCAATTCTTGTATCAATTGATCATCACGTATATTTCGACCTTGATATTCTTCTTTTAACTGATCGAGCATGTCTAAATAACTGCCACTATTTATTATTACCTGTTCAGCTTTCTTTTCGTAATAAAATCTTAAATCAGATAAATCCTCACCAAAAAAGGATGCAATAGCTAAATAGTGTGGCTTTTTGTAGTCTTTATATTCCAAAGAATCTACTAGAATGAGTGCTTTTTGGATATTTTTTAGACCTTTTTCTATTTCTTGGGAATTAAAATAAACCTTAGCATAATTATATAATTGAAAGACCTTTTTCTCAATAATTTCTGTTTCTACACTAATAGAAGCATGAAGACTATCTTTTTGATTAACCGAATCAGGGCTTAGTAATTGATAACTATATGTCTCGCAAACACTAGATAAGAATAACAAAAGTGTAAGAAAAAATACTCTTCTAATCATCTAATTGCTTAATAACATTGTAAACCCTTGTCATTTCTGCCTTATTCCTCAAATTTACCAAACCGACTTCTTCACAATAAAATGAAAGTTTAATAATTTCATATACGACATGATCTGTTAAAATCTGAGAAGGTTTCGCAATAGACTGTAAACGTTGAGCCGTATTAACAACATCGCCAATAACCGTATAATCGAGTCTCCTTAGGGTTTGCGAACCGATACTACCCATAACCATGTCTCCTGCATTTACACCAATTGCAATTTGTGGTCTATAGTCATTCATTTCACGCTCAACAATTCGATTGAATGAATCTCTTATTTTAACCGCCGCAGACATTGCTCTTTTGGCATGATTTTCTCCTTTGAATACTGCAAGAATACAATCACCCATAAATTTATCTATATGCCCATCCTGTTTAACGATATCGGCCACCATCATATCAAAATATTTATTGAGGAGGCTCACTACTTTGTCGGGTGGATATTGCTCACTGATTGCAGTATATTTGCAGATATCAACAAACATGACCGTTGCATTTGCCATTTCAGATCGGAGTAAGGACTCCTCAAATTCTGCACCTGCCATAAAATTTATTACATCTACATCAACAAACATTTTTAAAATGTTGTTTTCTTTAAAGGCTTTCACTGTTGCTTTCTGCTGTTGAACATGAGCAAATGTCTTTTCAATAGTCATTTCTAAGTCGTAAAAATCCACAGGTTTTGTTACAAAATCGAAGGCTCCTCTATTCATCGCCGTTCTGATATTTGCCATATCACCATAAGCAGAAACGATAATGGCCTTTTTAATAGGATAAAGCTTTGACATTTCACTCAGAAAAGTCAATCCATCCATCACTGGCATATTTATATCTGTAAGGACGACATCGATATCAACATTTTTTGATAAAACGGATAAGGCCTCTTCTCCATTTTTAGCAAAATACAACTCAGTCTTGCCTTCTTGAACCTTACTTTTAAATTTTCTTCGAACAAGAAATTCTAAATCTTCCTCATCGTCAACTACTAAAACATTAACTTTTTGTGTGTCCAACATACCAAAACATATCTTTTAAAATGATAAACAAGATTATACAAAAAAAATCTAAAACGTACACAAATACTTAAAAATGAGCTTCCTAAAATATACTTTTAAGGTACCGTAGTTTAGTTCGTACTAATGAACCATACGGGTAAATACTTTCACAAATAGTAAAATGTTTGTACCTATAAACGATAAAAGCCTGATTCTATCGAAGAATCAGGCTTTTTAGCTCCCCGGGCTGGACTCGAACCAGCAACCCTTCGGTTAACAGCCGAATGCTCTGCCATTGAGCTACCGAGGAATTTGCTTACTGCGTGGTAAATATATAACGTTTTTTCTACCCTAGTCAACTAAAATATCAAAAATATTTCATTTTTTTTAATGTGTACTTAATCTCAATATCTTAATCAATTACATAAGATACTGTTTTTATGTAACTAAAGAGAAATTATGAAATTATTATTTTTTGAACTATTTCGATTACAATCGATTTTATCTAACAACTGTTTTTGTTTTTTTTGCTCCAAACAGTTTTAGCGTACTTTTTTTGTCATTTCATCACATAAAATTCAACATTAACTTTTTGATTTTTAAATTGACTAACCAGTCAGTCAAAAAAACCTATGCCACCCAGATCAAAAAAAGATTTAGCCACTTTAAAATTACAACGACGCGAACTCATTATTGAAACAGCCTTAAGTTTGTTTTCTGAATCTTCTTTTAGCGGAACTACAATGGAACAAATTGCAAAAAAAGCTGGCGTTTCTAAAGGGCTAGTCTATACTTATTTTGAAAGTAAAGAGGTTCTCTTACACTCGATTTTCGAATTCTACTTGAATAGAATTCCCTCTTTTTTTCACACAAATACGCTTTATGATTCTCCAGATCGCGTTATTCGAGAATCATATGGTGACTTGATTAGAAACTTTGAAACAGAGCCAGAGCTTTGGTCTCAATATTTTGTTCTCCGTTTTCAATTTTTACTCGACAATAGTATTAAAAACCGCCACAGTAATCAAAAAGAGCAAACTGTTCGTGGATTAACAGATTTGTTAAAGGCATTAAAAGTGTCCAATCCTGAATCGGAAACCTTTCGTTTTATGGCCATTTTTGAAGGGGCTGTGCTCAACTTTATTTATCAACATGATTTTCCAATTCGGGAAGTTGTGATGGGACAGGTGGAATATTATTGTTCCTTTTATTCTTAAT
>CAZNTR010000197.1:0-6834 GCA_964575925.1 uncultured Chitinophagales bacterium
AGTTTAAAGTTAGTTGACGGTTCGTGCAAAATTTCTAGCTTCTTCATCAATTTCAAGTAGATGCTGTACATTCATTGCTTTTCCCGATTGCACTTTTTCAAGGCTTTTTTCAACAATTTCAGAAATATTAATATAAGGAATCTCTTTGTTTAAAAAGCGTTCGACTGCAATTTCATTGGAAGCATTTAATACAGTTGGCGCAAAACCTCCATTAAGCATTGCTTCTTTTGCCAACCTTAAACAAGGATAACGATTATAATCGACCGGTTTGAAGTCCCAAGCTTGAATTTTTGACCAATCCATTCTTGGGAAAGTCGATTTCCAACGGTCTGGATACGATAAAGCATATTGAATTGGTACCATCATATCTGGTGGACCCAATTGAGCTTTTGTAGAGCCATCAGTAAATTCTACCATTGAATGAATAATACTTTGAGGATGAATTACTGCATCAATCTTTTTTGGATTAATACGAAATAACCATTGTGCTTCAATTATTTCCAAACCTTTATTCATCATCGTAGAAGAATCAATAGTTATCTTACTTCCCATGCTCCAATTTGGGTGTTTTAATGCTTGTTCAACTGTAATTGTTTCAAATTTTCTAAGTGGTAAATCTCTAAAAGGGCCTCCGCTAGCAGTTATAATCAACTTTTCAACTCTATCGTTAGGTTCCCCTTGTAAAACTTGAAAAATAGCGCTGTGTTCTGAATCTACTGGAAGAAGTAAGCCATTAGTTTCATCAAGCAATTCAGTAATGATTTGCCCACCAACAACTAAAGATTCTTTATTTGCAAGAGCAACTTTTTTTCCATGCTTAATTGCAGTGTATGTTGGAATAAAACCAGCAGCACCTACTAAAGAATTTAGAACTAAATCAACTTTATCGTCAATTATCAATTCATGTATCGAAGATTCACCCTGGAAGAGTATTGTTTCACTATTTATGGGTAGATTCTTTTTTAATTCAATAAATGCTAATGGGTCAGTTATTAGTGCAAACTTGGGTTTGAATTCAACAATTTGTTGTGCTAAAACTTTCCAATTTTTACCTGCAGCAAGGCTATGAGCCTTTAACTTATCTGGATTACGTTTAATAATTTCAAGTGTTTGAGTTCCAATAGAGCCCGTGGAACCTAGAATACAAATATGTTGCAAAGCAATACCTTAAATTTTTTGTTTGGTAAAAGATACGAGTCTAAATTGAAAAACCTTTATATGTTTTGATAAAGTTTTACTTGCCAAAATTCCTTAGGACTCTTAGTCCGAAAAGGACTGTGAGTACTAAGGAGTACTGAAACATAAACTTTAGCTATCAATTTTGACGATAATTCATGTATTTTACTTCAAAGTTTAATTATTAAATGATAAAATGAGCGATACTATACGAATTTTATTTGTTGGCGATATAGTCGGCGAACCAGGCTTAGCAATTGTCGATACTCTTTTGCCAGCTCTTATAAATAAACACAAACCGAATTTTATAATTGTAAACGGTGAGAACTCTCATGATGGAATGGGGATAAATGAGTCTATCGTTAAAAGACTTTATCGTCTTGGGGTTCATGTAATTACAGGTGGAAATCATAGCTTTGCCAAATGGAAAGTTTTCCCTTACATGAGAACAGATAAAACATTATTACGACCTCACAATTATCCTGAAGGCGCACCAGGACATGGTTATGGTGTATTTTCTATTCCGGGAACAGATTTGAAAATTGGCGTGATGAATCTTCAAGGAAGAACTTTTATGCATGCCATTGATGATCCTTTTCGAATGGCTGACAAATTAATTGATGAAATAAAAGAACAAACAAATTTAGTATTTCTTGATTTCCATGCAGAAGCAACAGCTGAAAAAATGGCGATGGCTTGGCATATTGATGGCAAAGCTTCGGTTATGGTTGGTACTCATACACATATCCCAACAAATGACTATAGAATTATGCCAAAAGGAATGGGTTATATCACTGATGTGGGCATGACTGGTTCATATAATTCAATTATTGGTATGGAAAAAGCCGCTGCTATGAAACGCTTTTTGTATTCCCTACCAGAAAAATATACCAGTGCTGATGGCGATAATCGCTTATGTGGAATAGTCGCAGATGTTGATAAAACTTCAGGTAAGTGTAAAAAAATTGAACCTATACTATTCCCTGGTTTTAAAAGCGAAGTATAATCGTTATATGATTGAGGTAATTGACGTCTTTAAAAGTTATCGTGATAAAAATGATGATGAAATTGTAATTCTAAAGAATTCACATTTATCCGTTGAGAAAAGCTCCATTATTTCCATAATTGGTGCTTCAGGTTCAGGAAAAAGTACTTTATTGCATCTAATTGGTGGATTAGATAAAGTAGATTCTGGCCAAATTAAGATCGATAACGTCGACATTTCTTCATTTAAAACAGATGAAATTGCTCATTTTAGAAATGCAAAAATTGGCTTTGTTTTCCAATTTCATCATTTATTGGCAGAATTTACAGCTTTAGAAAACACAGCCATTCCTGCCATGATTGCAGGACTTTCGTATGCCAAAGCGACTTCCAAAGCTAAAGAATATCTAAGTTTAGTGGGAATGGAGCATCGATTTGAGCACAGACCTGCTGAACTTTCAGGTGGTGAACAACAGCGAGTTGCTATTGCTAGATCTCTGATTAATCAACCTTCGGTACTTTTAGCTGATGAACCTACTGGAAATCTTGATGTCAAGAATTCTACTACTGTTTTAGATTTGTTTTTAACGATACAGCAACAAACTGGAGTTACTATGATTTTAGTGACTCATGATAAATCAATAGCTCAAAAAACCGATATTACCTATGAGCTAAAAAACGGACTCTTACAGAAAATTTATAGTAAAACTGAATCTACCTTTATTCCTAGATTAGTTTTTTAGAGTCTATTAAAGATTAACTCTAAGAGCACATCTCCTACTTCTTTAAGCGTCTCTTTATCTATTATTGAAATCGTGTCTTTTTCAGAGTGCCAATGATCTGGAAATTTCAAACTTCCATCATTATTTAAATCGTGATTTATAATGTCAATCGTTGGAAATGCAAGATTGGCGTTCAAGATATAATGATCATCGGCAACACTAGAGCCCAATTTATTTTTGAAAACATGACCGTAATTAAGCTCTTCAGCAATTTTCCAAATTCCATCTACTAAACTTGGTGCTGCTTTTAATGAAAATTGCTCTTTCAAAAATGTGGCATTTTTTGCGCCAACCATATCAAGCAAGATTCCAAAACGGGGTTTGTAATTTTTTGATGGCTGATTTTTAGCCCAACATCTTGAACCTAGAAAAAAGTTCGATAAATCAGACGATTTCCCGTAGTCTTCCCCATCAAAAAGAATAATATCGATTCCAATTTCTGGTTTATTTCTTTGAATAGCTCTTGCCACTTCCAGTAAAACAGCAACTCCTGAAGCGCCATCATCTGCACCCAAAACGGGTTCTTTTTTCAAAGCTTCTGTACTTGCTTCTTCAGATCTTGGCCTTGAATCCCAATGTGCACATAACATAATCCTATCTGGATTTTCAGGATTGATTACAGCTATAATATTCTTAAGATTAAGAGAATCACCATATACAACTTTTGTAAATCGTTGCTGCCCAACAAATTTAGATCCTGCGTATGATTTTAATTTAGCAACAATGTAATCTCGAGTTAAGGTATGAGCTTCAGAACCAGGAACTCTTGGCCCCCATTTTATTTGTTCTTCAATAAAAGAATAAGCGGAATCTGCATCAAATGCTGGAACAGGTTTGTTTTTACTTGTAAAAGATTGTCTCGTTTTTTCTGAGGAACAACTCATCAAGCTAATAACAAGAACCAGAAAAGTTAAAAATGAAATTGAATTAGATATTTTTTTCATGATCTATAAACCATTGTAGCGGCTGATTGAGCAATCGGATAAACTACCACATCCATGATATTCACATGCTCAGGTCTATTTAAAATAAAAGTAGCAATCTCTGAAATATCATCTGCGATTAATGGGGTAATTCCTTTGTAAACAGATTCAGCTCTTTCTTCATCACCTTTAAATCGAGTTATGCTAAATTCGGTTTTAACCGCTCCAGGTGAAATCATACTCACACGAACACCCGTTCCATGCAAATCCATTTTGGTAGCCTTTGTAATGCCATTTACGGCAAATTTTGTGGCGTTATAGCCAACTCCTCCAGGATATGCTTCATGACCAGCAATTGAGCTGAGGTTTAAAATGTGACCCGATTTTTTGGCAACCATAAATGGAGAAACGATTCTTGTTAGCATCAACAAACCTTTAATGTTAGTATCAATCATGGTATCCCAATCTTCAGTTTGTGCTTTCTGAACCGGATCTGTTCCTAAAGCTAAACCAGCATTATTAATTAGAATATCAACACTTTCTAGATTAATCGATTCAAATGCTTTTAAAATTTGATCTTTAAACCGAATATCAAATTGTAAAGTAGTTACAGAAATATTCTTTTGACTTAATTCTTCTTTAACACTCTTTAAGCGTTCTTCTCTGCGCCCTGTTAAAATTAAATTAACTCCCAATTCAGCAAGATCTCTTGCGATTTGTAAACCAATACCTGCTGTTGCACCTGTAATTAATGCTGTTTTACCTTGTAATCTGTTTTTCATTTCACTTTATTTTGAATGGATTTAAGTTAGGATTAACAAACTCAATGTTTTTTGGTAAATTGGGTAAAATAGTTCAAAATCGCACACTATAATGATTAATCTATGTTAAGACTTGATTTGAACGTAGAGTTAAACTCTCTTAAAATTACAATGCCCATTAATTGTTGAGCTACATAAGAAAAGTTATTTTCAGCAAAAAACGAAGATTTTACACCATTTGAATAGATAAAAAACGCTAAATTTTCTTTTTTGATTGTTTTCATACTATGATTTCATTTTCAATACCTCATATTAAAAATTTATATCTACTCTTCAATTATCACTATTGACTACAAATTAAAAGAGTAGTAATCAAAAATTTCATTATATAAACACCATTTGAAAAATCTAATTTGAAAAAAAGACTTTTTGTGATGGCCATTTATTAATTTGTATTAGTTTTATCAACTAAAATCTAACTCCTAAAAGTAGTCTTCAGCAAAAAAAATCGGTGCAAGTACTCTTTTTGAAAGAATGAAAAAATCTAAATCGACTATCAGGAGTAGAATCAATTATTAGAAAACAACTGTTCGATTGAAAAAAATCTAATACTGTACGATTATCATTTTAAAAATTCAATAATTATCGAAGTAATTCAGTTAATCTGCCTGCTTGAATTAATTTCTCTTCTTGGTAAACATCAGCCATAAATTGAACACCAATTGGCATTTTATCTGAATGGGTAGCTAATGGAACTGAAATACCACAAATACCAGCTAAATTTGCCGATATCGTGTAAATATCATTCAAATACATTTGAATTGGATCATCTAAATTACTTCCAATAGGAAATGCAGTTGTTGGAGCTGTTGGAGAAATAATAACATCAACTTTTTCAAAAGCTTGTTTGAAGTCATCACGAATTAAACGTCTTATTTTTTGAGCTTTAGCGTAATATGCATCATAATAGCCTGAACTTAATACATAAGTACCTAAGATAATTCTGCGTTTAACTTCAATACCAAATCCTTCAGTACGCGATTTCTTGTACATACGGTTTAAACCAGAGTCTATTTTCTTTAACGCTTCATCTAAATCAGTTTGTGAACCACCAGCAGCTTTTACACGTTCTCGAATTGCAGCGGATTCTGCTGATAATTCCTCTTTCATTCGTTTTGCGTCGGTTCTGTGTCCATAACGAACGCCATCATAACGAGCTAAATTACTTGAGGCTTCAGCAGTTGCTAAAATATAATACGTAGCAATGGCATATTCTGAATGAGGTAAATGAATTGGAATAATTTCCGCTCCATTTGCTGCCATTTTTTGCAACAAAGAATCAATATGCTTTTTGATTTCAGGATCTAATCCTATTCCAAAATATTCTTCTGGCACTCCAATTCTCATTTTCGACGATGGAGAGTCAACTACTTCTGCAAATGAAGGAACAGGAACTCTTGCTGAAGTTCCATCTCTTAAATCAGCTCCTGAGATAACTTCTAATACATCAGCAGCATCAGCAACCGTTTGAGCTAAAGGACCGATACAATCAAAAGAAGACGCATAAGCGATCAAACCATATCGAGAAACGCGACCGTAGGAAGGTTTAATTCCTACAATACCACAAAACGAGGCTGGCTGCCGAATAGAACCTCCAGTATCACTTCCGAGCGTAAGATTACATTGTTTGGCAGCAATGGCAGCAGCGCTTCCACCAGATGAGCCGCCTGGAACACGACTAATATCATGAGGATTTCTTACTGGTCCGTAAATCGTATTTTCATTTGAAGACCCCATGGCAAATTCATCCATGTTCAGTCTTCCAATAAACACAGCATCTTCAGCTTTGAGTTTTTCAATTACCGTAGCATCGTAAACGGCTTCGTAATTTTTAAGTATATTCGAGGCACAAGAAGCAATTTTTCCTTTTTCAGTTATTAAATCTTTAATTCCAAAAACAGCTCCAGCAAGTTTACCAGCTGTTTTAGATTCAATTTTTTTTTGTACTTCTTCTGCTCTTAGTAAAGCTTGTTCAGCCTGAATAGATATAAAAGAATTAATAGACGGATTCGTCTTATCAATAGTTCTTATGTAGGACTCAACAACTTCTTGAAGACTGGTATCTCCAGCTTGTAGAGCTTTTTGTGTAGTTTTAAAATCTTTAAACGCCAAAACGTATTAGTTTTTGTTTTTAACAGTATCGTTAGT
>CAZNTR010000198.1:0-6823 GCA_964575925.1 uncultured Chitinophagales bacterium
GCTTACTTCAAAGATAACCAATTGGTAAATCCACAACTACGTGGAATTAGCCGTGTGCAAGATGCGAAAGGCTTAAATCCTGCTTTATCTGCTGATAGTCCAGCTTTAACAGCTGCAAATCGTGCATTATACGAAGACTCATTCTTTTCTAAAGTAAATTATGTTGGTGCTTTTGGAACAACAAACTGGTTAAAAGGCTGGACTGCTTTAGATCAATTAGGTTATTTACAAGATGATGCTGTAGCTTCAGGTGAACCTGTTGTTGTTAATGATGCTTCTATTAATGCTGGTGAAAAAGTATATTGGACAGCTGATAAAACCTACCAATTAAACGGAATGGTATTTGTTGAAGAAGGCGCCGAATTATATATCGAAGCCGGAACCGTAATCAAAGCACAAGATGGTTCAGGAAATAACGCTTCTGGTTTAGTAATTAGCCAAGGCGGTAAAATATTTGCTGAAGGAACACCAACCAAACCAATTATTTTCACCTCAATTTTAGATGACTTAAAAGGTAATTTAACTTATGAAGATCGCGGTCTTTGGGGTGGTATAATTCTTTTAGGTAAAGCACGCACAAACAATGCAACTGTTCGCCAAGTTGAAGGTGTAAACGAAATCGTTGGCGCTGGTGACAACCGAGCAAATTACGGTGGTGATGATGATGATGACAATTCTGGTGTATTACGTTATGTGTCAATCCGTCATACTGGAAAAGCGGTAGGTGATCAAGCTGGAAACGAAATTCAAGGGTTAACCTTGGGTGCAGTTGGTCGTGGAACTGTAATTGAATATGTAGAATCTTTCGCCTCAGATGATGATGGTTATGAGTGGTTCGGTGGAACAGTTGATGCCAAATATTTAGTATCTGCTTTTGCCGCAGATGATGGTTTTGACTGGGACGAAGGTTTCCGTGGTCGTGGTCAGTTCTGGTTCGTAATTCAAGGAACAGACGCAGCTGGTCGTATGGCAGAGATGGATGGAGCTATTGGTGACGAACAAGGTTCACCATATTCCAAACCTGTGTTATCAAACGTAACCTATTTAGGTGATGGTAAAGACAATACGGCTCAAGTATCAGGTGATGGTTCTCAAGGCTTAATTTTCCGCGACAATTCTGGTGCAGAATATTACAATAGTATTTTTGGTGATTTCAAAGGTCAACCAAATGCACCTGCAATTAAAGTTGAAGATGTTGATGCTGCCAAAGCAGAACAGGACAGCCGTGCTCGTTTAGAAGCTGGTGAGTTAAAAATTATGAACAACTTCTGGTTCGATTTCGCAGTTGGCAATACAGTTGAAGCCTTAGTTGATCAAGAATTTGTTCGTACTAGTGCTTACTTCAAAGATAACCAATTGGTAAATCCACAACTACGTGGAATTAGCCGTGATACTGATGGTGGTTTAGACCCACGTTTATCAGATGCAAGCCCAGCTCGTAATGCTTCTAACCAAGCGCTTTACACAGATTCTTGGTTCAAAAAAGTAACTTACGTAGGTGCATTTGAAAACTATAACTGGTTAGCAGGATGGACAGCTTTATCTCAATTAGGATACGTTGGCTCTAAAGCTGACGAGTTTGTAACTCGTACTGAAGAAATTGAGCGCGAACAACCTTCTCAAATCAGATTAGCTCAAAACTTCCCGAATCCATTTAACCCATCAACACAAATTAGCTTCTCTTTAAACAGAGCAACTGAAATTACCTTATCTGTTTATGATGTCAATGGTCGTTTAATTTCAACTTTAGCTAATAACAAAGGTTATGCAGCTGGAACGCATTCTTTACAATTCGATGCTAGTAAATTAGCTAGTGGCGTTTATATGTATCAGTTGAAAACCAATGTAGCTATCATTACTAAAATGATGACATTGATTAAATAAGAAATATTTCATATTGATTAACAGCGTGGCGAAAGCCATAAAAGTGAGATGCGCTGTTCATGGGATTTGATCTGAAAGGTCAAATCCCTTTTTATTTAAAGTCAATTCCTTTCGTGTCGCCTTCTGTAAAGAACGAAAATCGAGAACTGTTTTTTAAAACAAAAAATAAAAAAGTCATTTCGCTTCGTAGTGCCTTCGGTATCAAGCTTGTCGAGAAATCTTCCAATTTAATGGCAGGCTCAAAAAATAATGCAAGAACTCTACTTAAAGGAGAAATAAATTCAGAGCCAAAAAAAATTGAAACTTAAGAATATAAAATTTTAATAGAGGTCTCCCGGCTTTATATGAATCACATATTTTGCATAAAGAAAAAATGGCAAACTCATCTTTGGTAGATACCTAAGACTCTGTGTAAGAGAAGTAGTCATTTATGAATATTTCTAAATCAAACCAATAAAATTTCTTATAAACTGTTCACCATCTTTTGCTGATTTTTCTGGATGAAACTGACAACCCATCACATTGTCTTTTGCTGTAATCGCAGAAAAAGGAGTGATATATTCACAACTTGCAATCGTTTCTGGAACAACAGGTGCATAAAAGGAGTGAACATAATAGAACCAACTTGAATCATTCAAACCTTTTAGTAAAGGATGGTTTTCTTGTTTAATTTGAATCTTGTTCCAGCCCATGTGAGGAACTTTATCTAAATGTGAATCAAATTTCTTTAGGCGCCCTGAAATAAGTTCCAAAGAAGGAATTTCACTTTCTTCCGTTGAATCGAATAATAATTGCATCCCAACACAGATTCCTAAAATTGGTTTTTTCGTTGATTTGAAAAAATCTTGCAATTTGAGTTCAAGAATAGATTCCATTGCAGCCTGAGCGTGACCAACTCCTGGAAAAATAATTCCATCAGCAGCTTCCAATTTTTTTAAATCATGGGTGATTTCAAAATCAGCATCGATTCGTTTTAAAGCATTTGAAACAGATGCTAAATTTCCAGCTTTGTACTCAATAATGGCAAGTTTTGGTTTTTTCAAAATAGTTTAATTAACAAGTTAAATAGGTGCAAAGTTCTACTTTTTAAAATATCTCTAAATAGAAAATCTTTTAAATTGCGCTGATTTATTTAAAAAAAAATCACATAGGTTTAAAACCATAATTCCTAATTAAATACACTCATTAAAATCAAGAATTAATATTAAAATTATTCGGAAAGTTTTTTAAAGAAAATAATCAGTGATTTAAAACGAATAATAAGATTGTATAAAAAAAAACGACTTTTTGCAGTGAGTCATTTTTAATTAATCATTCATCATTATTCATTCATCCTTTTTTAAAGGCTTCCTTTAGAACTTGGAATTTGGTTCAAAACCCGAGCATTGCGTTCTAAAGCTATTCTCAAACAACGTGCAAAACCTTTAAAACACGCTTCAACTTTGTGATGATCATTTTTACCAACTACAGAAATATGCAAAGTAGCTTTTAAATTAATCGCGAGGGAATAGAAGAAGTGTTCTAGCATTTCAGTAGGAAATTCTCCTACAAATTCACGTTTAAATTTTCCTTTAAACTTCAAAAAAGGTCTTCCAGATAAATCCATGGCAACTTTTGCTTGAGTTTCATCCATCGGTAGAACAAATCCAAATCGTTCCATTCCTCGTTTATCACCGATTGCTTTTGCAAGTGCTTCTCCCAAAGCAATTCCAACATCTTCAATAGAATGATGCTCATCTATGTGTAAATCACCTGAACAAATCAATTTTAAATCAATTAAAGCGTGTTTTGCAATTTGATCTAACATGTGGTCAAAGAAACCAATTCCAGTTGAAATTTCACTCGTTCCTTTTCCGTAAAGATTAACTTCAACTTGAATATCGGTTTCATTTGTTTTTCGAACTAGTGATGCTTTTCTAGGTGGATATTCAGCAAAAAAAGCAATTTCTGACCAATTTTCAGCGATCCAACTTTCTTCTAAACTTACTCGATGCGCACTTAATTGACCCGCATCTAAAGTGACCATAAACTCAAAAGGAGTATCGGAATTTGGCTTAATAATCACTTCTTCTTGTTCAAGAAAACGAAGTTGTTTTTCACTTAATGGTTCACGACCAATTTCGATTTCAAACCCTAAAGATTGAAGTCTTCTGAGCGCATAAACTGCGCCTTTTCTAAACAGATGTTTTGCTTCGGTAGGAGCTAAAGTTTGAGTTTCAATTCGGGCAATCATATTAGTTAACCACTTTTTTAAAAGCTTCAATTAGTTTTAAGTTCTCATCATGAGTTCCAACAGTAATTCTTAACGTTTCTCCACAATGAATTTGGTCGCCTCGGTAACGAATTACGACTCCTAAATTCGGCAATGCTCGGTAAATTGCCAAAGCATTTGGAACGCGTATTAATAAAAAGTTTGAATCAGATGGAAATATTTTTTGAACTTGAGGAATTAATGCAAATTCTTGTTCTAAAAAATGTCGTTCTTTTATTAAAATCTGCACAGATTTATTCATATCTGGTAAATAATCGAATGCACGAACTGCCAAATCAGAAGTTAATTGATTAACATTATAAGGCGCCTTGATTTTACTCATGTACCCAATAATTTCTTCTGAAGCAAAAGCAAGACCTAATCGAATTCCTGCTAAACCAAATGATTTTGAAAGTGTTTGAAGAACAACCAAATTGGGAAATTCATTCAATCTGCCAGCATAACTTGGTTTATCACTGAAATCAATATAGGCTTCATCAACTACTACAATTCCAGGAAAGTTTTTAATTAAATAATCAATTTCTTGATGATTTAAGTCATTTCCTGTGGGATTATTTGGAGAGCAAAGAAAAAGAATTTTTGTGTTTGAATTCGATTTCGCAAGAATTTCATTAGGTTTAAGTTGAAAATCTGGACTTAATGGAATAGAAATAACAGGAACATCATTTATGGAAGCCGAAACCTTATACATTCCATAAGTTGGAGGCGTAATTATAATCGAGTCTATTTTGGGTTCACAAAAAATGCGAATGAGTAAATCAATCGGTTCATCACTTCCAACTCCAACAAAGATCTGTTTTTTATCAACACCTCTAAAAGCTGCAATTTTTTCTTTTAATTCCCATTGATAAGGAGATGGATACCTATTCAAACCCTCAGCATTGGGCAGAATAGGTCCATTAGAGTTCTCATTAGCGTCTAAAAGAATTCCTTGGTCATAATCGTCGCGAGCACAGCGGTAGGGCGCTAGCGCTAAAATATTGGGACGAACAAGTTGTTTTATCATAAATTTCGGATTTCTTTGAGACGAATACTAACCGCATTTTTATGTGCTTGTAAACCTTCGACTTCTGCCATTATTTCAACATGTGGACCTAGTTTTTTCAGTCCCTCACGATTCGCTTTTTGAAACGTAATAAAGTTGATAAAACTCAGTAAAGAAACTCCGGAATACATTCTTGCATAACCATAAGTTGGTAGAGTATGATTTGTTCCTGAAGCGTAATCTCCTAGACTTTCTGGAGTCCAAGGCCCGAGGAAAACTGAACCCGCTTTTTCAACTAGTGGAATTAAACGATCAGGATTTTCTGTTTGAATAATCAAGTGTTCTGGCGCATAAAGATTCGAAAATTGCATCGCTTGTTCTTCATTTTCAACCTGAATAATATGACTTTTGCGTAATGCATCTAAAGCGAATTTTTTTCTTGGAAGTTCATTTAATTGTTTAGATAATTCTTTATCCAATTCAAATAAATCGAATCCAGGAAGAGCAACAAGAATTACTTGAGAATCGGATCCGTGTTCAGCTTGTGATAATAAATCGGCAGCAATAAAATTAGGACGAGATGTTGAATCTGCAATGACTAAAACTTCACTTGGCCCTGCAGGCATATCAATGCTAATCATTGCTTCGGAGTTTTGTAATAGCATTTTTGCAGCCGTTACATATTGATTTCCAGGACCTAAAATCTTATCAACTTTTGGGACTGATTTAGTTCCAAATGCAAGAGCAGCAATAGCTTGTGCTCCGCCAGCTGTGAGGATTTTTTTTATTCCACACAAAGCCGCACAATATAAAACTTCAGCATGAATACTCCCATCTTTTTGCGGTGGAGTTGCCATAATGACTTCCTTGCAGCCAGCAATTTGAGCTGGAACTCCCAACATTAAGGTTGATGAAGGTAGCACCGCTGTTCCACCAGGAACATAAAGTCCAACTCGCACAATCGGCCTTGTTTCACGAGAGCAAATAATTCCAGACATGGTTTCAATCGCCAAATTAAGCGGTCTTTGCGCAACATGAAACCGTTTAATATTTGCATAAGCAACATCAAATGCATTTTTAACTGCTGGCTTTAATTTGATATTCGATATCTCGGGAACATCAAGTAATACGGACTTTAATTGAACACCATCAAACTGTTCGGTGTATTTTTTAATCGCAGTATCACCATCTTTTTTTACATCATCAAGAATTGGTTCAACAGTTTTAAAAATAGAAGAGAAATCAATCTTAGGGCGTTCACAAAGTTTAAGTAATTCTTTTTTACTTAAACTGGAGAAAGTATATCGACTTAGAACCATATTATTGAACCATGCTTTCTATAGGAAGAACAACCATGTCACAAGCGCCAACTGATTTTAAACGCTCCATAATTTCCCAAAACTGATTAATTGGCACAACAGAATGAATGGCAACCATATCAGGATCAGCGAGAGACAAAATGGTTGGACTTTTTGCGCTTGGAAGAATAACTTTAATTTCTTCCACAGATGAAGAAGGAGCATTCATCATAATATAACGGCTTTTTTCCGCTAATTGTCTGCCTTGAATACGGAGTAAAATACGATTGATTAAATCTTGTTTTGTTGCAGAAATCGGCTTATTAGTCTGAATAAGTTGTGTTTGAGAATAGAATATAGGGTCTAATTCAACAAGCCCGTTTG
>CAZNTR010000199.1:0-6811 GCA_964575925.1 uncultured Chitinophagales bacterium
AAAAGCTTCAACTTAGCAGAGATGAATTTAGAAGTAGAGTTTTTTCGGAGCTTACTCGATGGCAACGAGTTCAAATGGCTCGACATCCCGATCGACCATATACACTAGATTATATCCATAAAATTTGCGATCGATTCATGGAATTGCATGGTGATCGAAATTTTGGTGATGATAAAGCAATGGTAGGTGGCGTAGCTACCCTTAATGGTATATCGGTTATGATTATCGGACAGCAAAAAGGGCGTGATACTAAGTCTCGTCAATACAGAAATTTCGGAATGGCCAATCCGGAGGGCTATCGTAAGGCTTTACGCCTTATGAAAATGGCTGAAAAGTTTAATATGCCAATTATAACTTTAGTTGATACTCCTGGAGCATTTCCAGGTTTAGAAGCTGAAGAGCGTGGGCAAGCTGAAGCTATTGCAAAAAATTTACGTGAAATGGCTATGCTTAGAGTGCCATTAATTACAGTAATTATTGGTGAAGGTGCAAGTGGTGGAGCAATTGGAATTGGAATGGGGAATGAAGTATATATGATGGAATACACATGGTATTCTGTTATTTCTCCTGAATCTTGTTCTTCTATTTTATGGAAATCGTGGGATCACAAAGAACAAGCGGCATCTGCATTAAAACTTGCTCCTGCTGATTTAGTTGAACTCAAGGTTATTGATGGTATTATAAAAGAACCAATTGGAGGTGCTCATCGTGATCATAAAGCGGCGGCTGATTTATTAAAAGAACAGCTAATGGAAAGTTTAAATCGGCTATTGAAATTATCTGCGGAAGAACTCATTGAACAAAGAATAGAAAAATATTCTTCGATGGGTCAGTTTGAAGTAAGATAATATTTTTAGTTAAATACGAAAAATTTCTTCTCATAACTGATTTATGGAATATCCCGACAGCAAGCCACTTTTCACGTATCAGCATTTTTTACGTAGTCGTTACAGCGAAACAGATAAAATGGGTTATGTCTATTATGGGCATTTTCTCCAATATTTTGAAGTTGCTCGAACAGAAATGGTTCGCTCTTTTGGTGTTTCCTATGCAGAAATGGAAGAAAAAGGATTTATGTTACCCGTTGTCTCTGCAGAACTAGAGTATAAAGCGCCAGTTTTATATGATGAAGAAATCAGAATAGATTTAGAATTGTTCGACGTGCCAGGAATTCGTTTAAATACATACTATAAAGTATATTCAGTTAAAACTGGACAATTAAAAACAAGAGGTAAGGTTGTGCTAGTTTTTATGGATGCTACTTCTAGACGACCTGTTAGAGCACCAGAATCATTTATAAACTCGTTGAATTATGCATTACGGACGACCTGAAGATTTAGAAACGCTTATTCAGCTAGCACTTCGTGAAGATATTGGTAATGGAGATATTACAACAGCTGCCATCTTTTCTGGTGATGAACATTGCCAAGGATCATTAATTGCCAAAGAAGATGGCATTATTGCTGGAATTGAGTTATCAAAGTCAATTTTTCCTCGTTTATCTGATGAAATTAAAATAAAGCCTTTGGTAAAAGACGGAGATAAAGTTAGAAAGGGGATGACGATTGCTCAGCTTTCTGGACCTGCAGAAGCACTTTTAACCGCTGAGAGAACGGTTCTTAATTTTATGCAACGCATGAGTGGAATAGCAACACTTACAAGAGCCTTTGCGGACAAAATTTCACATACAAATACTAAAATCTTAGATACAAGAAAAACTGTTCCGGGCCATAGAATTACAGATAAATGGGCTGTGCTTATTGGGGGCGGCGAAAATCACAGAATACGACTCGATGATCGCTATTTAATAAAAGAAAATCATATTTCGGTAGCAGGCTCCTTAGCAAAAGCCATATCAGAATGCGATAAACATAGAATAAAATTAGGAACAACGACGCCGATTGAAATTGAAGTTGAACGTTTAAGTCAGTTTTTAGAGGTACTTGCAAATCATGCTAAAACAGTAAAATATGTCTTGTTAGATAATATGAGTTTAAGTGAAATGGAAAAAGTTAAAGAATTGAATAAAGGTGTTTTTTTATTGGAGGCTTCTGGAAATGTAACACTAGAAACCGTAAAAGAAATTGCAGAAACGGGTGTCGATTACATTTCTTCAGGTAGTTTAACACACTCAGTTAAAGCTTTAGATATTTCAATGCTTTTAGATTTATAATGTGAATTCTGATACAAAATGGATTCTAGTTTTAATTGGAATTCTTGTTTTTATTCTGCTTAGCTCCTTAAGTTCAATTATCGGTTTTCCAGAGTGGATTCAACATTTTAGTCATTCTTGGTTGCAAACAATCTGTCATACCAATCCTGAGCGATCATATACATTATTGGGTGAAAGAATGATTCTTTGCAGTCGGTGTACTGGAATTTATTTTTCGTTTACTTTAGGTTTAATTAGTAGTTTTTTCATATCCTTTCCAAAAAATCTGCGTACTAAGCGCTTGCTTTTTTTGGCATCATGCATTGTATTCATGTTAGTTGATGTTGTTTTTGATTGGTTAGGTATCTGGTCTAATTCAAATACATCTCGATTTCTTACTGGAATAGTGTTTGGTCTCAGCTTAAGCTTTTTTTTCTTTCAATTATCAAAAAAAAATGGAGAACAATTAGATGGAACAAAAACCTAGCTTTATCATGCCTGCTATTACAAACGCACTTCTAGTAGGTGTTGGTTTAACTGTTATTTCTTTAGTTATTACTTACTCAACAATTGGATCAGAACCATCGGGTTCTATGTTTGGCCCATTAACTTTTATGCAATTTGGAATTTGTTTATTAGGTTCTATAGCCGCTATTCTTACTGTAAACGGATATGCTAAAATGGATGGAGTCGAGCTTACTATTGGTAACGGAGCTGTTATTGGCTTAATAACTGGTTTATTCTTAGCTATAGTTACTACTATATTATCATACGTTTGGAACAATATGATTGACCCGTCTTTGATGGATAGTATGAAAAATTATATGGTTAAAAACATGGAATTGTTCTTCGAAAAAAGTGGTGCAATGTCTGGTGATGCAGTTGACCAAGTTTTAGGCGACATGGAAAAAGGTTTTGATGAACAGAAAACGATGATGGGTATTTTAAAAGGTTTTGGTTATTCAATTATTGGTCTAGGAGTTGTAAACCTAATAAGTGGAATGATTACGGCTAAAATCACAGCAAAAGACTAAATGACAGAGCAATATTCTGAAACTCAATCAGATTTGGAAAAAATGGAAAAACCGTTGCTTTGGACACATCGTAATGGTTTCCCTGATTGGTTAACGGCAAGCATTTGGTTAATCATTGCTTTTATTGGATTTCAGTTAATTGCCAATGTATTAGCTTTTGTTTTTATTCTAGCTCAGGAAGGCTTTAAAATAGATCCTGCGAATCTATTGTCGCTAATTTCGCAGCACATGCGTTGGGTTTTTGTTGGAAACAGCATTGGTCAGGTAAGTATTTTGGCTATTTCAACTTGGTTTATTTCATCTGTTGTTGTTCGAAAATCTGAAAAATTACGCTTTTTTAGACTTGAAAAAGGGATACAAATTGGTAAAACTGTTGGCTTAAGTATTTTAATTATGGTTGCAATTCAACCAATGATTTGGTTGTTAAGTTATATGAATCAACTTTTTCCATTTCCAGAAGGGTATTTGAATTTTGAAAATGAACAAATGAAAATCTTAATTGATTTTTTAACGAAAGAGAAATCACTTTTATTTATCTTAATTAATGTGGCAGTTGTTCCTGCAATGTGTGAAGAGATTCTTTTTAGAGGATTTATCTTTCGTTTGTACACGAATTCTACAGGTTGGTTTTGGGGCATTTTTATTTCAGGCTTTCTTTTTGGCTTATACCATTTCAAACTCACTCAATTAATTCCGTTGTCACTTATCGGAATGTTACTCGCTTGGCTTACCTATAAATCAGGTAGTTTAATCCCCGCAATTGTTGCCCATTTTGTAAATAATGGAGGCAGTGTAGTAGCTGCATTTTATTATCCAGAATATGCCTTTTCAGTTGGAACTGAAACACTCCCACCATTTTGGATTAGCTTAGCGAGCATCACCTTAACAATTGGATTTCTTTATAGCTTTAACTTAGTAACAAGTAAAAAAGCAGTTAATTAATATTCTTTATGAAAATCATTTATCACTGATAAATAAATAATGAACCTAATTAATTGCTATTTTAGTTAACATAAACGTAATTAAATAAAAGCGGAGGCCAGTTATGTTTTCAGAAATTAATGCTCCAGAAATTCCTGATTGGATTTGTGTGTATAAAACATCTACAGAATTAGATGCAAATATGGTTCGTAATTATCTTGAAAGTAATGACATAGAAGTTCAAATTCTTTCAAAGCAAGACTCCGCTTACGCTTTTACCGTTGGATATATGGCGGTCGTATTTTTATATGTTTCCGAAGCTACTTCAGAAAAAGCGATTAAAGCCTTAGCGGAATGGGATGCAGGTGATCTCGAGTTAAGTGAAGATGATGATACTTTAGTTTAAACGGTACTATTTTGAGTGAATTAAAGAAGCGTGTATTTTTTGCGCTGTTAGCTGCACCCCTTTTTATTGCAATTGTGTTTCTTGGTGGATACTATTTCTTTGTATCAATGCTTTTAATTAGTCTTATTACAACTTGGGAAATGGTAAACTTATTCCGTGCTGCCCAAGTCTCTACAGATTATGGGCTTGCATTTTTACTCAGTCTTAGCTGGATGACCATTCCACTTCATCAATTTGGATCAACTTTTGTAATTATTTCTATCCTTATCATTCTTGTAAAAGAAACCTTAACTCCACCTCATGGTCGTTATTTATCTATCTTAAGTACCGTATTTGCAGCATTATATCCTGCTTGGGGGTTTCTAAGCTTTTATGAAATTAGAACCTGGGAAAGTGACTCAATAGGCTTGGTTCTCCTTTTGGTTGTATTAATTATGATTTGGGGAAATGACACCTTTGCCTATTTTTTTGGGAAAAATTTTGGAAAACATAAAATGGCTCCTGAGATTTCACCTGCAAAAACGTGGGAGGGATTCGGTGGTGGATTTTTAGGTTCACTATTAGTCTTAGTTGTTTTTATTTTTTATATCGATTTACTTCCCTATTCGATAAGTTTGTTAATCCCTCTAGCAGTAATAGTTAGTGTATTTGGTCCAATTGGTGATCTTTCGGAAAGTAAAATAAAACGCTTTGCTAGTAAAAAAGATTCCTCCAATTTATTACCTGGGCACGGAGGCTTTTTTGATCGCTTCGACTCCATTATTTTAGTCTCGCCAGTAATTATTCTTTATTTGAAATTTATACAGGTTATGTTGAATTAAATCTATGTTTATAGTACGTTATCGAACTCAAGAGTTGGCATTTGTTCATGCATTTGGAATTAGCAGATGGACAAGAACACATACAAAAAATGTATTTGTAGAATTAGAAGCCGAAGGAATTGTTGGAATTGGTGAAGCCGCACCAAATGCCCGTTATCAAGAATCTCACGAAACAGCAGAAGCCTTTTTAGCTTCATTAGATTTTTCAAAAATAGGAAAAACACATGATGTTACAACGCTTTTATCATACATCAATTCGGTAAAAAAAGGTGAATATGCCGCTAAAGTAGCTGTAGAAATGGCATTTTGGGATTGGCTGGGCAAAAAATTAAACGTTCCGATTCATAAATTATGGAATGCTCCATCCCAAATCGGGCCGGTTAGTTCCTTTACTATTGGCATAGATTCTGAAGAAATAATCCGCCAAAAAGTTGCAGAAGCTGAGCCTTATCCCATTTTAAAAGTGAAATTGGGAACAGAAAATGATGAAAAAATAATCAATATGATTCGTTCAATGACCAATAAAACCATTTGGGTTGATGCAAACGAAGGGTGGAAAACATTAGATATTGCAAAGAAACGGGTTCAGTTTTTAGCTGATAAAAATATTAGAATGATTGAACAACCGATGCCTGCAGATCAAGGAAAAGATATTGCTGAATTGAAAAAAGTAACAAGTATTCCATTAATCGCCGATGAGGGATTCACTGGGACAGAAACTTTAGAAGAATTAGCTCAAAATTATACAGGAATCAATATCAAATTGATGAAAATTGGGAGTATGCATAAAGCCATGCAAACAATTTCAGATGCAAGAAAACTGGGTTTGAAAATTATGGTTGGTTGTATGATTGAAACGGCATTGGCAAATACAGCTGCAGGAATAATAAGCATGTGGGCAGATTATGCTGATATCGATGGGTTTTTATTGTTGAAAGACAGACCTTATACAGGGTTTTCATTTAATTCAGAAAATCGAATAGTGTTAAATGATTTACCTGGTTTGGGTGTGTTTGAGAAATGAGAAATGAGGAGTCGGGAAACTTCCCCTTTTTGCCAATAACCTAAGTGATTGAGATGCAAGAATATCAAAAGGCGCTAGGGGGATTTCATGATGGAATTAGATCAAGAGCCGATAGATGAGTCAGAATTAGGATAAAAAAATCATCAAGAGCCAAAGATGCGTCAAAATTATAATGGAACTAGATTATAATAGACAGATGCATCAGAATTCGGATGCCCAAAAACAATGGAGAGATTACTTCTTTTTAAATAAGAGTTAATTTAAATTATACTAAATAACCTCTCTTTAATGATTGAAAAAATTGATTAATCAATCACACTATGAGCAAGTATCAAATAAAAGAAATAGGATTCCAATGTCGATAAATAAAACTTTCAAAAAGTCCGCTTTAACGTTCATTTTTAGTATAATTCTACTCGGGTTGTTTAATAATGAGGTTTCAGCTCAAAAAGC
>CAZNTR010000200.1:0-6762 GCA_964575925.1 uncultured Chitinophagales bacterium
GAATTTCATAATTCTTTTTTAAAAAAGATTCAGATAAGTAGGTTGCTAAAAAGCCAGAAATTCCTGTAATTAAAACTTTCATTCTGCTTTCTCCAATAAATAAGAGTATAATCGGCCAGGATCATTTAAGCGCTCAGAAGCTATATCACCGTATTTTGAAATAATATTCTGTGCGGACATAAATCGACTCAAATAATATTCAATAATATTAATTTCGGGTTTAAGTAATCCTCGAATTTTCATTTTAATAGATTCTTCAGATACTGGAAAATAATTGAAATTAGAACTTAATGGGCCAAATTTAGATTTAATTTTTAAACCTGAATTTATAAAAGCATTCTCATAATCACTTAGTAAAAAAGCATGTTCTCCACCATAAAATTTATGTAATGGGTGTCGATTCAAAAAAGCCTGTAAATCTTCTGATTTTGAAATAACATGATCTCTTAATGTGAGAACTAAGCCGCCTTTTTTTAATACTCTTCCAATTTCTTTCAAAAATTGAGTTAAATCTCTAGCATGATGCAGAACTTGACGGCAATAAACCACATCAAAATAATTATCCTCAAATGGAAGTTGCTCTCCAAACTCTTCATAAACTTGAATCGGGTTTTTGAGATGATTGTTCAAACTACGAATTGCACCTGAACCAATTAAAAAACTAGGATCAGGTTCTAAGGCGAAAACTGAAAACTCATTTTGGGCAAAAGCAAAACTAGCTATTCCGTTTCCAGCTCCAATATCTAAAAGTTTTCCGCCTTTTTTAGAATTAATTAAAGCTAATGAGTCTTTAAATTCTCTACTTTGTTCAAAAGAACGAGCAGCATCAATCGGTTTTGGATGAAAATAACACTGCTCAATTAATTCTTTGGATGCATTTTTTTGAAAATGGATTACAGCTTCTTCCCAAGTCATTTTCAATTATCGTTCTTCTTCGGTTAATGTTCTAATAAGTTTTGCAGGATTCCCTCCAATTATGCTCCATGCAGGGAATGATTTTGTTACAACTGAACCTGCACCAACAATGCAACCTTCACCTAATTCAACACCTTTTAAGATAATTGCTCTTGCTCCTAACCAAGACCCTCTACCAATAATTACTTTTTTTGATATAGGAATTGTCCAATCATGAATTCCTTTTCTATTCCAGTTTAAATTGTCATTAACTCTTTCAGTTAAATTTAAAGAATGATTATTACTATCCTGAATAATGCATTGGTATGAAATTAATACGTCGTCTTCAACGATTATTTCTAAAGCACATTCAAAAATTGAAGAATTACCAATTGAAACATTATTTCCAATTTCAATTAATGAATTTTCACAGTTTAAAACAAATCTTCCAGAAATTGTTGAGTTACTTCCAAATTTAATTTTTGACTTAGGATTTCGTTTTTCAATGATTGAATTATTAATTGTATTACTACCAATAGAATCAACAACTGTATTAGATTTTGACTTTGGTTGAATTCCCAACAAACTATAGAGTGATTTGATTTTGTTAAATATTTTCATTCTTATAACAAACAAACCAATAACCAAGTGAAATAGAATCTTCCCATTTAGATCGAATTACTGCTACTCTATCGAAGCGTTCATTGAATTTCGAAACCCACCATTGTACTGAGTTATTATGAAAAGATTGACGCGTTTTCATCCAGCCTTCATTTTTTTCAGATTTTGATGTTGGTAACATGTGAAATGATATTTTTGATGTAATTCTATAAGATTCATTTATAAATTTAGAAATACCTACTTCAGTAAAATGCTCTAACGACCCGATTGAGTAGCTATAATGAAAATCATTGTCGACATATGGCATTTGTGTTGCATCACATACAATATATTTTTGCATCGAAAGTCCCTTTTCAAAACATTTGGATATTAATAAATCAGATATATCACAGCCATACACATCTAATAATGAAAATTTTTGGAGTTTCATTGATGTAATACCCGTTCCACATGCAATATCTAAGATTTTACCATTTAGCGAGCATAACAACATTTGGATTTCATTCCAAACATTTTCCTCCCCCCACTCCTCAAGTATTTTTGCCATTTTAGGATCCCAATACAATTCCAAATCTTGCTTATTAGAATCTAGAATAGTTTCATTTTTTAATGATGACTTAGTTGATTTAAACAAATTCCAACTCATTAGATTTTAATTTTATTTCAATTTCTTGTTTAACTATAGTTAAATGTACAACATTTTCTTTTTTTGTAATTATGACCTTTCCAAAATCGTTACTCGTTAACTCTTTTTTACTACCACCATTTGTTCCACTTCCATCAAAACCAATGTTTTTAACTAATGATTTTGGAGGAAATACTGACATTTTATTTTTCTTAAATGCATAATACCATAAATCTACTCCCCAAGATTGAACTAAACCCTTATCTTTTTTTAACTTAAGAGTGTAATAATCATATGAATTATTCAAATTGAATGCATTCTTATTAATCATCAATAGAATTTTCTCAAACAGATTAAGCTTTTTAAAGCTAACTTTTTGCCATTTATCTTTCCATGTACCCCAGCCCCAAGTTGACACAAAATTCATTAAAAATGGATTTACTTTATTATTTACTGCTAAATTACCAAACATATATCCATTTATTTGAATTACTGACATATCATTTTCAAACTCGTCCAAATAAAAATTAATAAACTTTAAAAATTGATTATCTATAATTAAATCATCTTCCAAAACAATTATTCTTGAATAAATTTTAAAAATTTGATTTATCCCATTTAAAATTGATTTACTTAGCCCAAAATTTGATCCATTTTCAATAATTACAACCTCTTTAGTCCATTGCTCTCTTTTAATGATTTCTCTAACTTCATTAACTTTAGGTTTAGCTTCATCATTTTTAGGTCCATCTAAAAAAATATATAATATAGATTCATTTGCCAATTCTGCATTCTTTAGTGCATTTAAAGTTTGCTCAGTATGCAAAGGACGATTATAAACAAATAAGGCTATAGGTGCATATTTCATTTTATTGATAATTCATGACTTAACTATGTTAATTTTTCTATTAAATAATTTTAGCAAAGCAAAAATACTGACCTCTCCTGTCACTTTCCAAATTCTTATTAAGATACTAAAGCTAGCAGCTACTGTGCTTGGAATAATTAAACTATTCAAATCAATAGTAAACTCCACTTTATTCCTCTTCAAACTTTTAACTTATTCTTCAAATCCGAGCGTTGAGTTAATAGTCTATTTGTTATTTAAAACTTAACAATATTATTTATTCTTTGGCTCATTGTTGATATCAATTTGCAAAAAAGATAATAATGTCTGAACACCTAAAATTACTGGTAATGCCGCCAACATTACAGTCCCACTTGTTGCAGGAATTCCAGTTAAAATACTCTTCCTCCAAACAAAAGAACCTTCAATTATACCAAAAGCTAGACTAATTAAACTAATAAAAAGGTAAATAGAACCCATACTAAAATCACGCAAATAATAGGTATATATTATACGCTTTAAGAATCGGTTAATGTATCTAAGAGGAAACGATTTTACCACCTTTGAAATAACAAGACTACTATTATGATTCAAATACTCTGATTTCATTGGAAATTCAGCAATTATTACTCGGTTTATGTTTAACCGAAATAGCATATCGCTTTCAAAGAAATAATCATCAGCTATTTTATCTAAGTTTAATTTATCTAAACTACTAAGAGAAATTGCTGTAAATCCATTTGTAGGATCCATAATTGACCAATAACCAGAAACAATCTTATTCACAAATGATAAAATCGAATTTCCAATTAATCTTATTGGGGGCATCTCTTTAATATCTTCATAAGAATAAAAACGATTACCTTTAACATAGTTAGCTTTCTTTAAAATAATTGGTTCAATCAAATCCTTTATCAGACCTGGGTCCATTTGTCCGTCACCATCTACTTTTACAATTATTTCGGATTTTAATTGTAGAGCTTTTTTATAACCTGTTTTTGTAGCACCACCTACTCCCTTATTCTTTTCATGAAATATGACAATAACCTTCTGATTCTTACAATTTTCAATAATATGTTTACCTGTTTTTTGTGGACATGCATCATCAACACAAATTATACTAGAAACATAATCTGGTATTTTTTCGATTACATCAAAAACTTCATTTCTCACTTTATAGCATGGAATCACTACTGCAATATTCATATCAATTCACATTGTTTAGAGAGCTTTGACCTAATTTTAACAAAACATAAACTTCATTTATTTTAAAAGTATAAATTACTTTATTATTTTTTAATTTACCATTCATAAATAATTTTTCAGGTATTAACAAATAACCTTTTAAATCATTAAGATTATTAAGATTATCGAGGATATATAGAGATTTATTTGTAGATGAATATATGAGTCTATGGGTTTCATAACCTAATAAACTATATCCATATATTCGTTCTTCACCACTCAATAATAAGTTGTTAAAATATAAATATTTTTTATTTCTATTTACTTTATGATACTTGTTTAAATTCAGATTTCTAAAATCTGACTGCATTTGATGTAAAGAACCAAAAGTTGTTATTATAAGTAATCCTAAGATTAATTTCTTTATTTTTTTGTCTGTTTTTATACTTAAGACTAATAAAAGTAATATTGGAATGATATAACTTATATATCGAAGGGTGTTCTTTGCAATGTAAGTAGGAATAGATATAACAAATGCAGCTATTGAAATACATACAATCAATACAAAGAAATGTCTTAAATAGTCTTTTTTGCTACAAACAAAGATTGAACCTATTCCTAGTATCATTACTAAAACGAAAACAATTTTATTATATAAAAGAAATGCAGTTTTTAAACTATTTGAAAATAGGTTTAATACAACTGATAAGTTTTGTACTAATTTTTCAAATGTTAAACTACTTGTTTCACTTACTAAGCCATTCTCAGCTTCAGATAATACATGCCCACTTAGTAGACTATTAATTAAATAAACTAGTATAATTGCTAATCCAAAATAGATTAAATAATGAAAAAAGGCTTTTACTTCTTTGTGAAATAAATAAGTAAATAAAAGACTTATAAAGATTAATAAAGCTTGCAATCTAAATGCAAATAGTAACATTGAAATAAAAATATAGTAGACTTTCCAATTGAATGTTGTCTCAACCCCTTTATTTCTAGTCGTAAAATCAAGCCAATAAACTAATAATGGGAAAAAAAAAGTCTCTGTTCTACCAGCTAATACAGGTGCTAAATAATATGTATAACAGGTTAGAAGTAAAACTATAAATGAGGCGTTCAATTTACTATCTGACACAGATAATCGCTCTAATATATTTCGAATATTGAAATATATAACTAGCATCAAGAATCCTCCAATAAGACTTGTAACTATTGAAATCTGTAAAAAATCAAGACCGAAGCTTATAAATATTGCATAAACAATTACAATTGCCCAATGTGCATTTAGAGTCGGCTTATTCGGAATTGTAGTTGCATCAACGGTTACTCCAGTTTCTAACAAAGAAGATGCTACCGAATAATAATAAGCATCGTCAGCTACGGCACCTGAGTAATAACTTTTTGTGTAAAAATCAAAAAATAAACTCAATATTACAATTAAGCCACTTATTATTAAAAATAATCGATTAAGTATTACTTTATTTAATTCCAAAATCGTTTGTTTCTAAATATCTTTTCAAGGATTTTTTCCAATCTCCCATATTATCTAAATCTCTCAGACCTAATTTTTTGTTTAATAATCGCTCAGAGTCAGGTCTAGGTGCAAAGTAACTTGTTTTAAAAAAACTTGAATCTACTTCCTCTATTCGAACTTCATTAGTTTTACCTAAAATTGCCAACAGTTCTTGTGCTACTTCAACTCTATTTGTTAAACCTTGGCAGACTGAATTATATACTCCATAATAGTTTGTTTTAATTAGCACTTTTACGGTTGCTGCAAAATCATACGTAAATGTTGGTGTTCCAAATTTATCATTCACAATATGAAATACTTTTGCTCCTGAATTCAGTTGCTTGATTAGCTTCCCAATAAATTTTTTGTCTTTTGCAGGTCCACCACCCATCATCCAACCGGCTCGGCATACAAAATATTTTTTAGCATGCTTTTCGACATAAACTTCACCCATATATTTTGAACGCGCATAATGCCCTAATGGATTCGGAGTATCCCAATCATCATAGGTTTCTTGTTTACCATCAAAAATCCCTGCAGTACTTATATATAAAATAGGAATGTCTAATTCATTCGCAATTTGAACAGCGTTCTCCACTGAAAGTGTATTGGTATTATAGGTTTCATCAACATGTTTTTCGCAAAACTCTAAATCAGTGAATGCTCCAAGATGAAATAAAAAATCTGGCTTAAAATTTATAACATCTGCACGGTAAGCGGCAAAATCACGAATATCACAATAACTTAGCCAATCCTCATTTAAATCAATGTCTGTACATTTTAGTTCAAAATCCTTCTTAAACGTATTATAAAAGGCATCGCCTAACATTCCGCCACAACCGGCAATATAAATTCGGGTCATTTGTACGATTTATCAATTAAAGCTCTAGAAAGCCAATACACTTGTTTTAGACTCCGATAATATCGAAATGATTCCATAGAGTAAACATGAAAAGCATTAAAATTACCTGATTTTAGTGCTTTTGCAGCACTTATTTGAGCATTTCTAGCAATCTTTTCACGCTTAAGATCAAACAAGTATTCAAATTCAGTTCCTTTAAAGTGTTCAGCTAC
>CAZNTR010000201.1:0-6644 GCA_964575925.1 uncultured Chitinophagales bacterium
CTAGTACAGATGGACATTTAAAACCAATATTTGAATTTTTTGGGGGAAAATACTCCTATAATCAATTACGATTAGTACAAATACTTGTAATCGCGCATATATAAACCATCTAAAAATTTGAATATTGAGCGTAATCCGAAAAGTAGTTATTAGCAAACTATTCATCGAATTCGGAGAATTTGGTAGGAGTAAACCTACAAAATCGATTTTTCAGAGTGAACTAAATATTTACCTCTATTCTTTCAAAATAAGTAAAAACATCGATACTTCCACTCCAGAACGAAATCATACAGAAAATCATCTATTTATCTAGGAAAGTTTATTTTTAGAGTTAACTTAACGCTTAAGGTATTAACTACACTTTTAAGAACCTGTATTTTTGAAAAACACCCAATACATTGTTCAAGTTTAGAAACAATGTTTTGTTTATTTTAGGACACATTAAAAGTTATTTACATGGAAGACATTGGTTTACTCGCATTCAAATGGTCATTAGATTTCTTATCGCAACTACATAAAAATGGAGTTACCGATTGTATAATCTCCCCAGGCTCACGTTCGACACCTTTAGTTTTAGCCGTGGCTTGTGTTGATTCTCTTAAAAAAAGAATTGTTATTGATGAACGTTCTGCAGCATTTCAAGCCTTAGGAATTACAAAAGCTACGGCAAGACCAGTTGTATTAATCTGTACATCAGGAACTGCAGCTGCAAATTATTTTCCAGCTATTGTTGAAGCAAATTTGTCACGAGTTCCATTAATTGTAATTACAGCTGATCGACCAAGTAAACTACGTAATATGGGTGTACAACAAACCATTGATCAAGTTAAATTATATGGAAATCATGCTCAATATGTTGAATTAAGTGAACCGAATTCTGATGATTTAAAAAGAATCCCCAAATTAGCTAATCAAGTATTTTACGAATCTTTAAAAGGATTCCCCATACATGTCAATGCTGCATTTCGAAAACCATTACAACCTAAAAATCTTCCAAAACCAATACATATTTATCCAGATGACGTTCATTTTAACTTCCCCAAAATTGATTTAACCGATTTAAAAAATGAACTTTCAGTTGCAAAAAAACCTTTATTTATTTTTGGCCCTTGTACGATTCCATCTGTAAATTTTTCCTCTGTTTTTGAGTGGGGCAATCGTAATTCAATTCCATGTATTACAGAAATATTATCGCAAATTACACCAAATCAGGCTTTTACGAGTTCATTCCTAACGCAGCCTGAGACAAAAAAATACTTTAAACCAGATTTAATCGTTCGATTTGGAAGACAAACTGTTTCTTCAGTTTTAAATCAATTTCTAGGTGAAAATAAGGAAATCAACCAAATACATTTTGATTATTTTGATGTGTGGCACGATGCAACATTTACTACAGCACAACATTATTTTGGGCGAATCGAAATGGATGAATTAAACGAGATTCCGACATTTTCAGATGAAAATTGGTTCGAGCTTTGGTCAAATGCCATTCAAGAAAATAAATTACGGCAAGTAGTCTTATTAAATGAAAAGCATGAATTTTCTGAAGCTCAAGTTTTTAGACAAGTAAGTTTGTGGAATAAATTTGATGGACTTCATCTTTCAAACTCCTATCCAATTCGAGATTCAGAAACATTTGGAGATTTTCAAAACAAAAAAGTGTATTGTAATCGTGGAGCAAATGGAATTGATGGCGTTATTTCTACTGCTTTAGGGAATTCCGTTTCTCATCCAGAATTTTGCACCTTAATAGGTGATATTGCTTTTTTACATGATGCTACAAGTTTAGTAAATCATATTCAATACCATTCAAATCATACGTTGCTTGTTATAAATAATGGAGGTGGACAAATATTTGGAATGTTGCCTATATCAAAAATGAGCGACACTTCACTATTAAAAACCTATTTTACCACTGCACAAACTTATAAGATTGAATGTATTTCAAAAGCATTTTCAATACCTTTTTACCGAGTTGAAACTCGTGAAGATTTCAACTTAGTACTAAATAAGGATTTTTCAGGATTGCGAATCATTGAATGTGTTGTCAACGCAGAGATTACGCATATTTTGCGAAAAAAAATGGTCTAAAATAAAAAATTTATGTCTTTCTCTGAAATTAGTATTGTTTTAGTCCATGGATTTTTTCAAGATTCACGAGTTTTCGAATCGGTAAAAAAACGTTTTTTATCGTTAGGAATTAAAGTGTACACTCCTGATTTACCAGGATTTGGAACAAACGATAAATTAGAAAAAGACTCACTTTTTACCCAAAATCAAATTAATTGGTTCTCAAATTATATTGAAAGTCTTAAGGAAGATAAGCTTTTTGTTTGTGGGTATTCGATGGGTGCCCGTTTGCTTATGCAGTCCATGATTCATCTTCAAAAAAATGTTCTTGGTTTTGTAATTGAAAGTGGCTCTAACGGCATTCTAGATACAATTGAGCGAGAAAAAAGGAAAAAGAAGGATAACAGATTAGCAAATATGGCGGTTTCAAATTTTAAAGAATTTCAAGATTTCTGGATGAATCACCCAATATTAACCCCCATTCAACCTATATGCTTTGATGATTTATTACGATTGAAAATTATTCAATCAGATCAAAACCCAGAAAATGTTGCACAAAGTTTAACACAATTTGGTACGGCAAATATGCTCTATCTTGATCAAAATTATTTTCAACAATTAAGTAAATCAGTTTTATTTCTAGCAGGAGAACAAGATCAAAAGTTTGCAATAAAGGCAAAGGAATTAGCGTCTTATCATGTAAATTTTCAAGTTAAACTAATTGAACATTGTGGACATCGCATTCATTTAGAAAAACCGTCTGTTTATGTAAAAGTAGTTTCTGAATTTATATGCTCGGCTTTGAATTCAACACACTCCTAAGCTTTTACTTTTATCCCGAACTTATAAATTCTATCTTTATTTAAAATGAGCAAACATAAAAGTAGCTTTTAACTAAATAAACGGCAATTTTGTACTATTTGATTAGCTATAATCTTCAAATTCAATTTTAATTCGTCTCGATTGTTACATAGAATTATTACTACAAATTCAACTTTGAATTTACTTCGAAAAGCAGTTTTCTATAAAAATTCGCCAAATTACTAACCTAAGTTCGGGTTAATGATTAGTTTAATGATTTTAGGCAAAAACTTGAATAAACAATGGAGAACCTGCATTTGCTTATTGAGTCAACGTAGATTTAAGACCAAACTAGGCAGAGATGCTGGGTCTGGGTTCATCATTACGAAATTTATTGATACCTATTTTTTTTTTAATTTCTTATTTCGAACTCAGGTTAATAGAATTTGGAAGAGTTTTATCCACTATTATCGTCTTTTGAAAGTGGACTCAACTTTTGGACATGAATTTTTAACAAGTTAAAAAATATATTTAAAATTCATATTAATATCCAATTAGCAACATAACGTGTTTAATTCGCACTCATACCTTACTTGGATAGCATTTCTTGGAACTTCGAATCGTGTTGGATTACGCTTTGTTCATTTTACGTTTGAAAGTGATCTAAAACAAATAGTCACTTTGGCTAGATTCTGTGTTGGAATAGTTGTTGCTTATTCAAGCCTTGAACTTAGATTTCAATGTATGCAGTTGATTATCAATAAATAGTTTTCGAAAGCTATGGCACCATAAGTTCGATTAATGAAGTCCAAAAGTTGAGTTACAATCGCAGGTTACTAAAAATAAGCTTAAAAAATTGTAAGAGAACTATTATTGAAATTTCGTTTCAGATACAAACAAATTTGAATAAAGAACTGGGGTTTTCAAATAAATAAAAACACATTTCACTATCTTTGCAAAAATATTAATAAAATTATGACTATGAATTCAGAATGGACAATCGTTAAGGAATACCAAGATATTACTTATAAAAAAATGAAAGGCATTGCACGCATTGCATTTAACCGCCCTGAAGTACGAAATGCATTTCGCCCTAAAACTGTTTTTGAATTACATGAAGCCTTAGTTGATGCTAGAGAAGATCAATCTATAGGTGTAGTTTTACTATCTGGTGAAGGCCCTTCGCAAAAAGATGGAGGTTGGGCATTTTGTTCAGGTGGCGATCAAAACGCAAGAGGTCATCAAGGTTATATCGATGAAGATGGAACTCCACGTTTGAATGTATTAGAGTGTCAGAGAGTAATTCGTTTTATGCCTAAAGTTGTAATTGCTGTTGTTCCTGGGTGGTCAGTTGGTGGCGGCCATAGTTTACATGTTGTTTGTGATTTAACCTTAGCCAGCAAAGAACACGCCATTTTTAAACAAACCGATGCAGATGTAACTAGTTTTGATGGCGGTTATGGTTCTGCTTACTTAGCTAAAATGGTTGGGCAAAAACGAGCTCGTGAAATTTTCTTTTTAGGCAGAAATTATTCAGCGCAAGAAGCTTTTGAAATGGGAATGGTAAATGCCGTAATTCCTCACGATGAATTAGAAGCAACTGCTATACTTTGGGCTCAAGAAATTCTTCAGAAATCACCCACATCCATTAAAATGCTAAAATTTGCATTTAATTTAACAGATGATGGAATGGTTGGTCAACAAGTCTTTGCTGGCGAAGCGACTAGATTAGCCTATATGACCGACGAAGCTAAAGAAGGAAGAAATGCCTTTTTAGAAAAAAGAAAACCTGATTTTAGCAAAATTAAATGGATTTCGTAAGATTTCCATTTATTTAAGCTAAAATTTCACGTTACTTTTATATCGTTTTTTGGCCTTTGTTGAGTAAAACCCGCCCTTCGTTAAGTCAAAAGACACTTAGGTAAAGTCACAAAATAAAATGACTTGAAATATAGTATTAATGTTTTGATTAGGGATAAGCCTGTATTCGCAATTCAATTCTTATTATTGAATGAACACACGATTACTCGCTCTCTTTTTTCGGTTACAGTTATGTGATAAAATCCTTAAACAATAAGGATTTTATTTTAGGTGATTGATTTTTATTTTTATTCAATGCGCTCGGTTAAACTTCTTATTTACCTTTTATTTTTTTCATTTTTATTTGGGAGTGAATTATTTGCGCAAAATTTAGTTTATTGATCCTTTAAAATAGAATATGGTCTTCCAAGTAATACGATTTATTCCATTTTTAGCGATTTTGATGTTTTTTTATATCGCGACAGATAATGGAATTGTAAAGTTTGATGAATCACAGTTTACGATGCTCAAGCAACATCCATTTTTAAATTCAACAGCTCATACTTGGTTAGAAAGAGTTAATGAAAATCAAAAACTTTTGGGATTTTCATTTGGGGAAATGTTTATTGAAATAAAAAACGACTCAGTACTACCTATCTATAATAACTATTTTGATAAAGTACCGATTCCAACTGAACGCCATTATCTTGAAACTAATTATGGCGATTTTTATACTGCTCTAGACTGCTTGTATTCTATTACAAGTAGCGGAAAAAAATTACTTATGATTATGGGTTAAGTAGAGTATCACTTGGAACTTTTTATCCAATTCAAATTTCGGATACTATACTTTGGGCTATTCATGACAAATATTTTACAATCAAAATTGATATTAGTCCTAATGAAAAAAAACAACGAGTTATAACCATCCCAAAGAATTTAAAACAGATAAACACATCCAACAAAAACTGTTCTCGTTCAAAAATAAGCTTTACTTAATATTAAATGATTTTTCAAGCATAAAAGTGTTTGAAATCAAACCTATTACCAGAGAACAATAACGAACAAATTGGGATACTCAACTAAATCCAGTTAAGGCAACCATACTTCGTATTTTTAGTGATAAAGATTTTTTGTGGATTACATCGTAAAATGGTTGTTTTAAACTAGCACTTTACTCTGCGAATATTGTTCAAAATCATTATTTCCCTGAAAAGATTATAAATGTTATGACTCTACTCCAAAAAGTCGATTCTTTCGGGTTACCCCTTCCAAATTCTACGAATTCGACGAATAGGTTGCTGAAAACTACTTTTAGGAGTACACTCATATAATAGATACGAATGAAATAACGCACTATATAAAAAGCGATGGTGATAAAATTCCAGTTTCTTCTGATGAAAAATCACTTTTTAAAAATTTGTTTAAAGAGTAACTATTTTTGTATTCAAAAGAGATTATCAATTTAACACTGAAAGTCTCTTTTTAGTTAATCTATTCCATTCCAGGTTGTTTTAGTTCAAAACCTGATTTGTCTTTTTCAATTTTAACCATTTCTGCAACTTGTTTTAATAAGTCTTTAGCGTCATAAACAATTCCATCTTTGATGGTCCATTTAACACCTCCAACGCGCACTACATCGTTATTTTCTGTTACTTTAATATGACCAGTACCATAAAGAACTTTAAAGTTTGCAAGTGGATTTTCTTCAACGATTAATAAATCGGCTTTTTTCCCAACTTCAACCGTTCCAAACTGATCTAATTGACCTAATGCTTCTGCCCCATTTTTTGTTGCAGCTTGCACGACTTCAAGAGGATGAAAACCAGCTTCTTGTAATAACTCCAACTCTCTAATTAAACCAAAACCATATAATTTATAAATATATCCTGCATCAGATCCAGTTGTAACTCTTCCACCTGCATTTTTGTAATCATTAATAAAACTCATCCATTTTTGATAATTCTTTTTCC
>CAZNTR010000202.1:0-6521 GCA_964575925.1 uncultured Chitinophagales bacterium
GATGCAGAACCACCCAAAATTCGTGGCGCTGTTCCAAAAGGTGTTTCGAGGCTATCGTAAGCAACGGAACCAACTACAAGTGTACTCATGTAAAAATTTTATTTAATAATGGTTTATATTCATAAAAATACGGATACTTTAGTGCTTAAAAAATTTGAATCTTACATGAATAACTACCTGTTTCCTACATTAATTTTTCTTTTCTTTTCCTTAACGCATACGGTTTGGGCATCAGACTCCTTTAAACTTAACTTGTTTAGAAAATTTCCATCATTTAAATATTTCTACCGTTTTACCTATTCATTAGTATCAATCCTGATTTTAGGGTTTTGGTACAAAAGCATTCCCTCCGCTTATAATGTTTTCTTTAAACTTGATTCTCCGTATTCCTATGTTTTTAATCTTATTCAACTTATTGCAGTTCTTGGCCTTGTTCATGCAGTTTTAATCTCTTACCCACGAATTTTCATTGGCATTCATCAACTTTTTGACCGTAAAAATGATAATTATTTTCTTGATGAACCTATGCATAAAACCCAGTTACGCATTACCTCCATGTATAAATATGTTCGACACCCTATGTATTTTTGGTCAATCTGTTATGTCCTTTTTAATCCGATTTTGACAGACAGAAGTCTTTATATGCTAATCGTCTTTATTCTTTATTTTTATATTGGCTCGTTCCCAGAAGAAAAAAAACTTGAAGCACGCTTTGGTTCGCTTTATGTAAATTATAAAAAACAAGTTCCGAGACTTTTACCGAGTTTCATAAAGTCTTACAAATCTGAATAATTTCTATTTTCATAAGACTTTCTAACTATTATACGTTCTTGTTGTAAACCACCTATTTAAACCTAGAAACTAAACTATTTTCCCCCTTTTCAGGTTCTAAATTAATGAAATTCGAAAACAGTTTTTTTTATGAATCATTTTTGAGTGTACGTATAGGAGTAACTTTCTGAAAATAATCGGTGAATACAAACGATTTGAAAAACTATTACTTGAGAGTACTCCGAAAAGTAGTTTTTAGCAAGCTATTCGGCAAATTCGCAGGATTTGGAAGGGTGAAAACCGAAAGAATCGACTTTTTGGAGTGGACTATTACTTGAATAATTGACGTTTAGCTTGGTTTCAATAATCACAAATACATTCTTACGATTAAATCTAACTGCTTCAAAATTACTTTACCTCCCCTTTTTCCAAAACAATTGTACTCACACTTTTTTGATGTAAGGTTGCTCTCATAAACGTTTAATTTTGTTAATAAAGTAACACCTACTTCTTAACCCTATCTCAGCTTAAACTCTATTTTAATAAGCGCCAACTCCAGTAAGTAAGGCAGCAATTTGCTCATTTCCATTTTTTTGAGCAATCGAAAATGCGTTTTCACCTTTACTATTTTTAAAATTTGAATCGGCACCAGCTTGTAATAAAACCTCCACCATTTGTTTATTACTTGAAATCACAGCCTGCATTAGTGGCGTAGTTCCTTCACCATCAGAAGTATTTACCATTGCACCCATTTCAATAAGCATTGTAGCCATATGTATATTTCCGTTTTTTGCAGCTAAAAATAAAGCGGTTTCATTTGAATGATTTTTCAAATTCACATCTGCTCCTGCTTTTACTAAAGAACAAGCTGCATCATTATTCTTTTTTTTAGCTGCTAACAATAAGGCCGTATCACCATCTCGGTTTTGATCATTTATATTTACTCTTTTTTGGGCAAGAGCACTAATAATTTTAGGGTAATTATTTGAAGCAGCATACATCAATAAGGTGTAATCGTTGTTGTCTTTTAGATTTAATTCAGCCCCTTTCTGTACAAATTCATTAAATTTTTGCAAATTTCCTTCAAGAACAGCTATAACTATACTTGAATCAACGGTCTGAGCTGATAATGGTAATTGGCTTGAGACAAATAGTATTATAGATACGAAGAGCATCTTCATTTTAATAACCAGATTCTAGTAAATACGTTAATTTCAGTTCACAAAATTACACAGTAAATTCCTAAATGACAGACTTCATAACATATCTTTACAGACGTTTACGTAATCCACTTCCAGGTTTTAAGGCTCAACAAATAATGATGCCTAAAAATGATGGTTATGCTAATCATAGCCACAAAATTCCTGTAAATGCTATCCCTTGTTCTGTTTTACTAATTTTGCAAAATAAAAACTCAGTTCCTCATATTTTGTTAACTCTCCGAAGCGCAAATCTACGAAATCACACCAATCAAATTAGTTTTCCTGGTGGTAAACAAGATTTAAACGAAACTGCTGAAACCTGTGCTTTACGAGAGACAGAAGAAGAAATTGGATTAAAACGTGAAGATTTTTCCGTAATAGGGAGTTTAAGTCCTTTGTTTATGACTTATACTAATATGAGTATTACCCCATTTATTGCTTCTTACCCACAAAATTTAAACGCTGAATTTGTAATTAATCTTGATGAAGTTGATGAAACATTTTGGATTAGCCTTAACGATTTATGTAAAAAAGATGCTGTCCTTTTTGAATACAGAAAGTTAAGAATGGGAGAATTTGAAGTCCCTTACTGGAAGGTTCATAATCACGTTCCTCTTTGGGGAGCAACAGCTATGATTCTATCAGAATTAGTAGAATTATATTGCGATTATCTTGAAAGTGAGAATGTGACTTAAAAATGTCTTTGTTTTTAACATCTTACATTTACAAAGAAACGTGACTTTTTCATCATCATGTTCTAGATACTTTTTCGGGTACTCATTATTTGCATAAATGGCGTTCTCTCACCATTCTGCATTGAATTTGTACTTGTATCCGATGCAAATTTCACATCCTCAATTGAATAAAACGCCAAAGGATCTGTTTGTTGAATGATAGTTGTTACTATTGATGCTCGTTTACGTTTAGTAACTGTAAAAATAATCTGTTCAGGCCCATCTATGCCTTTTGCTTCTAATAATGTAGCCCTAAATCCTGCAGAAGTTAGATTTACCAATAACTTGTCTGATGCAGATTTTGTTATAATTCTGTAAACCTGAGTTCCTACTTTCAATTTTTGTTCAATAACAATCCCTAAATAATTCCCAGAAGCAAATCCACCAGCATAAGCCAAATAATTTGTCCATTCTGTCATATTTGAAATAATTTGCGCTACAATGGTAATCCAAATTAAAACTTCAAAAAATCCTAAAATAGCTGCTATAGCTTTCATGCCTCTGTTCACAAAAATTATGCGAACCGTTCCCAGTGAAACATCTAAAATGCGGGACAAAAAAACCAAAACTGGAACGTAAGCTTCTGGAAGTAAATCTGTTAACATTGTTTTTCCATCAAAATTACTTAAATCTTCAATCAAAAAAAAAGCTTGTTAATTATATTAACAAGCTTTTCATGTTCTATTGCGGAGAGAGAGGGATTCGAACCCTCGGAGCCCCTTATGAGGGCTCAACATCTTAGCAGGATGCCGCTTTCGACCACTCAGCCATCTCTCCCAGAATAGACAGCAAATATAATGCGGTTTGGCTTTATCTACAAGTACTCTTTTACATTAATTGAGATTTTAGCCTTCGTTCAAAATATATATTTGTGCCAAATTTCTTCCTTCTTGAGCATAATCTAATCCATAACCCAAGACAAATTCATTTTTAATCTGAAAACCAGCATAATCTATGTGAATATCATATTTCGTTGCTGCTGCTTTATGCAATAGAGAAATTACGGATACAGAAAGAGGTTGCTTTTCTTTCATTTTATTCACCATATAACTTAGCGATAGACCTGTATCAACAATATCTTCGACTAAAATGATGTGGCGCCCACCAACATTTGCATCTACTTCTTTTCGCTCTGTAATCTTACCTGATGATACTTTTTCATCTCCATAACTACTAAGTTTTATAAAATCAACTTCGCACGGAATAGAAATATGACGCATTAAATCGGCAAGAAAAATGAACGACCCGTTCAATATTCCAATTAAAATTGGCCGTTTATCTGCAAAATCACGGTTAATATCCTGACCAATTTCCGCTATGCGCTTGTCAAGTACTTCTTTACTGATATAGGTTTTAAAGCGTTCTCCGTTTACGGAAACTTCTTCAGGGAGATAAAACATAACACGAATTAAGTTAGGAGTGAAAAATGATTTCTTGATTATCTTCAAAAAGTACAAACAATCGGTTAAAGTCTTTTAGTAAAACATTGAATTTTACAAATTTACCGATTTAGGATTATTTTGTTTTTCAATTTGCCATGCTTGTAATGTGAAGAACTTCCTGTGTTTTCTCATCTACTTTAACAAAATCAGCGATTCTATTAAATAGTTCAAATCCTTTTGGGAAGCTAATGGCGATACACGTTTTGGAGCCATCTTCAATAACTACTACTTCATTTTTTTGATGGAGGTCTATTTTAGATTCAGTAATACTATCCGAAATGAGTTTAGAGCCTACATGCATTCCAAAAGGCCGAATGCGATCACCTTGTTGCCAATAACGGATTTTAACAGGAAAAATAATTTTTGCCAAGTCTAAAAAGAATTGATCTCTTCTGCTCAACCTATCAATTTCTGCTCGTGATATTACTTTGAAATCAAAGCCTAAACCTAAAAGCTGAACAGGTTCATTTTTTTTTATGGATTCGATTACAGCAAACTGCTCCAATGCCATCTCTTTTTTGAAAATTAAAATTTTTGCAGAAGATCGAAGCGCAAACAGATTTTTCCCAAGTTGAATCATTTTCCCTTTTTGTGTTGAAACAAGTTCAGAAACCTCATCTAAGGCAGAGGAACTTACCTTCCAATTTAATTCAATTAATTTCTTAAATAGTAGAGCTTTTATGATTCGATGTGAAAGTTTTCCCAAAAGAGGCACATGGATACAAATTTCGTTCGCTTCAACAAAAATTTCGTTCCTATATACTTTAGATAATTCTTGAATTAACTCAAATTCTAAGGTCGCTTTTTCAACTAAATGTTGATTCCAACCAGGAATGCGCTCATTCAATTCAGGTATTACATCGTTTCTTAACCAATTTCTTGTGAAATTTGATTCTGAATTTGATTGATCTTCCCGCCAATCAAAGCCCGATTCAAGTAAAGCTTTTCTAATTTCAGTTGAGCGAATTTTAGCAAAAGGCCTTAGTAATTGTGATTGAGTAGTATTTCGAGATAATATAGTTTCTGGTGATGAACCCCTAAGAGTTCGAAATAAGCTATTTTCGGAATAATCATCTAAATGGTGAGCTGTTACAATATAAGATGCTCTATATTGTTCTTTTATTTCTTGAAAAAACGAATATCGTAGTAATCTAGCTAATTCTTGAAAATTGCCTGATTCAGTAATTGTTCCATCTTTTACAAAAAAGGGTAAGTCGTATTTTTCAGCCCATTTCTTAACAAATTGTTCATCTTTGTCCGATTCTTTCCCCCTTTTTTTATAGTTAACATGCACCACAATCATTTTTTTTTTTATTTTTGCTAATACATGTAATAACGCCATACTATCAGCGCCTCCACTTACTCCAATAATCCACACATCATCTTTAGCGAACTCTATTTCATTTAAAGTAAGATAATCGGTAACTTTTTGTTTAAATGCGTTCCACTCGTAATTGCTCATGCTCAAACCATTTTTGTTCACCATTTTCATCTAAAATACCTAGTCGCCCATTTAAATCCACCCCTAAAAACCAGACTTTAGGGTATAATTGTTTTCCATCTATAGTTCGTAGATTAACGTACATTTCAAATCCAGCAAGTTTTGAATGAATTGCTGACAAAATAGCGGGGTCTTCATCTTCCCATAACTCAAACCAAATTGCAAATGTATTTAAAATTGAAGCGAGAAAAGACTCTCTAGCCGTTTTTACCTTTAATTCATTTACCAACGAAGTGGCTGACTCTTTGAGCTCATCAGTAAAATCCGATTGGTTTACATTAATCCCGAATCCTATAATCACTTTTTCGGCTCGATTTGCGACATATTGTGTTTCAACTAGAATTCCCGCTACTTTTTTCCCATTTATTAACACATCATTGGGCCATTTAATCTCTATTTGACTAGTGAAGTTAAGTTTCGACATGGCCTCTGCAATTGAAACTGCTTTTAATAAGCCAAGCAATTGCAGTCCATTATTTTTTTTGGGTTTAACTGCAATTGAACATAAAATATTTTCACCAGAATTGGCTACCCATTTTTTTTGTAACTGACCTCTTCCCCCCAATTGTTCATCAGCGATAAGTACTAAGGGTGTTTCTAAAAGTTGAGCTGGATAAAGCTTCAAATCTGAATTTGTTGATCCTGTTTTAGCTGTAAATTTTACTTGCCAGTCTGCGCAAGTTCCCTCTAACAAACTCTTAAATCGCTCAATTTCAAAAATAGTTTCGTCCATTTCAAAAGGTAAATGGCTTTTACTCTTTTTCAAAACAAAAAAGGCCGACAAATGCCAGCCTTACATAAAATAGTTATACTTAAATTATTCGCCTACTGATACAACAGAATCTTGTGTACCGAATTCATTTGCTACAGT
>CAZNTR010000203.1:0-6430 GCA_964575925.1 uncultured Chitinophagales bacterium
GGAATACTTCAAACGCTGTTGGTAAGGTTTCAGCTTCTACTGAAGTTACTTCTACAACATCAACATTTGAACTGAATTCAGCCGTTGCGCCTTCATTATCGGTAACTACCAATGTAACTGTAAATTCGCCAATAGCATCGTAGGTTGCAACAGGATTTTGTTCGTCACTAGTTTGACCATTTCCGAAGTCCCATGCCCAAGCAATAATTCCACCATTAGGATCTAAATTATCGTTCGATAAATCAGTGAATGAAACAACGTTTTTATTAACCATTGGTTCAAAACCAGCAGTTGGCATATCATTTACTGGAACAACAACAATTGTTACTCTTAAAGAGTCAAATGTATGTTCATTATCACCAACATAGAACGTAGCTTGTGCTTGACCAAAGAAGTTTTCATCAGCCATGAAATCCATAGCATGCATTGGCATACCTTCTTCATTTTCTGGAATCATCATATGAATAGCATCATGATGAGATTTAGCCCAAACATGGAGACCGTTGTTCATTCCACCAACACCAGAAGCTAATTTCATTGTGTTTATCATCAAGTGATTGTCTTCAAGGAAAGTGAATTGTTGTTGAACTCCCGTTACAAATTCAGGTTGTTCCATTACTTTGATATAAACAGTAGCAACAGAATACTCAAAACCATCTGTAATCATGTAGGTAAACATATCCATACCGTCATAATTTAATGGAGCTACATAATGTGTTGCACCATTCCACCACCATCGGTCAGCACCAACGTCTAAACGTTTCCAATTACCGTAAACAGGTTGTGAAACTTCTTCAACATAGAGCCAATCTCCATCTTCATCTGTATCGTTTTCCATCATCGCATCTAAGATTGCACCAATGTCAATAACATCGCCAGCAACAACTGCTAATGTATCATTTTCTGCAATAGGTGCTTTATTTATGATTTCAAAATCAACAACATTGAAAACTAAGTCCTTAATGCCAGAATGATCTGTATAATTTAATGTATTGAATACTTTATACATACCTGGATATAACCAACCTGAATTAATAGTAAATCCAACTTCCGCAGTTTCTTCCATTAGGAATTTACCTTGTCTAGGACTTACATAAGCAAGTAAATCATCTGTATAAACTGCAATGTTATCAAAGAATGCACCACCATCTGAAAAACTTTCATCTGATGAACCGACAAATGTTAAATAAACATCATCAGGCATACCAGCAAGTGAACTCAAATCAACAGATAAAAACTGCATAAAACCATCGTTTACTAACATATCGTTAGTTGAACCTAATGGATAAGCCATAGGATCTTCATCTGTTCCAATGAATACAGAAACATCATCAAATGATGGTTCTATAAGTGCAGCATATTCCATTTCTAGGAATAATGCTTGGCTATCGTCAACTTCAGAAAAATTCATATAAGGTGAAAACGCTATTGAAAAGGTGTTGTCTCCATATTCGCCGTTATAAAAATCGCCAAATGCTAATACATTTTGACCCTCTTCAATTGCAGCAACATTCCAGGAATACCCATTCTCACTTACATCTATTACTTCCCAACCTTCTGGTAAATCCATTGAATAGTCGAATGTCTCATAAAGAAGAGCATTCATTTCAGTAATTGAATTACCTTTTGATGAAATCCAAGATTTTTTACCTGTTAAACGTGATGAATAGCTTTTGTTAACAACAGCTTTCTTAGCATTTTCAGGAGAGGTTTTTTTCACTTTTCCACGTAGAGCATTAATCCTATCAGAAGATGATTTCTTGCCTGATTTTTTTATAGCAGGTTTATCAGCTTTAGTTGCTTGTAATTTAGCCGATGCTTCCATTTTCGAATCACCATAGAACTTAGCTTTCATTGGGCCTTCTTCTGGCATCATTGGCATAACAAAACTCATACCCATATAATCTAAATCAGCAGGACCATTATTAGTTACACTGAATGAACCTTCAATGATTGGTTCGTTTTTAGAAACAGGACCATAATCAATGTATTCAGCATCAAGTGCTAAATATGGATTATAAGTTGAGTAAAACAGAACTTCTTGTTGAATTACACCAACTCCGTATCCCATAAAATCATTTACGGCATCTGTGAATAAAGCTGTAGCTAGAACAAATTGACCTGTGCCTATAAGACTAGTTCTTGCAGTAACATTAAACTCTTGAACTTGACCTTCGCCAATTGTACCATTGTAGCTATTAACAAAGAATGGTGCAGGACCAGTAGCAATTCCAATGTTGTCAAACATGGATCCAAAACCTTGAACATATTCACTGTCATAATTGGCAATGAACCAGAATTCAATGCCATCTTGACCTACAAGTGATGTTATATCAATAACAGCAGTATTCGAAGAACCGTCATTAGCTAAATTTCTACCAGTTAAGGCAAAAGTTCCAACACGACTACCGAATTGAAGCACATTGACATAGAAGAAATCAAATCCATCTTCAAGATGAGCACTATAATCAAACACCAAATAATAAGGTGAATCACCATTTGCTGCAATTTCAGAGAAATTGAAAATTGGGGAAGCAGCCACTGATAAAGTACTGTTTTGATAACCTTCAACAAGATCACCTGCTAAGAATACATTATCAACAACATTTTCATCTTCAGATAGATTTTGCAATCCCCAAACATCACCTGTACCATAATTTAATACAGACCAGTTTTGAGAAACCATTTCGTTGTCATTTAAGTCATCGAAATAATAAAAATCAGAATTAGAAATTAATTTATTGGAAGAATTCCGTTTACTAACTGCATTTTTACCAACGTTAATTGATTTTCGATTCATTACCGCCAATGATGGAGAAATACGACTAAAATCATTTTCAACAACATCAGAAAACTTGCGTTTAGGACTTGTTCTTTCCGATTTTTTTGCTGGTTCAAAAGTTGAAGGAGCTCTCATCATGCTTAGGTCTATCATAAATACACCTTGCAATACTTCATAGTTTAGATCTCCTCTACCTTCATTTCCAACGGTAAAGGTTGATGTAACATCATCACCGAAAACAACAGCTTCTTTATCTTCAAATAAGTTATCTGCAACAATAATGGGTTCTTTTTGAGTATTAACCATTATTGGCAAATCAATTGAACCATTTGAAGTAGAAACTGTTAGTGTTGCTTCATAAGAAAACACACCTTCAAGTGAGCGATCAACAATAACTCCTACACCAAATGCGTAACCTGGCATAACAGTAATATTTTCAGAAATTTCTTCCAAAGTGCTAAAATTTTCAGAATTAGGTCCTGAAAAACTAAGACCTGTCACATCAAATGAAGCTCCTGTAGTATTTGTGAAACCAACAGAAAATTGAGCAGCCCAATCAACTCTATTAAAGAATCCAAGCGAAGGATTTGCAGATAAAGTAACATCCGTAGATTTTTCAGCAGCAGAAATTGCATCATAAGCATTCAAACGACCACCAGTAATGGTATTATCCATTAGGCTTGAGATTTTATCCGATGTACCCATTACTCTTGCAATTTTAGCAGAAGCGGATTCATTTGGAAAAACAGAAGCGACTAAAGCAATTGTACCAGTCACATAAGGAGAAGCCATTGATGTTCCACTATAATACTGCCACCCACCAACTACAGTAGATAGGATATCAGAACCTGGTGAACCAATTTCAACAGTATGTTTTCCATAGTCTGAGAACCCAGAAATATCATCTAACGCATCTGTTGAGGCAACAGAAATGATATTTGGCGCTTGAATTGGATCTGGATAACGTTGATACATTAAGTTATCATGATCTATACTAGAATTTCCAGCAGATACCACCCAAACGGTATTGTACAAACCATGATATCTTGCATAATCGTAGAACATATTAACTACGTCTTCTAGAGCAGGGTCATTATAATCGATTCCACCACCCCATGACTGATTCACAGCGGCAATTGAAACGCCATTATCTAGAAGTGCAGATATATAATCATAACCACCTAAAATAGCAGCGTCTGTTGTATAGCCATCCTCATTAAAAATTCTAACATTAATAATACTCGCTACTTGATTAATACCAGAAATACCTACTCCATTGTTACCTACAGCACCAATAATACCAGAAACGTGAGAACCATGCCCGTCACCATCTTCAGGAGTACCATCTTCGTAGAAAGCATCCCAACCATGAACGTCATCGATGTAACCATTTTCATCATCATCAACGCCATTATCTGGAATTTCATTTGGATTAACCCACAAGTTGCCATTTAAATCTGGGTGATTGATATCAACACCGGTATCAAATACAACCACATTTACATCTTTTGAACCTGTTGAATAGTTCCAAGCATTAAATGCGCCAATATCTGCACCTGGCATTGCGGTTCCATCATAGAAAGAACCATCGTTATTTAAAGCCCATTGTAAGGGTAAAAAAGGATCGTTTGTGATTGATTTTTCATAAACAACCAAAGAAATATCATCAAATACAGCTCCAAACCCAGTCTCATTCAATTCATCTGATTCAAAATTATAAATCAAATACATGCTTGAAACACCAACTAAGCCAGATACATTTATAGAAGCAGTATAGGTCAGACCGTCATCTGAAGATAAATCTGCCCAATCATATAATGTTGGATTACCATCTTTATCTAAAAACGCAACTTGAACATAAAAGTAGTCCCAATTAAGTTCAACAGATGAAGCAAAGTTGAATTCAACATGATAGTCGAACTCCGGATTTAATTGTGATAAATCATATAATGGACTTGTAGTTGTAGCAAATGAATTTGGCAAGTATGCACCATCAATATCATTTCCAATTGACATATATTTGCCAGCTTCGTCACCAACAACACTCCATTGACTTCCAAGTTCATTCTCTGTGTATATTGTCCATAAATCGGCAGCTTCTATTGATTCGAAATCTTCGAGCAACATTGAATCACCAGGTCCAGCTAAATCTGTAATAGATTTCCCTGAAGTTTTTAAAACTGATTCAGGAACCGTTGTTAATGCAGGCTTTTCTAATTTTGTACCATTACTTCTACCCTTAACAGCAGCTTTTAAATTAAACTTGTTACTTGTAGCAGGTTTAATTTTATTATTTCCAGTTAATTTATCTAATTCTGCAGAAGTAATTGGTCTTTTAGTAACTTTTGGTAACTCATGAACATAGTTAGGAGTTGCAATTGCCCCTGGAATACTTCTAGCAGCTGCAAGCATTTTATCGATACTACCGCTAAAATTCCAAACTTCAATATTTCCCTTTGAAAGTGATTTTTTCACTTTAATACTATGAAGTGCTTTTACCTCATTTGCTCTATCTAATGCAATAATGGTTTTACCATTTAACACAGCAGAAGCGCCTTTATCATATTTAACAATAATGCTATTTGCAACTATTTTTTTCCCTTTATACAAGGTATAGTTTTGCGCAAACGCAGTTAAATTTGTAAAACTCATAGTTAAAGCTATAAGCATTACGAATCTCAACATTTGTTTAATTTGCTTCATTTTTATTTATTTTACGTTATTTAATTATAAGTTGATTAAAACCGAGAGTTTATTTAATCAACTGTGAATGTAAGATTAATTCCTCATTTATAGAAATGTTTCCATTAGAAAAAATTTACTTTATCAGATTTTTTTGATTCATTCATAAAAAAAGCGCTTTTTTAATGAATTGCAATTCGACAACGAATTTATTGATGAAAGAATATTATTAAAAAATTAATAAGCTATTCTATTCTTATACTCTTTGCTTCTAACGTTAGCTTTTTCTTAATTATGCTTGTATTAGTAATTCTATTTTACGATTAAAAATGGTGTTTTAACCAACTTAAAAAAAATAACTAAGCAATAATCTCAAGCAGATTTTATTCATTGTAAAAAAGATCTGAAACCGATTCACATTTAGCTTCTATGAATTAAGAAGTATTTACTATCATTTACATTTTTCTATGTTCTTATCGAAAGCTGAAACGCATACTTTTAAATTTGAACTCTCATGAAGACTTCATTCTTTCTCAAATAAACGTAAGTCATTAGGACGAAAGCCATAATCTTATGCTCTCGTTCAGGATTAATACAAAACTCCCATTTCGACCGAAATCCTGTTTTTCATAAGGATGACGTAAATTCCGAGATGCTCTGAGTGTTTTCTCGAAATGAACTCCCAATTTGAAAGAGATCCTGTTTTTGATTAGGATGATGTAAATTCTGAGAAGCACTAAGTGTGTTCTCAATATGAACTCCCAATTCGAAAGAGATCCTGTTTTGCAACAGGATGACGTTAATTCTGAGAAGCACTAAGTGTGTTCTCAATATGAACTCCCAATTCGAAAGAGATCCTGTTTTGCAACAGGATGACGTTAATTCTGAGAAGCACTAAGTGTGTTCTCAATATGAACTCCCAATTTGAAAGAGATCCTGTTTTTGATTAGGATGATGTAAATTCTG
>CAZNTR010000204.1:0-6398 GCA_964575925.1 uncultured Chitinophagales bacterium
CTCTCCGTTTTCGGATTTTAATATTATATAAGTGTTGCAAGTTACAAACTTGTAGGTAGAAAAATAAACGAATCTGACTAAACCTTACAATAGAAAGTTTGAAATCTTCAGTGAACATACTTACAAATCTTCTTTTAAAAACCTAATCGTGAGTGCACTCCGAAAAGTAGTTTTTAGCAAACTATTCGTCGAATTCGTAGGATTTGGAAGGGTGAAAATCGAAAGAATCGACTTTTTGGAGTGGACTCAATCGTACAATGCTGACAATTTCAACTATTTACTCCGAACTACTTGAATTTTGTAAAGGAAAGTGATTTTATAAATAAAAAAAATGACGTCGAAAAACGTCATTTTAAAAGTTCATATTGAAAAAAAGTAGCTTTCTTAGGTTTTTTTCAATTTCAGTTCATATAAATCTTTACGTCTATCTTTTAAATTTCGAACACTTCCTTTATGATGCAATTCTTTCAACAAATCTAAATCAACATCACATATTAAGGTCATTTCTGTATTTGGTGTTGCTTCCGCAATGACTGCTGTTGTTGGAAATTGAAAATCGGATGGAGAAAATACAGCTGATTGAGCATATTGAATATCCATATTGTTCACTTTGGGCAAGTTTCCAACACAACCCGCAATCGCAACATAGATCTCATTTTCAACTGCCCGAGCTTGAGCACACCGTCTAACACGATTATAGCCATTTTGTGTATCCGTTAAGAATGGAACAAATAAAATAGATAAACCTTGTTCTGCTTGAATTCGAGTTAATTCAGGGAATTCAACATCATAACAAATCTGAATTCCAATTTTACCACAATCAGTATCATAAACGCGTAAATCATCACCGCCTACCATTCCCCATGATAAGGATTCAGATGGAGTAATGTGAATTTTTCGGTAGCTATCCGTTGAACCATCTCTTCGGCATAAATAGGAAATATTATATAAATGTTCATCTTCGTCATCTCTAAAAGGCAACGAACCCGTTATGATATTTATATTGTATGAAACAGCTAATTCAGCAAATTTATCTCTAATTTGAGGAGTAAATTGGGCTAAATGACGAATAGCCACTTCCTCAGGCATGTGATTGTATTCAGCCATTAAAGGGGTCGCAAAAAACTCTGGAAATAGAACGAAATCAGCTTTGTAGCCTGAAACCGCATCAACGAAAAATTCAGCTTGATTCATTAAATCATTAAAAGAATCATATAAACGCATTTGCCATTGAACTAAACCTAAACGAATAACTGATTTTCTCTGATTGAATAATTTTTCATTATCTTCATAATAAATATTATTCCACTCTATTAAAGTGGCATATTGTCTCGACTGAGTATCAATAGTTAAATAATTTCGAAGGACTTTTTTTACATGAAAACCATTGGAGAGCTGAAAGGTTAAAATCGGGTCATACAAATCTTTCGACTGAACCAAGTTGATGTATTCTTTTGGCGTGTACTTATCGGCAACTTTGCCATAATAAGGAATTCGCCCACCGGCTACGATTGCACGTAAATTCAAGGTTTCGCAGACTTCTTTTCTTGCATCATATAAACGTCTGGCAAGGCGCAAATTTCTGTAATCAGGATGCACAAAAATATCTATTCCATAAAGCACATCACCTTCGTCATCGTGTGTATTAAATGAGCCATTTCCAGTAATTTGTTTGTAGGTATGATTATCACCAAACTTTTCATAATCAATAACTAAGGCTAAAGCTGATGCAACCAATTTACCATTTACAGTAACGCAAACTTGCCCTTCGGGGAATCGCTTTAGCAAAAGTTCAATTTGATCATAGGTCCAGGGATGACCACCAATTTTTTCATAAGCTAAACTCATAGCTTCTGCAAAATCGGTATAATCTTCAATTTTAAGGGTTCGAACATCAATTATTGTTTCTGTACTGCTAAATTCTGAGGCCATAAATTTCTCTAAATAATCTTGAAATGGGCAAAGGTTGACAGGTATAATATATAAAGACTTGTTTTCTAATTGAGTTTATTTTGGCGAATTTTCAAAAAATGAATATGGATCATTTTTTTCTCTTGTACAAATTGATATGCTAGAAATAAAACTATACTTTTTTGCAAATTCATGATCTGCATTTGAGCATTACATTTAGCTATTTTAACCCCTTACAAATTACTGTTTGAAGTATTCTAAAGTTCATCTAAATTTAAGGCTAACAAAGATTTACTTTACGAATAATACATCCTGACTCGCTTTAATCATGTTAAAAAACTTAACTATTCTCGCACAACCTGACGATGTTACTTGTGGACCAACTTCCTTACAAGCTGTCTATTCCTTTTTTGGTGAAAATGTAGATTTGAATGATTTAATAACTGAGATTGAAATGCTTGAGGGCGGGGGAACACTTGCTGTTTATTTAGGAATTCATGCCATGAAATTAGGGTACAAAGCGACCGTTTATTCGTATAATTTGCGAGTTTTTGATCCAAGTTGGTTCTCATTTAACTCCGAACAGTTAATTAAAAAACTAAAAAAACAATTGGAATATAAAGACGGTAAAAAATTCACTAAGACCTGTAATGCATATTTAGAGTTTTTAGAAAAAGGAGGTACTCTTCGGTTTGATAATCTTGAACCTCAAGTAATTCAGCAATATACTTCGGCGCAATTACCTGTAATTGCTGGTTTGAGTTCAACTTATTTGTACCCTAGTAAGCGTGAGTTTGAAACAAGAAATAATAAAATTATTTATGATGATGTTCGAGGCGAACCTACAGGGCATTTTGTAGTGGTGAAAGAAATTAATGAAAAGGAAGTTTGGATTGCGGATCCTTACCAACAAAATCCATATAATTCTGCTAATCGAGAATATAAAATTCCCGTTCATCGATTTATAAATTCTGTTATGTTGGGCGTAATTACCTATGATGCAAATCTTTTAATACTAGAAAAATGAAAAAAATAATTGTAGTAAATGCCGAAAAAGATTGGATTTTCAAGGAAATAAAAGATATTGAGATAGTTCTGGCTAAGGATTATTTATTGAATCCGAAATGGTTGGAAGCAAAAAATATTCAAGTTTTCAATTTATGTAAGAGTTACGCTTATCAAACTAAAGGCTACTATGTTTCGCTTCTTGCACAAGCTAGAAATCAAAAAGTAATTCCTAGTGCAACTACCATTCAAGATTTAAAAACGAAATCTGTCATTAAGGTTTTATCGAATAATGTGAACGATATAATTCAGAAAAGCTTAAAAACTATAAAATCGAAAGAATTTGTATTGAGTATTTATTTTGGAAGTAATTTGGCTCAGCAGCATCAAAAATTAGCTTCAGAATTGTATTCCATATTTCGTGCACCTTTAATAAGAGCCAAATTTAAACATATTGAAAATAAATGGATACTTCAAAGTATTATTCCGATTGCATTAGATGATATTCCCGAAAATCATATCGATTTTGTTCAACATAAAGCGGCTGAGTACTTTAAGCGAGATCGTTATTTTTATCAAAAAAAAGATACAACTGTCTATGATTTAGCTATACTTCAAGATCCAAATGAGAAGTCGCCTCCATCAGATAAAAAAGCTTTAGAAAAGTTCATGAATATTGCTGAAGACATGGACTTTTACGTTGATTTCATAACGAAAAATGATTACGGAAGAGTTGGCGAATATGATGCTTTATTTATTCGGGAAACCACATCTGTTGATCATCACACCTATCGTTTTAGTCGCCGCGCTGATGCAGATGGCATGATTGTGATGGACGATCCGGTTTCAATTATGCGCTGTGCAAACAAAGTCTATTTGAACGAAGCCTTAGCAAAAGCAAAAATTCAGGTCCCTAAAACTTTAATTGTCCATAACGACAAGATTGATGATATCATTTCGACAATTGGTTTACCATGTGTATTAAAACTCCCCGATTCATCATTTTCCATTGGTGTAAAAAAAGCCGAAACGGAATCCGATTTGAAGCAACTTGTACTCAAAATGTTAGACGAATCGGATTTGATTATTGCCCAAGAATATATGTTCTCCCCTTTTGATTGGAGAGTTGGTGTTTTAGATGGGAAACCTCTTTTTGTGTGCAAATACTTTATGGCTCGCGGACATTGGCAAATTTATAATTGGAGCGCAAAAAAACGTGATGAAACAGGTGGATTTGAAACAGTTGCCGTTGAAAAAGCTCCCAAAAGTATTGTTGAAGCAGCAGTAAAAGCAACAAAAATTATAGGAAATGGTCTATATGGTGTTGATGTAAAAGAAATTAACGGCAAGCCCTATATTATTGAAATAAATGATAACCCTAACTTAGATTCTGGTGTTGAAGACAAAATTATTGGCGATGAACTATATCGTACGATATTATCTTCATTTAAGAATAGATTAGATGCACAAGTATATAAAAAGCCTTTAAAATAGATTCATGAAAAAAGATTTACATTTATTTGAAGCTTACGGAATTGAAACCGAATACATGATTGTGGATGCAATCACTTTAGATATAAAACCAATAAGTGATCAACTTTTTAAAATGGTAACAGGAGAGTTTTCTGGCTATTTTGAAAACGAAGAAATTGCATGGTCTAATGAATTGGTCAATCATGTAATTGAAATTAAAACGAATGGCCCAACTACAGACATCAAAAATGTAGTTTCAAAAATTCATGAAAACATTCGTTTAATTAATTCTGATTTAGAGCAATTAGGCGCTCGTTTAATGCCTGGAGCAATGCATCCTTGGATGAATCCCTATAGTGAAACGCAATTGTGGCAACACGAATTTTCTAATATCTATACTTTATATCATTCCATTTTTAATTGCCAAAGTCATGGCTGGGGAAATATTCAAAGTACACATTTGAATTTACCGTTTTTCGGCGATGCTGAGTTTGAGCGATTACATGCTGCAATACGACTCATTCTCCCATTGATACCGGGAATTGCAGCGGCAAGTCCTTTTATGGAAGGCAGATTAACAGGAATGCATGATTCACGGATTGAAGCATATCGCCATAATCAATCAAAAATTCCGATTTTAACGGGAAAAATTATTCCTGAACGAATTTACACACGTGCCGATTATCAAACTCAGCTATTCGATAAAATTACAGAGCAGATTAGAAATTACGACACAGAGCATATTTTAGATAAGCACTTTTTAAATTCCCGAGGCGCCATTGCCCGTTTTGATCGTGGGGCTATCGAAATTAGATTAATTGATGCACAGGAATCGCCAAGAGCAGATGTGGCTATTCTTTCTGCCATTATTTCTGTGTTAAAATTACTCTGTTTAGAACGCTGGAGTCCTTGTTCTGAACAAAAATTGTTTTCTGAAGATGATTTATTGAGCATATTAATGCAAACTACTGAATCGGGCGAAAATGCAGTAATTACAAATCAAGATTATTTACGTCAATTTGGAATTGACAAGGATTCTATTCGGGTTCAAGAATTATGGCAAGCGTTGTTTGAGGTTTTTAAACCGGCACTTTTCGATGAACATGCCACAGATTTGAAATACATTCTTTCTAAAGGAACTTTAGCATCGCGTTTGATGAAGAAAGTACCAGAATTAAATAAAAAGAAGCTATATAATTTGTTTGATGAAATGACGGATTGCCTTTCAAATAATTCGCTTTTATAAGTTGTGATTTTAATTTTCTTAATGAAATTTTGATTGCAAATCACTGACCAAAACTACCTCTTTTGCCAAGAACTTAGAGTACGAAAACGCATGACATTTAAAGGTTTTCAATTGATAAGCCACCTTTGGCTTATATTTCGTGGCAAACCGCCTCATTTCATCTCGAAAGGGGGATTTTTAGAGTTTGACTCTGAAATTAGAATATAATTCTGCCAATTTTATCTTTTCTTGATGAAATTTTGATTGCAAAGCACAGACCCAAACTACCCCTTTTGCCAAGAACTTCGAGTACGATGACACTTGAAATTTAAAGGGGTTAGGGGCTGATTGTGAAAGCAATCGGTACTAATCAAACTTCAGTCATTATCTTCATGATGAACAAAAATTTACCTCAAAAAAATCATTTTTTTTGTCTTTGTAAACTTCCCTCCAACTTTTACTCGGTAAAAATACATCCCTGAAGAAAATTCATTAAGACTAATTTCATAGTTCTTCTCCCCTGGCCTAAACTCGTCTTTCTGCACAACTTTTTTAACAAATCTTCCACTAACATCAAATAAATCAATTTCGACTAAAGTTGGAATTTCAATTTTTACAGGAATGCGTGTTCTTGAATTAAACGGATTCGGATAATTTTGCTTTACTCTAAATTGAGCCAATAAATCATTAGACTTCCCAAGTGTATCTCTTGAAAATACATAAGGAATTTTTCGCTCAAGAAAACCATTTCCATGCGTAGCAACTCGCAAACTTCTATTTGATT
>CAZNTR010000205.1:0-6387 GCA_964575925.1 uncultured Chitinophagales bacterium
CACTTTATATTATGGGTTTAGCTCAAAGTTGGGAAATTATTCTTTTTGTGGTCGGTGTAGTTTTACTAATTATAGAAATTTTTATTATTCCAGGGTTTGGATTGGCTGGAGTTAGTGGTATCACACTAATCATATTTAGTTTAGGAGTGGCACTTATAGGTAATATTGGATTGTCATTTCCTGCTTTATCACAGATAGGTGGTGCAGTTTGGACTCTATCAATAACCATTATAATTGGAATTGCTTTAATAAGCTCATTAGCTAAATATCTTCCACAAAATCAATTTTTTAAAACATTAGTTTTAGATGGATCATTGAAAAATGAAAATGAGTATCATGAGTTAGATGAACTTACGGGTATGGAAGGTGTAACGGTTACTCCTTTAAGACCTTCTGGCGTAATCATGATTAATCAAAAAAAATACACAGTTGTATCTGATGGAGAATTTATTCTAGCTGATACTTCAGTAAAAGTTGTTTCCTCAATGGGAAATCGAATTGTTGTAACAAAATCTTAAACATCAAATAATCAAATTATGGAAGCTGTATTTCCTTTTTTCTTTCTATTTCTAATAATTATTGGTTTATCTATTTTCTTGTATTTTGTACCCTTAGGTTTATGGGTAACTGCATTCTTCTCTGGTGTTAAAGTATCAATTTTCAAAGATTTAGTTGGCATGAGATTGAGAAAAGTGGCTCCAGGACCTATTATTAAAGCGCTTATTACAGCTTCAAAAGCAGGCTTAATGATTTCTTTAAATCAATTAGAAACACATTATTTAGCTGGTGGCAATGTTCAGCGGGTTATTCAAGCTTTAATTTCTGCGGATAAAGCTCGATTGGGTTTAACTTTTGAAAATGCAACCGCCATTGATTTAGCAGGTCGTGATGTTTTTGAAGCGGTTCAAATCTCTGTAAATCCTAAAGTGATTGAAACTCCACCGATTACAGCTTTAGCAAAAGATGGGATTCAAGTTCGAGCTACTGCCCGAGTAACCGTAAGAGCTAATCTTGAACGACTAGTTGGTGGAGCAATGGAAGAGACGATTTTAGCAAGGGTTGGAGAGGGAATTGTAACGACTATCGGTTCCTCAATAGATCACAAAAGTGTTCTCGAAAATCCTGATAATATTTCAAAAGTCGTACTAAGTAAAGGCTTAGATAGCGGAACCGCCTTCGAAATTTTGTCAATTGATATCGCTGATGTTGATGTTGGTGATAACGTAGGGGCAGCTCTTCAGGCAGATCAAGCAAATGCTGATTTAAAAGTTGCTCGTGCTAAAGCGGAAGAAAGACGTGCAATGGCTGTTGCTCTAGAACAAGAAAATAGAGCCAAAATTGAAGAAATGAGAGCTTTTGTAGTCGAAGCTGAAGCTGAAATTCCTAAAGCAATTGCTGAAGCATTTAGAAATGGAAACTTAGGAGTAATGGATTATTATTCCATGAAAAATGTGCTAGCCGATACCTCAATGAGAGAAAAACTGGCAGGAAGCATGAGTCAAGCTAAAAAAGAAAAAGCTGGTGATGAAGATCAGACTAATTCTTAATATTTTTTTAAGTGCAAATAATCCGTATATTTAAACTCCAAGGGGATGTACTTGGTTTCGACGGGTTGAGTACAATTGTACGTCGCATGTCGAGTGTTTCAAATGTTCACTCGTAAATCTCAATATTTGGCAATCTAATTGCAGACAATAATACATACAGATTAGCAGCTTAATTGCGCCGATCCGCTCAAACCTGACTAACGCCTGCAACGTCGGTTATTGAGTGTCACCCATTTCAGGCTGGCTGAGTAACTCTTCTTATTGTACTCAGTAAGACTTAATAAGAATAAGGGAGAAACGCCTGTTGCTTGGCAAAGTTCTCTACGAAAATTCAATAATCAACTAAACATGTAGTGATCTATGGTTTACCGATTCGGACCCGGGTTCGACCCCCGGCATCTCCACTTTCAAATTAAAACCTCGTAAACGAATAAAAAGTTTGCGAGGTTTTTTTTTCTAAAATTTTCACAGTAAATAGAGAAATTTATAATAGAATCCACTTCGAAACGTCGAAATCGATGCTTTTGACCTTAAATTTCATATAAAATTGTCGATTATTTTGCAAGAACTACGTTTCAGAGCTAGTTTAGAATAATTCAAAATGAGTATAAAGTATTAAAAGGTGGTAATGTGATATACTAGCAAGTATTCTTGTAATTAGTTACAAACCTAGACTACACTATTTTAGATTCTATAAGCTTTTGATAAAACAGGGTAGAGCAAAGGCAACATAACATTATCATTACCGGTTTTATAATTTTAAATAATTAATGTGCAATGAAAAAAACGAGATAGGTTACTTTAAATATTTTTCATCAGAAAAAAAAAGTATTCTTTGTTTGGTGCAAGGTGTGATTAATCGTAATGGTCAAGAAAAAAAATCGTTCTAAACGATAATAAATTTGCATTTTCCGTAATAAATTATATAAACTATGTGAGAAAAATTACCAATAATTACGAGAAAAAAATGAAATTCCTTAAAATTCTCTCATTAATATTACTTTTAGTACCTGTAAAAAGTGCGAAAAGTCAAGGGGGGGCTACAAATCGAATGATTGAGCAAAAAGTAGATTCCGTTTTAAAATTGATGAATCTAGATGAAAAAGTTGGACAACTTGTTCAGCATACGGGATTTTGGGAATTTACGGGACCCGTACCAGAAGGAGATAGAGCTTCAACGGAAATGGAAAAAATAAAAAGTGGTAGAATCGGGTCAATGTTGAATGTTGTTGGTGCCAAATCTACATACAATGCACAAAAAATGGCTGTTGAAAATAGCAGATTAGGAATACCTCTTTTATTTGGTTATGATGTTATTCACGGTTTTAAAACCATGTTTCCAATACCTTTAGCTGAATCGGCAAGTTGGGATTTAGATTATATTCGTTTGTCTGCCCAAATTGCAGCTAAAGAATCAGCAGTATCTGGTGTAAATTGGACTTTCGCACCGATGATGGATATTTCAAGAGATCCAAGATGGGGACGCGGGATGGAAGGATCTGGAGAAGATCCATATCTTGCTTCTATGATTTCTGTAGCAAGAGTTAAAGGCTTTCAATCTGATAATTTAGCTAATCGTTTTTCAATTGCCGCAACGGCCAAACATTTTGCAGCTTATGGATTTATTGAAGCAGGTCGTGAGTATAATACAGTAGAAATTAGCAATCATACATTATATAATATTGTTCTGCCACCATTTAAAGCAGCGGTTGAAGCTGGTGTTGCCTCAGTAATGAATTCATTTAACGATTTTTGGGGAATTCCAGCAACAGCTAACTCGTTTTTACAAAGAGATTTACTTAAAGGGAAATGGGGGTTTTATGGGCTTGTAGTTTCGGATTGGGGCTCAATTGCAGAAATACTGGAACATGGTTACGCTGAAGACCTTTCTGATGCGGCAAAAATAGCCTTGACAGCTGGATCTGATGTTGACATGGAATCGGCAGCTTATGAAACAAAGTTGAAATCACTTGTTGAAAAAGGTGTAGTCTCCATTGATTTACTTGATGATGCGGTAAGGCGTGTTTTGCGTGTTAAATTTGCCCTTGGGTTATTTGATGATCCATACAAATATGGTAATGCTGAAGAAGAACAACAAATTCTATTATCTGATGAACACTTGAAAGCTTCAAGAGAAGTGGCTAAGCGATCCATAATATTATTGAAAAATGATACTAACTTATTGCCAATTAATGCTCAAAAAAAACAAAGAATTGCAGTAATTGGTAAACTCGCAGATGATAAAGATTCACCTTTAGGAAATTGGAGAGCAAAAGCTGTTTCAAATTCTGCTGTTTCACTTTTAGAAGGTTTGAAGGAAAATTCAGGATCAAATCTTACTATTACTTCTGAAAAAGGGTACGAATTAACAAGTGGTGATCGCATTTTCAGTATTAATTTAACATTTGCTAATGACGATGGTTCCGGTTTTAAAAATGCAATTTCATTAGCTAAGAAAAGTGATCTTGTACTTTATGTAATGGGAGAAGACGCCTTACAATCTGGCGAAGGAAGAAGTCAAGTTGATATCAGTCTTAAAGGTCGTCAAGTTGAATTATTAAAAAAGGTACTTGAGGTTAATAAAAATGTAGTTGTTATTCTCATGAACGGAAGGCCTGTAATTGAGCCATGGATTTATGAAAATGCACCAAGCATTTTGGAAGTCTGGCATTTAGGAAGTCAGGCAGGAAATGCCATTGCTGATGTTTTACTTGGAAAATATAATCCATCAGGAAAATTACCCGTTACCATTCCACGACACGTTGGCCAAATTCCGATTTATTACAACTATCTACAAAATGGACGACCTTATGATAAAAATAGGGATCCCAAGTTTGTCTTTTGGAGTCATTATAATGATGAAAAAAATTCCCCTCAATATCCCTTTGGTTATGGTTTGAGTTATACTTCATTCACTTATTCTGATATGAAACTTGAACAAGAATCAATGGATTTAAGTGATACTGTAAAAGTTCATGTTACTATTACTAATAATGGTGATTATGATGGTGAGGAAATTGTTCAACTCTACATTCGTGATGTTGTAGCAAAGCCAATGCGTCCAGTTAAAGAGCTCAGAGGTTTTAAAAAAATAAGTTTGAAAAAAGGTCAATCGGAGCAGGTTTCATTTGAAATAACTGAAAAAACGCTAGGCTCTTATGGGTTTGACGGAAATTATTCTACCAAGCCAGGCTTATTTCATATCATGATTGGCTCAAATTCAGAAGATGTTCAATTAAAAGAGTTGACAATAAAATGAGTATTGAACTAGATACAATTGAAAATGCAAATTTGAGTCATTTAAAATTGTTTTCATCCTAAAATTTGTTTAATAAAATCACTTTTTAATTAATAAAAATGATAACAATTAAAAAATATTCATTGAAAATTTTAACGTTTAAATTATTTCAAATATCATGTATTTATAAAATATTCATGTATAAAATAATTAGCTCAAATTCGGACTTCGTTTCTACAAAAAATGGCAGTAGTTTTCGCAAAAAACAGTCATCCCGTGCCCTTAAACGATTCGAAGAACCACGAAATGCTATCTCTGTCAAAATCTTTTTACGCAACAATCACTTTTTTTTGAATAGATTGGTTCTTAAGCTGAGATGCTGGGTCGAAGCCCAGCATGACCAACTAATACAAAAGAACCAAGCTCAATAGGTTGCGAACTAGTTCTTGTTTTCATTAATTATGCTACATAAAATCGTTAACAAAATCATTCACTTTACAAAATGTCAAAGTCCGAATTTGAGATAAATAGTATGAATCAACATTCAATAAAACTAAAAGAAAAAATAGGTTACGCACTTGGTGATGGTGCTGCAAATATCGCATGGAGAGGTGTTTCGACTTTCCTCTTTGTTTTTTATACAGATGTTTATGGTTTAGATGCGGTATCAGTTGGTTTAATAATGCTTGTAGCAAGGTCATTCGATGGAGTTAGTGATGTTGCAATGGGGATCATTGGAGATACCTATACATCAAAATATGGAAAATTTAGGCCTTGGATTTTATGGACTGCAGTTCCTTTGGCATTATCATTATCTCTTTTATATACAACTCCAAATTTTTCAGATGGTGGGAAATTAATTTATGCGTATGTAACCTATATTTTATTTACATTAGTTTATACTGCAAATAATATTCCCTATGGTGCACTTATGTCAGTAATGACAAGTGATCAGAAAGAAAGAATATCTTTAGGTTCTTTCAGAATGGGTGGAGCTTTTATGGGAGGTTTACTCGTACAGGGTTCACTTCTTTACTTAGTTCTATTTTTTGGTAATGTTAGTCCACTAATTTCGATTGCGCCATCAGCTTCACACAATCATCATTATGTGGTTGATGTCCGAATGCAAAATTCAGTGGAATCGGCCAGAATTAGCATTAGCGATGGTGTCGGAATTATTTCAACAAGTTTACTTAATCATGTTCCAATTGAAAGTAAACCTAGTCTTGGATTTTCAGCATATAAAGATTCGGTTTATCGTTTTTATGTTTATGGAATTGTGGAATTGACCGCTGATCAACTTTCGGTAATCAACCAGAAAACGGGATATCGCAATTCTATTTATTTGCTTTCTTTATTCTTAGCAATTTTCATGATAATAACCTACTTACTTACAAAAGAAAGAGTATTGCCCCCCAAATCTCAGAAAACAGATATAAAGGTTGATTTAATTCAACTTATGAAAAACAAACCTTGGGTAATCTTATTAATTATTGGTTTTGTTTTTAATGTATATAGTTCTATCAAACAAGGAATAATAGTTCTGTATTTTACACATTTCTTGAATCAGGAGATAGCGGCTTCTACTTATATGGTATCTCT
>CAZNTR010000206.1:0-2560 GCA_964575925.1 uncultured Chitinophagales bacterium
AGACCTTTCATGTTAGACTCCATTATTCGATTTTCGATTACAAACAAGCTCATTATTGGGCTGTTTGTCCTCAATTTAATTGGGTTTGGGATTTATAATCTTACCCAACTACCTATTGATGCCGTTCCTGACATCACTGATAATCAGGTTCAAATAATTACTACTTCACCATCTTTAGGCGCGCCCGATATTGAGCGCTTAATTACATTTCCAGTAGAACAAGCCACAACAACCATTCACGGACTCAAAGAAATTCGCAGTTTCTCGCGGTTTGGTTTATCGCTAGTAACACTTGTATTTACTGATGCTACAGATGTGTATTTTGCTCGTCAACAAGTGAGTGAACGTTTGCAGCAAATTGGTTCTGTAATTCCTAAAGAACTTGGAATTCCAGAATTAGCGCCGATCACAACAGGCTTAGGCGAGATTTATCAATATGTTGTTCGAACTACACCCGAGTATAAATCGCATTACACGTTAATAGAATTACGCACTATTCAAGATTGGATTGTTCGTCGTCAATTGCTTGGCGTGGAAGGTGTTGCGGATGTTTCTAGTTTTGGAGGAAAGCTAAAACAGTATCATGTTAAGCTCAATCCCGACAAAATGCGTTCCATGAAAATTACGGTGAACGATGTATTTACAGCGCTTGAAAACAATAATCAAAATACGGGCGGCTCTTATATTGAAAAAGGTCCAACTGTTTTACTTGTTCGAAGCGAAGGTTTAATTTCTTCTATTGCTGAAATTGAAACCATTCCCGTTTCTTATCATAGTTCAGGCACTCCTATTCACATTAAAGATATTGCTAAAGTCGAAATTGACAACGCAACACGTTACGGCGCTATGACTTACAACGATGAAGGCGAAACTGTAGGCGCGGTTGTAATGATGTTAAAAGGCGCAAATAGCAATCTTGTAATTTCCGCTGTTAAGGCGCGAATTGAAGAAATTCAGACAGCTTTACCTCCAGGTGTGTTTATAGAACCGTTTTTAGATCGTACAAAAATGGTTAATAATGCGATTTCAACTGTAGAAACGAACTTGATGGAAGGCGCATTAATCGTTGTTTTTGTTTTAGTTCTGTTTTTGGGAAATCTTCGAGCTGGACTTTTAGTGGCATCGATTATTCCATTAGCGATGCTTTTCGCTGTAATTATGATGAATATTTTTGGAGTAAGTGGCAACTTGATGAGCTTGGGGGCTCTCGATTTTGGTCTTATTGTAGATGGTGCGGTGATCATTGTAGAAGCCGTTATGCATCGACTTTCGCACAGCAAATCATTTTCACAGGTGAATCGCTTGTCGCAAGACGAAATGGACGAGACGGTTCAACATTCTGCTGGTAAAATGATGAATAGTGCCGTTTTTGGCCAAATCATTATTCTAATTGTGTACTTGCCGATTTTTACTCTTGAAGGAATTGAAGGCAAAATGTTTATGCCGATGGCTCAAACTGTAATGTTCGCTTTATTAGGTGCTTTCATTCTCTCACTAACTTACATTCCAATGATGAGCGCTTTGTTTTTGAGTAAAACGCTCAATCACAGTCCAACTTTTTCTGATAAAGCTATGGCAAAAGTGGAACATTTTTTCCAAACCACTTTAGGTAGAGTTTTAAATCACCCAGTAAAAACATTAGGCGTAGTAACTTCAGCATTTTTGGTTTCAATGATTCTTTTATTCAATATGGGTGGGGAATTTATTCCTGCTTTGGAAGAAGGAGATTTTGCAGTTGATACTCGTGTACTAACTGGTAGCAATTTGAACACAACTATCGAATACACGCAAAAAACGGCTAAATTGCTAAAAGAACGGTATCCAGAAGTTATAAAAGTGGTAACCAAAATTGGTAGTGGCGAAATTCCAACCGACCCAATGCCGATTGAAGCTAGTGATATGATGGTGATTCTTAAACCCAAAAAAGAATGGACTTCAGCACGTACATTTCCTGAATTAGCTGAAAAAATGAGCGCTACTTTGACCGAAATTCCAGGTGTTACCGCAGGATTTCAGTTTCCAGTTCAAATGCGTTTTAACGAATTGATGACTGGTGCACGACAAGATGTAGTTTGTAAAATTTTCGGTGAAGATTTAGATTCATTAGCCAAATATGCAGCTGAATTAGGAGCTTTAGCAGAAGGTATTGATGGTGCAAAAGATGTTTATGTTGAACCAATTACAGGATTACCGCAAATTTTAATCCGCTATAATAGAGCTGAATTAGCACGATACAAACTTACCATTTCTGATGTGAATCGCATTGTTCAAACTAATTTGGCAGGTGAAGTTGCAGGAATGATCTTCGAAGGTGAACGTCGATTCGAGCTTATTGTAAAATTAGATGAATCTTTCAGAAAATCTAAAAATGACATTGCTAACTTATTGATTCCATTAGAAAATGGAGATCAAATCCATCTAAGTACAGTCGCAAATGTTGAAATTGAAATCGGTCCAAATCAAATTCAACGCGAAGATGCTAAACGTAGAATTGTTGTTGGTTTTAACATTCGTGGACGCGATGTTCAAAGTATCGTTCAAGATTTACAAGCTTCTGTTG
>CAZNTR010000206.1:2660-6377 GCA_964575925.1 uncultured Chitinophagales bacterium
AACATTCGTGGACGCGATGTTCAAAGTATCGTTCAAGATTTACAAGCTTCTGTTGGTGCGAAATTGAGCATGTCACCAGGTTATTACATTACTTATGGTGGAGCGTTCGAAAACTTGGAAGCTGCAAAATGGAGACTCGCTATTGCTGTTCCAATTGCATTGGGTCTTATATTCTTGATGCTCTATTTCGCATTTGGATCTGTAAAAAAAGGATTGTTAATTTACACTGCAATTCCACTTTCAGCAATTGGTGGAATTTTGGCTCTTTACACACGTGGAATGCCTTTCTCGATTTCTGCAGGAATCGGATTTATTGCGCTTTTTGGTGTCGCTGTATTAAATGGAATTGTACTCATTGCAGAGTTTACTCAACTCAAAAATGATGGACTAAATGATGTAAAACAGATTGTATTAAAAGGTACTAAAACTCGATTGCGTCCTGTACTTATGACCGCAATGGTTGCCTCACTAGGTTTCCTTCCAATGGCCTTAAGCAATGGAGCTGGCGCAGAAGTTCAGCGTCCACTGGCAACAGTTGTAATTGGCGGATTATTAATAGCTACATTCTTAACTCTGTTTATTCTGCCAACACTTTATGTTCTTTTTGAAAACAAAGAATTTGAGCAAGAACACCCACTTCTTGGTAGTATAAAAGCTTTAATCCCATTGCTATTTTTGTTGAGTCCAAGTTTGCTTTCGGCTCAAACTAGTTTAACCGAGAATGAAGCAGTACAAATGGCTTTAAAAAATAATCTGACTTTGGAAAGTAAACGATTATCGGTTTTGCAGAAACATCAACAAAAAAATACTGCTTGGAACTTACCGAACACAACGTTTGCAGCAGAGTTTGGAAAGTTTAACACGTTTGAAAACGATTCGAGATTTTCGATTGAGCAGCAATTTTCGTTTCCGACTGTTTATATGAGTCAATCTTCTGTGTTTGAAACAGAAAAAAAACGCGCAGAATTTGAAGTCTTGTTAACTGAAAAAGAGATTCAGAAAAGAGTTCGCTTTCTTTTTTATGCCATTCTCATAGAACAAGAACGGCTCAATTATTTGAATAAAATGGAAGTTCGGTTTGCAAAAGCTCAAGAAAAAGCTGAATTACGAAAAAAAGTAGGGGAAACAACTTCTTCTGAATGGATGAGTATTTCCTTGCAAAGCAATGAGTTAAAGCAAAAAATTGCTCAAACTAAGATGGATGTTGCTAAATTGGAACAAGAGTTTAAAGTGTTGCTGAAAACAAACGAAACATTTGCTCTACAAGCAGAAACAATACTAATTGATCTTCCACAAACAACTGTTTCGTCGTCTCACCCATTTCTTGAAATTCAGAAAAACGAAATTTCAAACGCAAATGCTCTGCTTTCTTTCAAAAAAGCAGCTTGGGCTCCGAATTTTAAAATCGGGTTTAATTCGATGACTTTTGTAGGAATGCCTGATGCAAATGGGACTATTTTGGGCAGTTCAACGCGTTTTTCTTCCTTTTTAGTGGGCTTTGATTTGCCTTTGTTTTTTCACACGCAATTAAATGAAGTGAAAATGGCAAAATCTATGGTCCAGATAAAAGAAAAAATGGCACAAGAACAAGTTCTTCTATTTAATGAAAGTAAAACACAAGCTCATTTAGAAATGCTTCAATTACACGAGCAAGTTGAAACATACACCTCATCAACACTTGAGCAGCTCAAAACACAGCAATCTATTTTAGAAACGCAGTTAAATACAGGTTCTATTTCTTTAGTAGAATGGACTTGGCTTGTGAAACTATCACTCGATGCGCAAATGAATTATTTCGAAGTCGTAAAACGCTACACAAAAGCAGTTACTGAATTTGAATTTTTGAATACTGAGGAGAGTGAAAAATGAAAACACACCATTCTTACAAAACCAACCATTTTATCCCTAATGCTTTTATAGCGAAATCAAATTTGAATATTAGCTCTATTTTAGTCATGAAAAAATCATTATTCCTACTTTTATTCGGTTCATTCCTTAGTTTTTCTTGTAGTTCTCCACAAGTAGAAGCACCTAAAGTAAGTGAAGAATCGTCCATTATCACATTAAGTGATGTTCAATTAAAAAACGCTGAAATAACAACAGAAAATCCGCAGATTAGAGAACTCAGTGATATTATAAACACATTGGGAAGCATAGACTTACCACCAACTCACCGCTTAGCTCTTAGTGTCCCAATTGGTGGAATTGTTACTGAAATTGATTTATTACCCGGCATGAAAATCAAAAAAGGTCAGATATTATTAACACTTCGTGATATGAAATATCTAGAATTGAAAGAGTCCTATTTATTACTAAATCTGGAGTGGAATAAAATAAAATCTGAATTTACCAGATATAAAATCCTTAAAGAACAAGATGCCGTAAGTGAAAAACAATTTAAGGAAATGGAATCAACATATCTGCAATTAGAAATTAAAAGAGCTGTAATAAAATCTCAATTAAACACCTTAGGAATAGCTTCAGAAAAACTCAACGCAGAAAATTTAAATCCTAATCTGACTATTTATTCACCTGTTGATGGATATGTTTCGAACATTCATATTTCAAAAGGAGAATATGTGAATCCAGATCGCCCGATGTTAGAATTAATAGATCCGAGTGATATTCATTTAACCATGAATATTTTAGAAAGTGATTTAGGAAAACTTGCAGAAGAACTACCATTTGAAGCCATTTCAAATACCTATCCAAAAAACACGTATACAGGACATATCTTATTAATAGGAAAAGACTTAGACGAACAAAGAATGGTGGAAGTTCATGCCCATTTCGACAAAGAATATCCTGAACTATTAGCGGGAATGTCTATGAATGTGGTTATTCATTCAAAAAAGCTGTCTGTATTAACAGTATCAGAATCAGCAGTCATACAATTTGGAGCCGTTCATTATCTTTTCATACAAAAAAGCACAAATGAGTTTGAAGGCATAGAAGTAGAGCCAGGAATTTCTGAAAACGGATTAGTAGAAATAAAAACAAAGCTCGATCCAAAATCAAAAGTAGTAACCAAAGGTTCCTACACCCTATTAATGAAATGGAAAAATGCCGCAGAAGAGTAAATAGCTGTTTACTTTTTCCTTGAAAATAAAATGGACATTAATTGCCATGTATAAAATTAATCTTTGGCAATTATTATTATGGAAAAAAGTTTGATTTTTTGACCTTTAGATGAATTGGTATTAGCCAAAATTAGTATCACAAAAAAACCTGCTCTAAAACGAATTAAAGCAGGTTTTTAATGTGTGGGCCAATTAAGAAATGAAGTTTTTAACTATCGTTTGAGTTTACAGATTCATAGCTGTTTTCTTTCCAAATATTCCGTGAGCATAATGACATTATGCTTTATTCGAAAACAATTAAAGCTGGGATTTATGATCGATTATCGATTGCTCAATTCTATGTATGATCAAGGATATATTCATAAACTTGAACGAGGATTATATCACCTTTCAGATGAATTTGTATTTAACTAGTCAGATTGGGTTAATGTTGCTAAATGAGTTCCAAATGCCTGTTTTTGCCTGATTTCAGAAGTTGATTCATATTCAAAAACTGATTTCCTAAATCGAGAACCTTTACTTGTTACTCCGAACAATTGCACTTCCTTTAGATCAGGAGTGATTTCTTTTTCTATGGTTCGAATAATGGTTTTGATTTCATTTCCTGTTTTGTCTTTATCGTTTATGATCGCTATAT
>CAZNTR010000207.1:0-6350 GCA_964575925.1 uncultured Chitinophagales bacterium
TTGAAGTTTGAAGTTTGAAGTTTGAAGTTTGAAGTTTGAAGTTTGAAGTTTGAAGCTAGAAGCTAGAAGCTTGAGGTTAGAAGTTTGAAGCTAGAAGCTTGAGGCTAGAAGTTTGAAGCTAGAAGTTTGAGGCTAGAAGCTAGAAGTTTGAAGCTAGAAGCTAGAGGAAGGATTCGAATCCCTAAAAGCCAAAAGTTGAAAGCTCGGAGCTCGACTCCCGACTCCTGACTCCTGACTCCTGACTCCTGACTCTTCACAAACCATCAAATTGAAAAAATTACTTTACGATTAAAATTAAATTATGTCTAAAAAAATAGCTTTATCTGGAATTCAACCAAGTGGAAAACTTCATTTGGGAAATTATTTTGGTGCAATGCATCAGCATGTTGCTATGCAAGAAGAGTTTGATGCCTATTATTTCATGGCGAATTATCACACCTTAACTTCTCTTCAGAATGGAAAAGAGTTACGCCAGAATACAATAGATGTGGTGTTGGATTATTTAGCTCTTGGCTTAGATCCATCAAAATGTACTTTTTTTGCTCAATCAGATGTTCCACAAGTAACGGAATTAGCTTGGATTTTAGGAACTTTATGCCCGGTTTCATTAATGGAAAAAGGCGTTTCGTATAAAGATAAAGTCGCAAATGGCTTAGCTGCTAATATCGGATTATTTACCTATCCCATTTTACAGGCAGCCGATATTTTAATTTATGGTTCACATATTGTACCCGTTGGAGCAGACCAAAAACAGAATATTGAGTTTTCCCGTGATTTGGCTCAGAAGCTTAACTTTACGTATCAAAAAGAATTATTAGTTATTCCTGAAGCACATATTGTGGAATCTGTAGCGGTTGTACCTGGAATTGATGGACGTAAAATGTCAAAATCGTATGGAAATACTATTTTACTTTTTGATGAAGGAAAAGAATTAAAAAGCAAAGTGATGAAAATAGTTACAGACGCAACACCAATGGATAAGCCCAAAAATCCTGATACCTGTAATGTTTTCGCATTAATTAAATTATTCGCAAATCCTGAAAAAAAAGATGAAATTCGACAAGCCTATTTAAAAGGCGGATATGGATATGGTCATGCAAAAAAAGAATTATTAGGAATGATAACAGAATATTTTGCAGAAGCACGCAAAAAACGTCATCAATTAGAGCAAAACCCTGATTTTGTTTTCGATGTGTTACGAGAAGGTGGAATTAAAGCGCGAAAACGTGCAGAAGAAGTTATGATTCCGATTCGTGAAACATTAGGACTTGTTAGAACTTTTTCAGCTAGTTAAATTTAAATCTTTGGTAAACCCATTTGAAAACTGTATGATACTCATCATCGACAATTACGACTCTTTCACTTACAATTTAGTTCATTTAATCGCTGCTGATTCAAGTCAGTATAAAGTGATTAGAAATGCTGATTTAAGTGTTGCTGAGATTCAAGCATTAGCTCCATCAAAAATTCTATTATCACCAGGTCCTGGTAGGCCAGAAGATGCTGGAGTTACAGAAGAAGTGATTCGTGTTCTTGGTAAAACAACTCCAATATTAGGAGTTTGTCTCGGTCATCAAGCAATTGGCGATGTATTTGGAGCAAATGTTGTTCACGCACCAAGTCTAATGCATGGTAAAACTTCCTTAATAGAACACGATGGAAAATCGATTTTTGAAGGTGTACCACAATCTTTTACTGCAACTCGTTACCACTCGTTGGTCTTAGCTCTGGATTCTATTCCTGACGAATTAATTGTAACGGCTTGGACAAGTGATTCCATCATAATGGGAGTTAGACATAAAGAATTACCCATAGAAGGCATGCAATTTCATCCCGAAAGTATTTTAACTGTTGAAGGGCCGAAATTAATTAAAAATTGGCTTCAGCAATAAGTATTTCAAACTGATTTGATGATTTAAAGGTATTTTTCAAAATGATGATAGATAACTTAGACATCAAAATTAGCTAACAAACGCAATCTTTTAATCTTTTTAAAAAGACCAAAATGACATTCACAGAAATTCTGCACAAAGTAGTTGATAGACAAAATTTAAGTACTCAGGAAGCTAGGTATGCACTTACCCAAATTATTGAAGGTAATTGTACTGATATTGAAGCGGGTGCTTTATTATTCGGAATGAGAGCAAAAGGTGAGACCATTAATGAGTTGACTGCTTTTGTGCAAACCATGCGGAATTCAATGGTGAAAGTTGAAGTAAATACCGATGGAGCTGTAGATGTTTGTGGAACAGGTGGAGATTATTCAGGCTACTTTAATATCTCAACTGCTGCTATGTTTGTGGTTGCTGGGGCTGGTGTTCCAGTTTTAAAACACGGAAACAGAAGTGTTTCAAGTCTAACAGGAAGCGCAGATGTGCTAGATGCTTTAGGTGCAAAAGTTGATTTGAAAAAAGAGCAGGTTGAAAAAACGTTTGAGAAAACTGGGCTTGCATTTATGTTTGCACCTTTATTTCATCCTGCTATGAAAAATATTGTTCCAGTTCGAAAATCGCTCAAAATGCGTACATTTTTTAATATTCTTGGGCCATTATTGAATCCAGCCGGAGTAAGTCGTCAAATAATTGGAACATTTAGTACGGAAACAGCAAAAAAAATGGCTGATATTCTTGCAGCTTTAAAAACTAAAAAAGCAATTACTGTTCATGCACATCAAGGATTAGATGAGATTAGTGTGTTATCAGCAACGGATTGCTATGAAGTTAAAAATGGACTTGTTGAAGAAAAACAAACTTTTAATCCCAAAGATGTGGGTTTAATTTACACATCTGATGTAGCTTTGATTGGTGGTGATAAAACAAAAAATGCAGAAATGATTCTATCAATTTTGAATGGCTCAAATCATAGAATTGCTGAAGATATGGTTATGGTAAATGCAGCTTTTGCTATTCAAGTTTCACATGATGATTTGGGAATCGAAGATGCAATTGTAATGGCTCGTGAAAGTATTCGAAGTGGTAAAGCTCTAGCTATTTTAAAGAGGTATGTAAAAGTTAGTAACGAAGTATAATGTAAGAGTAGAAAAATAGACTGAATACAATGGCAAACATTTTAGAAAAAATTGTTGATCAAACAAAAGAAGATAATCAGAAAAGAAAGTTCAAATATTCTGTTTCTTCTTTTCGATCTTTTGAAGACTATGGAAAAGAAAGACGTGGATTTGCTTCACATTTAAAAAAAGAAAATACCGTTCAGATTATAGCAGAAATTAAAAAAGCATCACCATCCAAAGGATTAATCCGCCCTGATTTTAATCCTGAAAAACATGCTCAGCAATATATTGAAGCTGGAGCAGCAGCCATTTCTGTTTTAACTGACAAACCATTTTTTCAAGGTGATTTACTTTACATGCAGTTAGTCTCAAGAATGTCGAAAATTCCCGTATTGAGAAAAGATTTTATTGTAGATGAATTTCAGATTGAAGAAGCAAGAGCATTTGGTGCCGATGCCATTTTGTTAATCGCTAGCATTTTAGAACCTTCACAAATCATTGATTTTATTCATTATGCAAAAGAAATCGGTTTAGAATGTTTGGTTGAATGTTATGATCAAACAGATTTTGATAAACTCGATTTTAATTGGGTAAAAGTACTCGGTGTAAATAATAGAAATTTATCCAACTTTGAAGTAAATGTTCATCGTGGAATCAAATTATTGCAACAAGCGCCCAAAAATGTAATTACTGTTTCTGAAAGTGGATTATCAAAACCACAGGATTTAGAATTGTTAGCAACCGAAGGAATTCATTCGGCATTAATTGGAGAACATTTTATGAAACAAGCTGATCCAGGAAGTGCTTTAAAAGAGATATTGAAGTTTTAAAAATCAGAAAATTATGTTCGAATCTAATGATGAAATACCAAGAACTCGCATAAAGATATGCGGATTAAAAAGTCTGGAACATGCTCGTTTTGCATCAGGGGCTTTTGCTGATTTTTGTGGATTTATTTTTTATCCAAATAGTCCACGTTATATTAAACCTGAAGAAGCTGGCGCAATTATTTCTTGGCTTGAAGGTCCAAAATCTGTGGGTGTTTTTGTAAACGAAGAAATTGATGAAGTAAATAATTCGGCTTTAATTTCAGGTGTTCATTATGTTCAACTGAGTGGCAACGAAAGTCCAGAATATTGCCAACTAATGGAAAAAGACATCATAAAAGCTTTTAGAATAAAAAGTGGAATGAGTAAAAAGGATATCGAAACGTTGATAAAACCTTATGAGTCAGTCGTTTCTTATTTCTTGTTTGATACGTATGCAGAAAATGAATTTGGCGGAACTGGAAAAACTTTTAATTGGACTGTTTTGAAAGATTTGACAACTTCAGTTCCATTTTTTGTAGCCGGTGGAATCAATAAAGACAATGTTTCTAAAGCAATTGAATTAGCCAGTCCTTTTGGAGTTGATGTTTCAGGTAGTTTAGAAGTTGTAAAAGGTGAAAAAGACTTTGACAAAATGGCTGAATTCTTTGAAGTTATTCAAGATATTTGGTTAGATCAAGACATAGATAATTAAAAAAAAACAAATATTTTATGATCAAAATTGGAATCTATTCAAAAAATAGATTTTGTATAATTTTTAAATAAAATCAGATTATAAATCGATTATTTATAGATTTATTTTTTTAAGTAATACGAAATTCAAAAATAAACTTACTCAAAAAAAATTTATCGCTATATTATCGGCAGTTTTTCACTATTTACATAGGTGAAACGCCAAATGACACAGTTCAGAATGGACTTAACAAATTAAATTTGTTTTAATTTATTAAGTAATTTTGAGTTTATACCGAAAAGCGGTTTTTTGCAAATATTCTGCGATTTAGTAGTATTTAGCATAGACAGTAATCCGAAAAAATCGGCGTTCTGTAGTGAATTCATTGCTAAAATCCTCAAAATGAAACTTGCTAGTAAATATCACTTGATAAACAAAGTTTTAATGTTGAGTTTTTTGTAAAAAATTGAAAAAATAAACCTATTAAAAATAGTAAAACTGAGAAATCAGCAATTTTACCATAAAAATTAAAAAAAGGAATCATTTTGTATTCAGCACCAAATCAAAAAGGATATTTCGGAAAATTTGGCGGGAAATTCGTTCCTGAGATATTAATTCCAGCTTTAGAAGAATTAGAAGTAGCAGTTACCGAAGCGGAAAACGATCCATTATTCAAAGAAGAGTTTTTAGATTTACTTAAGACCTATGTTGGGCGCCCAACACCTTTAACGTATTGTGATCGTTTAACTGAATATTATGGCAAAGCTAAGATTTATTTTAAACGTGAGGATCTTTGTCATACTGGAGCTCATAAAATCAATAACACAATTGGGCAAATTTTATTAGCGAAACGAATGGGCAAAAAACGCATTATAGCTGAAACCGGAGCAGGACAACATGGCGTTGCTACCGCAACGGTTTGTGCAAAATTCGGTTTGGAATGCGTTGTTTACATGGGCGCTGAAGATACTGTTCGCCAAAAGCTTAATGTGGATCGTATGAAATTACTTGGATCTGAAGTCAGACCTGTTTATAGTGGTTCAAAAACGCTAAAAGATGCAACGAATGAAGCCATTCGCGATTGGGTTACGAATGTTGAAGGCACATTTTACATAATCGGTTCAGTAGTGGGTCCTCATCCCTATCCAATGATGGTGAGAAATTTCCATCAAATTATTGGAGAAGAAACTAAAGCGCAACTAGAAGAAGTAGAAGGCAAACTTCCTAATTATGTGTTAGCCTGTGTAGGTGGTGGCTCAAATGCCATGGGAATTTTTTACCCATTTTTAAACGATGCTGTGAATTTAATCGGTTTAGAAGCAGCAGGTCATGGTGCTTTTACCGATAAAACCGCAGCAACTTTAACTGTGGGTCAAGTTGGTGTGTTACATGGAGCAAAAAGTTATCTGTTACAAACTCCAACCGGTCAAATTCAATTAGCACATTCTGTTAGTGCAGGTTTAGATTATCCTGGAATTGGACCTGAACATTCTCATCTTTTTGATATCAAACGAGTTCAATATTATCCAATTACTGATCAAGACGCATTAAAAGCCGTTCAGCTAAGTTCAAAAATGGAGGGAATTATTCCTGCTTTAGAAACAGCGCATGCCATAGCTTATTTGGAGACATTAATGCCAACAACAGACAAAAATGAAATCGTTGTGGTTAATTGTTCAGGTAGAGGCGACAAAGATATGGGCACCATTTCAAAAGAAATTTTCGGAGAATAAAATCTTCATCCAATTAAATTGTAGAATTAAAAATTTATACAAATGAGCAGATTAAAAAACGTATTTACAGGGAAAAAAAATGGTTCAGTAATGAGTCTTTATATCAC
>CAZNTR010000208.1:0-6273 GCA_964575925.1 uncultured Chitinophagales bacterium
TAATACACTCATTTAATCTGAATTGGTTTGGATGATTAAGGTTTAAAATTTCGCCTCAAATATACCCACATTGGCGCTTAACGACAAGCAAAGCGCTTACAAATCCCAATATTTTGTTATTCAATCACCTATTTAATAAAATATATATGAGTTTTATGTGGTTTGAATTCTTAACAAATGAACTTCATGTATTACAACATTTAATGCCAAGTATGCTTAATTTGGCTGATTATCTGTTAAAAAGCCGTGAAACAGAAAACAATCTCTTCATGAATTATCAATAAAAATTAAAGCAACATGAAATCTATTTTATTAGCATGGTCTTTATTATTCAGTTCGCAGCTTAATCAAGCGCAAAGCAACTTAGTTCTTGTGACTCCTGAAATAAGTCCAGACGGAAACACAATTGCTTTTTCTTTTCAAGGTGATATATGGACTGTTTCAGCAAATGGTGGAAAAGCAGTTCGTTTAACAATTCATCCAGCTTATGAGAGTATGCCACGATTTAGTCCAGATGGAAAAACTATTGCATTTACGTCTAATCGTTATGGCAATAATGATGTTTTTTTGATTCCTGTGGGAGGTGGAGTCCCTAATCAATTAACGTATCGTTCATCAGATGATGTTTTTTCATCATGGAAAGGAAATGATGAACTTGTTTTTAGTACTTCTCGTGATTTTAAACAAATTGAGAGAAATGCTGAAGTTTACACCGTTTCTGTAAAAGGAGGAACGCCACAAAGAACCTTAGATGCTTTTGGATATGATCCAATCTATTCACCAAATGGAAGATTTTTAGCTTTCGTAAAAGGAGACATTAATCCTTTAGTTCGTAAAGATTATTCAGGTTCATCAAATAGAGAAATTTGGACTTACGATACAAAAAATAAGAATTTCACAAAGTTGAACTTGTTTTCAACAAATGATGCTTATCCACATTGGGTAAACGATAACACCTTGTTTTTTATGAGTTCAGAAGCTGGTAATTACAATATTTATTCCGTTGGGATTGATGGAAATGGTAAACAAGCTGGTGATCCATCAAAAATCACAAGCCTAAAAGCTGAAGAACAAATCATGCGTTCTTTTTCCATGTCTTATGATGGGAAAGCGCTTGTTTTTGAACAAGGAGATGGACTCTTTTTGATGACAGAAAAGAATGGAACGTATTCTGCTCCCAAAAAAGTAACTATTAAAATCAGCGCTGATCAACGAAATGACGCAAGTGAATTAAAAACGGTAAAAACAGGTGCGAATGAATATGCGATTTCACCAAATGGCAAATTAACCGCTTTTGTTTATCGTGGTGAAGTCTTTATTAGGCAAGCCGATAAAGAAAAATCAAGAGCAGTAAATGTTTCAGATAGTCCGTATCGTGATATGAATCCTGCTTGGTTAAATGATTCTGTTTTAGTTTTTGTGAGCGATCGATTTGAATCAAACTTTGAATTAGTGGCAGTAAAATCAGATGATCCTAAAGAGTCAGATTTATTTAAAACCCTAAAGCGTACAATTGTTCGATTAACCGATTCAAAAGAAGACGAATCAAATCCTGTTGTTTCCAATAATGGCGAAAAAGTTGCTTACATGAATGGAAGAGGTCGTTTCTTGGTTTCTGAAATTTCTTCAGATTTAAAACTTAAAAAAACGATTAAATTTTATGATGGCTGGGCATCCGTAGATCAAGTAACTTGGAGTCTGGATGATAAATGGTTGGCTTTTTCAATGACCAATTTAGAATTTAACCGAGAAGTATTTATTCAAGCTACAGATAATTCATCAAAAGCGGTAAATATTTCAATGCATCCTAGAAGTGATTATTCTCCATTTTGGAGTGCAGATGGCTCAAAATTAGGTTTTGTCTCAGAAAGAAATAATTTGAGCGAAGATATTTGGTTTGTTTGGTTAAAAGCGGAAGATTTTGAACGTTCAAAAACAGATTGGGAAGAATATGAAAAACCAAAAGAAACACCTGCTAAAAAAGATGATAAAAAATCTAAATCAAGCAAAAAAGAAGAAGTAAAACCCATTCAAATTGACTTTGACGGCATTTATAAACGGGTTGTACAAGTCACTTCTTTCTCTGGAAGTGAACGTGATTTTGTGATCTCTAAAGATGGGGAAACATTTTATTATACAGCAGAAAATACATCAGAAAAAGGAAATGATTTATATAGTATAAAATGGGATGGTAAAAAGCTAACTGAACTAACTAAAGGTGGAAGTAATCCTAGAGGTTTACGTTTAGATAAAGAAGGTAAATATGTTTATTTCATGAAAGCAGGAGGTTCGATAAATCGATTAGATGTAAAATCTTCCAAAACGGAAATCTTACCATATTCAGGAAAAATGACTATTGATTTTGTAGCAGAAAAAGCTCAAGTTTTTGATGAAGCTTGGAGAACTTTACGCGATGGATTTTATGATCCTAATTTCCATGGAAACAATTGGGAAAAATTAAAAACTAAATATCGTGATTTAGCCATAAACACTTCTATAGATGTCGATTTTGCATTAGTCGTCAATTATATGCTTGGAGAGTTAAACGCTTCACACATGCGATTTACAACGCCAAGAAGAGATGAAACTCAAGAAGTGAGAACCGGTCTTTTAGGAACTGAACTTGAGCCAACTAAAGGCGGAGTAAAAGTAACTCATGTTGTTCCAAATACACCAGCCGATAAATCAGTATCAAAATTAATGGAAGGTGATATAATCACTTCTGTTGATGGCGTTGAAATAAAAGAAAACGTAAATGTTTATGCTCTATTGAATGGCAAAGTTGATGAACAAGTTGTTTTAACTGTAAAAGGAAAAGACAAAAAAGATCGGGAAGTTGTTATTCGACCTGTTTTGAGTATTAGACAAGAATTATATAATGAATGGGTAGAAAATCGCAGAAAACTTGTCGAAAAATGGTCAAATGGAAAATTAGGTTACATTCATGTTCAAGGGATGAATATGCCAAGTTTTGAGGTTTATGAGCGTGATTTCACTGCTGCAGGCTACGGAAAAGAAGGAATGTTAATCGATGTACGATATAATGGTGGTGGATTTACTACTGATTATTTAATGACAACATTAACGTATAGTCAACACTCCTATACTATTCCAAGAGGCGCAGCTAAAGATTTAGAAAAAGAAAAATCTAAGTTTAGAGGATATTATCCGATTGGAGAGCGTCTTGTTTTTGCAGCATGGACAAAACCATCGATAGCTTTGTGTAATGAAGGTTCTTACTCAAACGCAGAGATATTCTCTCATGCTTATAAATCTGCCGAAGTCGGAAAATTGGTTGGCTTACCTACAAACGGAAGTGTAATTTCTACAGGTGGACGTGGTCTGATTGATGGTTCTTTTGTTCGTTTACCATTTAGAGCTTGGTTTACCAAGAAAACGGACTTGAATCAGGAAGTAAAAGGGCCAGCTGTTCCAGATATTGAAGTAATGAATAGGCCAGATTGGCAATTAAATGATAATGATGCACAGTTAAAACGTGCTGTTGAAGAGTTACTCAAAGAAGTGAACTAAGTAATTAAATAAAAAAAAGACTCACAGTCCTTAAAGAACTGTGAGTCTTTTTTTTATTTAATTTACTTTTAGTTTTTCAATTGTTCTTCTAAGAACTCAAAATAAACTTTACCATAAAGTAATTGATAACTTGCACCATTATACGCAACTCCGTGATTACCTTTAGGATAAATTCTTAAATCAGCATCTATACCAGCACTTGTTAATGCCGTAACAAATTGGAAAGAATGCTGAACATGAACGTTTTCATCCATAGTTGAGTGAACTAGAAGAATTTTACCAGATACTTTCGCTGCATTTGTAGTTACGCAAGTATTGGTATAACCATCGTTATTATCAGCTAGAATATCCATATAGCGTTCAGAATAGATGGAATCATATAATCTCCAATCTGTAACAGGTGCAGCTACAATGGCGGCTTTAAAAGCATCAGGATGATTTGCCATGGTAAACGAGCTCATAAAACCACCATAACTATGACCACGAATAGCTCTGTTTTCAGAAGAAATCCAAGATTTAGTTCCTAAATAATTAGCAGTTTCAACGAAATCGAAGGCTTCGTATTTACCCAAGTGTTTGTAAACTACTTTTTCGAAAACGCCACCATAACCACCAGATCCACGATTATTCACAGAAGCGATAACGTAACCATGTTCTAATAAGAATTGTTGCCAAGCGCTAACACCAAATTCGTTGTAAACGCTTTGAGCCCCAGGTCCACCATAAATGTCTAGCATTAAAGGATATACCTTGGTAGAATCAAAATTGTGTGGTTTTAGAAGGTAGCCATCTAAGGATTGACCATCAGAAGTGGTGAAGGTAAAAAACTCACGAAGTGAAATTTTATCTGAAACTTCTGCAAATGAAGCTGAGTTATCTGCAAGATTGGTAATAATTTTTTGTTTTCTTGCATCCCAAAGTTCTACAGTTAATGGTTTTTTTGCTGAAGAATAAGAGTCAATGAAATAACGTCCGTTTGGTGATAAATCGATTCTGTGGCGACCTTCTTCTTGGGTTACTAATTTTTTCTTTTTGCCATCGTAACGAACTACATATAATTGTCTGTTTAATGGAGAAACCTCGGTAGAAGAATAATAAATCAAGTTTTTCTTTTCGTCGAAACCATGCACAAAAGTAACTTCGTACTTACCTGATGTAACTTGATTTAAGAGTTTTCCATTGTAATCGAAACGATATAAATGCTGGAATCCATCACGTTCTGAAATCCAGAAAAATTCTTTTCCATTACTTGGGAAGAAAATAAAATGAGAAATTCCTGCAAAGAAATCATACACATCAATCCAAGCTTTTGATTCTTCTTCAACAACTAATTTTCCACAACCGTCTCGAACATCAAAAAAGTGAATTTTCAAGTGATTTTGTTTACGGTTTAAAACCATAACAGATAAAAAGTGATCTTTTCCTGTCCAATTAATTCTTGGAATGTAATATTCACCCATTTCGTTCACATCAAGCCATCTTTGTGATTTATCAGCTATTGTGATAACTCCAATTTTTACTGTTGGATTGGGATCGCCAACTTTTGGGAATCTGATTTTTGTGTAATCAGGACGTTGCGATTCATAATCAGTCATTTGAAATTCTGGAACCTGATTTTCATCTTCTTGCCAGTATGCTATGTATTTTGAATCTGGTGACCATTCCCAAGCTTGGTACAATCCGAATTCTTCTTCATAAACCCAACCAAAATGGCCATTAAAAATATGATCGGTTGCATCATTAGTTAATTGAGTTTCAGAATTGTTAGACATTTCACGAATGAAGAGGTTACCACCACGTTCAAAGCCCATCATTTTACCGTTTGGTGAGAGTTGAGCTGTACGTGCATCTTTTGCTGCTAAAGTCAATTCTTTTGTGGCAACATTGTATAAATAGAAATCTGCAATACCGCTATTACGATAAATTGGGCGGAAATTTGATTTAAATAATAAGAATTTTGAATCCGCAGACCATTGGAAAGAAGAATAAGTGAAAGGTGTTTCTGTTCCAGGAATCATTAAGCCTTCACCATCAAAAATTAATTCATCTTTTTTCTTTGATGGCTGATAAGAGCGAATTTCGCGTTTTTTAGTTTCTGTATTTGTTTGGTAGTAGGAGTACTTCTCGCCACCATCAAACCAATTTACACTGGAAGGGCCTCTTTGAGTAGTAATTTTCCCAACTGTTGCTTGGGATTCTTTAAATGTTGAGAAGCTTTGAGCTTGAGCAATAATAGAAATACTGAAAAGTAAGATCAGTATTAAGGATATTTTTTTCATATCTACATTCATTTTATTTTTAAAAGTAACAGCCTTAAATTTAATGATAATACCCGAGTTTATCTGAATTCTTTGTTAATGCTTGGTTACGAAGTGTAACAAGTTGAAAATGAAAGAGAGTTAAAATTGTATGTAGAACTAAATAGGTTGCATTAAGTCGAAATATAAATCATGAAGTTTAGTTAAGGATAGAAAGGTTAACTTGTTATTTGCGAGGGGAAAAGAAATAGTTTAATTATGTGAATAATAAATGTGTTTCTACAGTTCGAAAGAGAACTGTAGTTTCAGTCCAATTCGATAGGCCAATTTTTTTACTTGAACAGGTCAAATTCTTCGAATTCGCCGAATATGTAATAGAAACTACTTCTTGGAGTATAGTAAAGTTTTTTAGGAATTTGAGTCCACTTAAAACATTCGATTTTTTTTAGGACAGCTTAAATTCTTCAAATATATAATTGAAAAC
>CAZNTR010000209.1:0-6270 GCA_964575925.1 uncultured Chitinophagales bacterium
TTCCCATAATTCCTCCAACTCCATGGCAAGCAAAAACATCGAGTGTATCATCAATTGCTTTCACTGATTTCATATTTAGCACCGTATTACTTATAATAGCTGTTATAAAACCGAAAAACATACTTTCGGGAACAGTTACAAAACCAGCAGCAGGGGTAATCGCAACCAAACCAACAACGGCTCCAATACAGGCTCCCATTGCTGAAACACGAGTTCCTTTCAAACGATCAAAGAAAATCCATGTCAACATTGCAGATGCAGATGCCATCATTGTTGTTGCAAAAGCCATAACGGCACTTCCACCTGTACTCAAAGCTGAACCGGCGTTAAAACCAAACCAGCCAAACCATAACATTCCAGTTCCTAATAATACAAATGGAATATTGGTTGGAATATGCTCGTTGTTTTTGCGCTTTCCGAGCATTAATGCTCCTGCCAAAGCGGCAAAGCCCGCACTCATGTGAACTACAGTACCTCCAGCAAAATCTTTTACACCAAAATAAGATCCTAACAATCCGTTTGGATGCCAAACCCAATGTGCTAAAGGACTGTAAATCAATAATGTGAAAAGAGTTATAAAAATCAAATACGAAATAAATCGAACACGTTCAGCAAATGATCCAGTTATTATTGCAGGTGTAATTACAGCGAATTTCAATTGAAATAAGGCAAATAAAATGAAAGGAATGGTACTTGCCATGTCAGCGTGTGGAAAAACTCCAACGTTATTCCAAAAAGGATAACTCAACGGATTTCCAATCAAACCATATAATTGTCCGTCAATTGTAAAACCAATTGGATCACCAAAAGCAAGGCTAAAGCCAACAACAACCCAACTAATACTGATTATTCCCAAACTGATGAAACTTTGTAACATCGTTGAAATCACATTTTTGCGACCAACCATTCCGCCGTAGAAAAATGACAAGCCTGGAGTCATTAATAAAACTAAACAAGCGGAGGTTAATAACCAAGCCACATCAGCATGTTCAATAGCTGATTCTGGCAAGAATTGAGACATTGTAGATGGGTCTGTTTTTGGGCTAGACCAAAATGCACCTGCGATTCCTACTACTGCAATAATTAAGAATGATATAATCCAACGTTTTTTATCCATAACACTAAGAAATATTTAATTAATAAGCCATTTATTGATTTCAATATAAATTTTTTAATTAGGCTTTTTTACATAGAAAGGTAAATTTATAAGGCATTTTTTATGAAACCGCTTTTTTGATTACCATTATCTTGATTTCTATCAAACAAGCTCCAAATAGTAAAATTTCACTCTTATTTATAAAAAACATCTTTTTTACTTAATTATTTAGTTATGATATTTAGAATCATTTTGCGAAATGAAATTCGATTTGTCAAAATGAAAAGTCTTGATTTCTTACTCAAATTCGGACTTTGATTCTATAAAAAAAGGCCGCGATTTTCGCAAAGAAACGGTCATCCCTTGCCACGATTCGAAAATCCACGAAGTACTATCTCAGTCCAATTTCTTTTTACGCAACAATCACTTTTTTTTGAATAGATTGATTCTTAGGCTGATATATTGGTTCGAAGCCTCACATAATCAAATAACGTCTATGAACTAAGCTCAATAGGTTGCGAATACGCTCTTGTTTTCATTAATTAAGCTACATAAAACCCTTAACAAAATAATTCACATTACAACATGTTAAAGTCAGAAAGATGGGTTGGAACTCTTAAATGCTGAAAATCTTTTCCCCTATGTTTTAAAACTAAAACCAACTTTACCTGTTCAACCTAAGAAAAGAGTACCTAAATTAAACAAGCACTAACATCAACATCTTTTGTAAAAGTGACAAAAATTTTAGGCACCGTCATTTCTCATATCACATTTCTCATTTTTAAACTTCCGGTCTTTGCAATTCAAACAATTCTCCCAATTTTGCCCACTGCATTCCTGCCAATCGTGTAATTGGTGCTAATTTTTCAGCGGAGATTTTATAATCGTGAATCAAATTCTGATTAAAATGAGCTTTAACCACTTCGGCAAAAATGGCTTTACTGCCACCAACTCCTTCACCAATTTCCAAAGAAGTGTACAGTTTACATTCAAAATGAATAGGACATTCTTTTACTCTGAACGGTTTTACACTATGTGAAGGTACAGGAGTTAAATCCGCAATATCAAACTCGTTTTCCCCAAAAGGATACAGACCAGAAGTTTGATTAATTTTCTCTGCAAGTTCTTCTGTCGCAATATGAATCACACATTCTTTGGTTTCGAGAATATTTTTTGTGGTGTCTTTTAATTCTGTTCCCGTTTTATAATTCAGAGGAAAGAAAACCAAGACTAGTGGACTATAAGCGGCAATGGTGAAAAATGAGAACGGCGCAAGATTCGATTTCCCATCTTTTGACATGGTAGAAACTAAGGCAATTGGTCTCGGAATTACACTTCCTGTAGCAATTTTATATCGTTCTTGTGTTGAAATGGTACTAGGATCAATCGAAATCATGGCTCTCTTTTTGAAAATTTTCGGTTCAAAGAAACTTAAGAAAATAGTAAAAGACTCACAAAGCCGAAATTCATTAATTAATAAAAACCCTTTAAAATTAGTGTATCTCAATCGCGTCAATTCTTGGCAAAAGAAAGTATTTTGGTTCTAAGATGATCAAAATACTCAACTTTGAAATTATTCCTTATTCTAATTTGTCACGAGTGGACACGCGCGTCAGAAATGAGTTGTGTAAAAGGATTAAATTGATCTCATTTTCAAGTAGAGAATGCAATTTGTTATGCGTGGACACTTGTGGCAGATATATGAAATGAAATAGTATAATTTCTTATTTAGAGTTTACCTCTCTCTAAATCTCTCTCCGATTCAAAAATCTTCTTACTGATTAAAATTTACTAGAGAGAATCTATAAATTCTTAAATCAATAACATCATTCCTCATTTCTCATTTCTAACCACACTTTGCAAATGAATACCAATAATTGTAAAAAACTGCGTTTAGGTTTGCTATTCATCATCTTTTCGCTTTATTTCCGAAAAATTTTTAGGAAATAACGAATCAAAACAATGAAAAAACTTTCTCTTTCTATTTTCATGTTACTTTTTTCCGTAGTTCTGAGTGCGCAGCAACTCGATATGGACAAACTCAAAGCCATTAAACCTCGAAATATCGGACCGGCAGGAATGAGTGGTCGAGTTACCTCAATTGATGTGGTTTTATCAGACTCAAAAGTAATTTATGCGGGAACAGCCTCAGGTGGACTTTGGCGCAGTACAAGTGGCGGAACAACTTGGGAACCTATTTTTGATGAACAAAATGCAGCTTCTATTGGCGTTGTTCAAGTTCAACAATCGAATCCTTCTGTAATTTGGGTCGGAACGGGTGAAGGAAATCCAAGAAATTCTCAAAGCATGGGTCGAGGTGTTTTTAAATCAATAGACGGCGGAAAATCGTGGAAAAACATGGGTTTAAGCGGAACAAAAACGATTCACAGATTAATCATTGATCCAACAAACCCTGATGTAGTTTATGTTGGCGCTCACGGTGATGCTTGGTCTGATACAGAAGATCGTGGTGTTTTTAAAACAACTGACGGTGGGAAAACGTGGAAAAAAATCTTATTTGCCAATAACAGAACAGGCGTTGCTGATATGATTATGGATCCATCAAACCCTAACAAAATCATTGTTACGATGTGGGAATACAGACGTTGGCCTTGGTTTTTTAAATCAGGTGGTGAAGGTTCAGGCTTGCATGTAACCTTCGATGGTGGTGAAACTTGGAAGAAAATCAGCTCTGAAGACGGAATTCCTGAAGGTGATTTAGGACGAATTGGCTTAGCACAAGCAACGAACAAACCAAACGTAGTTTATGCACTTATTGAATCCAAAAAGAACGCTCTTTTCCGTTCCGAAGACGGTGGTTTGAAATGGAAAAAAGTAAACGATAAAAGCGACATTGGCGACCGACCTTTCTATTATGCTGATATTTACGTAGATCCGAGTAATGAACATCGTGTGTACACTTTATATTCTCGCGTTGCAATGAGCGAAGATGGCGGAAAAAGCTTTCGCGTAATTCTTCCTTATTCTGGCGTTCACCCCGATCACCACGCCTGGTGGATACATCCAACAAATCCGAATTTCATGATTGATGGAAATGATGGCGGATTAAATATTACCTATGATGGTGGCGTTTCTTGGCGATTTGCCGAAAACTTACCACTTGCCCAATTCTATCACATCAATGTAGATAATGAATATCCATACAATGTGTATGGTGGAATGCAAGACAATGGTTCTTGGCGCGGTCCCGCTTATGTTTGGCAAGAATCTGGAATACGAAATGGCGTGTGGCAAGAATTATATTTCGGCGACGGATTTGATGTTGTTCCCGATCCTGTAGATTCCCGTTATGGTTATGCTATGTCACAAGGTGGAAATGTTGGACGTTATGATCACAAAACAGGATTTTCTCAATTTATTCAACCGGTTCACCCTGATGGAATCGAACTTCGTTTTAACTGGAATGCAGCAATTGCATTAAATCCATTTAATAAATCGAGTCTTTATTTTGGTTCTCAATTTGTTCACAAAAGCGATAATCAAGGTAAAACTTGGACAGTAATTTCTCCTGATTTAACAACGAATGATCCCAAAAAACAAACCTATAAAGAAAGTGGCGGCTTATCCTATGATGTAACAGCGGCTGAAAATCATACTTCAATTTTGGCTATTGAGCCAAGTATTTTGGATGAAAATATAATTTGGGTCGGAACTGATGATGGAAATGTTCAATTAACGCAAAATGGAGGGCAAACATGGACAAATCTAACACCAAAAATTAAAGGCGCACCAACAGGTGCATGGGTTCCACAAATTAGAGCGTCTCGATTTAATAAAGGAGAAGCTTATGTGGTGATGAATAATTATCGCCAAGGAGATTGGTCAGCGTATTTATTCAGAACCAAAGATTTTGGCAAAAAATGGGAACGAGTAGTTGATGACAAAAAAATTGACGGCTGGTTATGGTCTTTTATTCAAGATATTGAAGAGCCTAAATTACTTTATGCAGGCTCTGAATTCGGTTTATACATCAGTATTGATGAAGGCAAAAACTGGACAAAATGGACCAAAGGATTCCCAACCGTTGCCACTTCTGACTTAGCGATTCAAGCTAGAGAACACGATTTGGTGATTGGAACGTTTGGTCGTGCGGCGTGGGTAATCGATAACATTCGTCCACTTCGAGAATTAGCGCGACAAGGCGTAAGTTTGCTAGATAAAGAAGTAGTTGCTTATAAACCTTCAACTGCGGTTTTAGCTCAATTTCAGCAACCTCCAGGAATTCGTTTCCACGCTGATGCCATGTTTAATGGAGCAAACAGACCATTCGGTGCTGAAATTACCTATTCCGTAAAAACGGGATTCAAAGAATTAGCTAAAGCGGATAAAAAGAAAAAACCAGCGAAAGCAAAAATTGAAATTCTTGAAGGTGATAAAGTGATTAGAACTTTACAAGCTGAACCTGAAAGTGGAATGAATCGCATTGTTTGGGAATTAGACCACAAAGGTTTAGAAAGACCAGGATCGTCTAATCGTGAAAATGCTCAAGAGCCTGGCGGAAATGATGTAATTCCAGGAACTTATAAAATCCGCATTTCTTACAATAGCGCTGTCGATTCAACAGAAGTTGATGTCATTTTTGATCCACGAATTTCGGTGACTCATGAAAATTTAAAAACTCGTTTGGAAAAACAAAATGATGTAATGGCGCTCAGAAAAACAATGAACGACGCCATACAACAACTTTCAGACAGCAAAGAAACCTTAGAATTATTAGGGAAACAATGGCCTAAAACCAGCGCTGATTCTCTAAAAAAACAAGCAAAAGCGCTAACAGATTCTCTAACAACCATGAGAGAACTCTTTTTAAACAAAGAAGATGTTCAAGGGATTTTCAGATCGAATGATAATGTGTCTTCAAAAATTGGCGCTCCGTCACGGCATTTAAACTCAGCCTATTACGGAATAAGCGAAACGCACGAAATTTTGATGAGAGAAGCACAAAAATCATTAGATGCAGCCTTAAAACGCCTTAATGGATTTTACAGTAAAACATGGAAATCCTTCGAAAACGAAGTAAAAGCATTGCAAGTAAGTCCTTTTAAAGAATGGGAAGAAATTAAATAAATAATTTAGTTTTTAAAATTTGGTGCAAAACAAATTTGGTGCGAGACTTCAGTCTCGTACCATTTTGGCAAATTAGAGACTTAAGT
>CAZNTR010000210.1:0-6267 GCA_964575925.1 uncultured Chitinophagales bacterium
AAAAAAGTAAGCGTTTAGCTTTGGAAGAACGTTCTGAAAACAAACGTCAGAAAACCTTGCAACAAGAGTTAGAATGGATTCGCCAAAATCCTAAAGCACGTCAGGCAAAAAGCAAATCACGTATTAAAGCTTACGAGGATTTATTGTCTGATGAGAAAGAAAAAGCCATTGAGGATATGGAGATTTATATCCCAGCTGGACCTCGTTTAGGTAATAAAGTAATCGAAGCCGTCAATGTTCAAAAAGCATTTGGTGATCGTTTATTGATGGAAAATCTTAACTTTGCATTACCTCCTGGAGGAATTGTTGGGGTAATTGGACCTAACGGTGCGGGTAAATCCACCTTATTTAAAATGATTGCAGGTTCTGAAAAAGCAGATTCTGGAACGTTCGAAGTTGGAACAACTGTAAAATTAGGATATGTTGATCAAAATAGACCTTTAGATCCTGAAAAATCAATTTGGGAAGAAATATCTGAAGGAATGGATATCCTGAAATTAGGTAACAGAGAAATCAATTCTCGCCAATATGTTTCCCGATTTAACTTTGCTGGAAAAGATCAGAAAAAACTTACTAAAGAATTATCTGGTGGTGAAAGAAATCGCGTTCACTTGGCTAAAATACTAAAAGAGGGCGCAAACGTATTACTTTTGGATGAGCCAACTAACGACTTGGATGTAAACACATTGCGTGCTTTGGAAGAAGCATTGATTAACTTCGGCGGATGCGCTGTTGTGATTTCTCACGATAGATGGTTCTTAGATCGTATTGCAACGCATATTTTAGCTTTCGAAAGTGAATCTCAAGTGTATTGGTTTGAAGGTAACTTTCAAGAGTACGAAGAAAACCGAAAAATGCGTTATGGCATAACGGATGGTACTCCACACCGCATTAAATACAAACAGCTAAAACGCGAATAGTATTTAGTTTATTTATAATAAAAAAGGCATGCCATTACGGTATGCCTTTTTTTGTGAATAGATGGCGCCAGCGTCCGCTGGTGCCTTGAAAATAGAATAAGCGTCTCGCTTATAACAAAATTAAATGCCGTTGTTGAAAGCGGACGCTTTCGTTAATTTTCCAGCACTAGCGGACGCTAGCGCTAGAATTCGAATTAAAAATTCAGAATTTATAATTAAAAATTAAGAAAAGATTACTCTTTTAGCGAAGCGTTGAATTGCCACTTCTCTCGGTAATGCTTCATTCTTCATAATTAATCTTGCTATTAATTTCCCTAATAAACTGCTCCAAATCATTCCTTTTGAACCATTTCCGAAATAGAAATACAGATTTGAATTCCATTCAAAATTCCCAAGCATGGGCATCCTATCAGGCGTAGATGCACGAACTCCTGTCCATTGTTCGGAAACTGAAAAATATGTTTCCCAGTTAGGAAACAAAACACTTAATTGATCTTGCAATTTATTCTCAGCAGTTTGAGTTGGTTCAAGTGTAGTGAAATCATGTTCATACGTACTCCCAAAAGCGGCTTCACCGTTCAATTCTGCAATATAACCTTGTCCAGAAATCGCATGATCAAAGACAGTATCAGACGTTTCTTTTCTTAATTTCATTAATTGACCTTTAACAGGAACAATGAGATTCCCGACATCAATTCCTGAAATAGTAGGTAAAACTGAACCTGTTGCTACAATAATCTTGTCAAACTTAGTTTCGAAATTATTGAAATAAATACGAAACCCGTTATCATCTTTTTCAATACGATAAACACGATTATGTATCATCGGAATATGATAATAATCAGCATACTGTATTATAGTGTTGCAAATAGCATCACCCGAAATAATGGCTCCATTATGAATCAACATTCCACCATATTGATTAAAAATGTGCGGATTATAATCGTGGATTTCATCCGAACTTAACCACGTTACGTCATCTTCTGGAAAGGCATCAAAATTTTTACGAAAATATTCTTCAATGAACGGCTGCATTGCAGGACGTAGAACAGCAGACTTTTGATATAACTTCGTTTCAGAATTAAAGTTTTGGAGTTCATCCAATAAATCAAACGTACTTCTTAAACCATCTTTATAACGCCAAATCGGAATTCCTTTTTGCCCTCCAGCAGCACTCATTAATCCCAATGGTACAGCAGACGCTTTTTCAGGAATATCCAAAGAAATAAGAGTTGCTTTTACACCTAACTGATGTAGCCAATACACTACACTTATACCCGAAAAACCACTGCCAATTACAGCAATATCGCTCATTTTACAAATTCCGGAACCCGGTCTTCAATTATTTGATCTTGAATAATCCATGCATCATTAAATCGTCTTTTTATGAATTTAACAAATTCATTTGCTTGAATACGTGTTTTAAAATCGCCAATATGAACGCGATAATTTGGTTGTCTGTAAATCAAATAGGCTTCTGCTTTGTACGCTATATCTTCGGAAGAGAAGATCCAATCGTTAAAGTCACCAATGATTTTTTGTGCACGATTACGGTCAGAAGTCGAGATTAACTGAATTCTGTAACCAGAATTATCTGATTCACTCAAAATAGTATTAGTTTCTTCAACAACAAATGCATTTGGTAAAGTGTTTAAACTACCAGATTTATTATCACCCAATTTAGTTCTATATTTATCAAAATCAATTGTTTCTTCAACAGTTATTTTTTCTGTCTGCTCACTATTATTTGCTATTACTACGCTAGGTTCGCTTTTTTCTTGTTGAATAGTTTTCGTTTCAGCACAAGAAAAGAAAAGCACAGCTAAAAATATCACAGATGTAGATTGCCTCATGTCTAAATATACTAAATATGAGTAATGCCTTATAACAAGATTGAGTATAAAATTTCTAATTATCCTGAAAGTATTTACCTAAGCAAGGGTAGTGTGTTATGCATCAATGACTAAGAACTTTGAAAAAAAGAATGTATTTATATGAATTTATTTTATGGCGACAGCGTCCTCGCTGGTGCCTAGTAAAATAAAATAAACGTCCCGTTTAAACCAATAAAAAAAGTTATGAAGTAAGTTTTTGACATCAAAATTAAAGCTAGTCAAAAATCCAAAATGGCGACAGTGTCCTTGCTGGCGCCCTAGCACAATAAAATAAGCGTCCTCGCTTAAACCGAATTAATCTATGATGTTGAAAGCAAGATGCTTTTTATTATGAGCAAACACTTGGAAAGATGATAGCTTAATGAATGGGAAAGGAAACTGTAACTATTAACCTGAGTTCGCGATAAGAAATTAAAATATAAACAGGTTAAAATAAATTTCGACATTCTAGTTTGACCCAGAATCTCCTCCAAGAGAAGAAAGAAATACGTGGCATCACATCAAGCATAGCTAATAAAAAACGATGAGCAAGACTGGGATCCTGAATCGAGTCCAGCATGACGTGAGATTTTGTTGTCCCTGAGCTCTGACCCAGCATCTCTGTCTAATTTGGTCTTAAATTAAAGATTGCACAAAAAGTAAATGCAGTTTCTCCAATGCTTATTCAAAATTTTGATTAAAATTATTGTAATAAACCTTAACCCGAACTCAGGTTATTAGAACAATTAATTATTTCAAAAAATAGCGACATCAAAATTGTTGAGAAAGAGTTCAATACTTTAAATTCAAATTATCAAGCTGCTTTAAAGACATATAAAAAACTCCGTAGATATGTGAGTGTTTTTGAAAGTAAATTAGATCTTATAGAATTTGGCATTTATGAACCGGTATATGACTTTGAAAAATCAGACGAATATCGAGCTGAACAAAATGAAATCATTCAAATTCAAAAGCAAATGATTTCTGCCGACACTGCTGCAATTTGCAACAAAAATTGGTCAGTTGAAGGAAGCGAAGCAAAAGGAAGAGCTCTTGTCAAAATATATAAAAAACTAATGCTAAGAGCTTTTAATGGTGAATGTGACGTTCTAATTTCAAAGGTAAAATGGAATAATATAAATCAAATGATTGAGCGAATGCAAAAATTATTTGATGCAATAAATAAATTGGGACAAGGCTTTCATGTATATATAAATAAAGAATATTTAGACCTAAACGTAAGGAACTCATTCTTGAATATGAATACCAATCTAAAAGACAGCAGGAAAAGGAAGAAATGCGAGCAATTCAAGAAGAGTTAAGAGAAGAAGAAAAAGCAAAAAGAGAGTTTGAACAAGCTCAAAAAGAAGCCGAAAAAGAAGAAGCTACTTATCAAAAAGCATTAGACAAAGCTCGAAAAGAATATGAAGCTTCGAAAGGCGAAAAACACAATAAAATCCAATCCCAAATTTAAAAAATTAGAACAAGAACTTAAAGAGGCACAAGAGAAAAAAGAAGGAGCGTTATCAATGGCTCAATAGACGAAACGTGGGCACGTATATGTTATTTCAAATATCGGTTCTTTCGGTGAAAACGTTTACAAAATTGGACTGACAAGACGATTAGAACCAATTGACAGAGTTAAAGAATTGGGTGACGCTTCTGTTCCATTTCAATCTGACATTCACGCAATGATTTATTCAGACGAAGCAGCAACACTTGAAAACAAGTTACACAAAGCGTTTACAAACAAAAAAGTGAATATGTTGAATTACCGTAAAGAGTTTTTCAACGTAACACTAGACGAAATAGAAAATATAGTAAAAGAAATCGGGCTTGACGCTGAATTTTCAAGACTACCAGAAGCAGTGGAATACAGAGAAACATTAGCGATTCTTGAAAAACTTAACTCACAAGTTACACCAAAAACCGTTGACGAAATAATTGCAGAAGAATTTCCAAGTAGCTTGCCATAGAATGAGAAGCATCGCTTATAACTGCAACAACCCAGAAGTCGGAGTTTCATTTTCCAAAGAAAGTTTTGGTTAATCAAACATTATTGTTTCAAAATTATTTATAAGAGTCCACTGTAAAAAGTCGATTCTTTCGAATTACACTTTTCCAAATATTGTGAATTCGCCGAATATTTTGCTGAAAACTACTTTTCGGAGTGGACTCTTATAATCAAGTTTTATGGTAAAAGTACCGCCTTTCGGGTGGCTACAACATCTTAGGTCACAAACACCGCCACATTTTCAAAAAGAACAGAACTGAATAACCAAAGAAAATTATTTGTAAATTTGCGATTATGCATGACAAAAAACTTTATATAATTGCAGGTTGCAATGGAGTTGGTAAAACTACGGCTTCGTTTACTATTTTACCTGAAATTTTAGATTGCAAAGAATTTGTTAATGCCGACGAAATTGCAAAAGGACTTTCTCCTTTTCAACCCGAAAAAGTATCTTTTGAAGCTGGACGAATTATGTTGAATAGAATCAATGATTTGCTTTATGAAAATCGAAACTTTGCATTTGAAACAACATTATCAACTAGAAGCTATAAAAGTAAAATACTTCTAGCTAAAGAAAAGGGGTATCGAGTTACATTGTTATTCTTTTGGCTTCAAAACATTGACTTAGCTAAAGAGCGAGTAAAAACTAGAGTTATTGAAGGTGGACATAACATTGAACTTGAGGTGATTGAAAGAAGATACACAAGAGGAATTAAAAATTTGATATCTATCTTCCAATCGTTGACGGTGCTTTGATTTTTGACAACTCCGAAGGACAACATGAACTTTTTGCCGACAAACAAATCGATGGTTTACTTAATATTGTGAATCAAGAGAAGTTTATTATATTAAGAGAACACTATGACAAAATTTGAAACTCAAATAAAAGAAAAAAAAAATCCTAAAAGGACTTGAGAAAGTTTACGAAAAACTTTTAGAATTTAAGAAAAGTAATAATTCCGAGTTGGTTGTTTTACGTGACAATAAAATTGTGAGAATAAAGCCTGAGTAAAAGGGAACCGCATTAAAATGAGTGGCATAAATGGCTATTTTTTTTGGGTAATGTTAAATCCAATATAAGTTTTTTGAATCATTTTCAAGTTCAGCACTAGTAGCTTATCTAGTGCTTCGAATTTTGCATCTTCTACAATCGCCAAACTTGTATAGCCAATTTTTCTATAACTATCTAATCTCAGCATTTAGTAGTTTGGCTGTCGAAATTTAAAACTAGAGTGGAATGAGCTTATCAATTAATAATGCTCATTCAGTTTTCAATTGTTAAAAAACTAAAGATGCCCCATTTTAAATGGTATATTCATCAGACTATTAAGGATAAACAGACCAAATTTAGTTGAAAAAGACACTGGTTCTGAAAACAAACTTAATCAGAATTGACCAAAATACGAATTTTGATTACATCAGCCTTATGAAAACAATTGCACGTAAACGGTACTTAGAT
>CAZNTR010000211.1:0-6195 GCA_964575925.1 uncultured Chitinophagales bacterium
CAGCGAAAGTCTTTTCAATAATTGCGATACATTCGCGCATTTCACTTTCAGTAATTACCAAAGGAGGAGCAAAACGAATAATATTACCATGAGTTGGTTTAGCTAACAAGCCATTTTCCGCTAGTCTCAGGCAAATATTCCACGCTTTTTCACTTTCTTCGTGATCATCGATTACAACGGCATTCAATAAGCCTTTTCCTCTTACTAGTGTGACTAATGAAGAAGATTCTGCAATGCGTGTCATTTCTGAACGAAATAATTGCCCTAACTTTTCTGCATTTTCAGCCATATTTTCTTCTTTTAATACTTCCAAAGCGCTAATCGCAACCGCACATGCTAATGGATTTCCACCATACGTTGAACCGTGTTCACCAGGCTTAATCGTTAACATTATTTCGTGTGAGCTTAACACAGCAGAAACGGGTAAAACACCGCCGCTTAAAGCTTTACCAAGAATTAAAATATCGGGTTTTACGTTTTCGTGATCTACTGCTAAACGTTTTCCTGTTCTTGCTAAACCAGTTTGAACTTCATCTGCAATCCAAAGTACCTTGTTTTTTGTACACAAATCACGAACGCCTTTGAGATAACCTTCATCAGGAACAACAACACCTGCTTCACCCTGAATTGGTTCTACCATAAAAGCGCAAACATTAGGATCTTGTAGTGCTTTTTCTAAAGCTGATAAATCATTGTATGGAATTAGTTCATATCCAGGCATAAACGGACCAAAGCCAGCAGTTGAACTAGAGTCTGTTGATGAAGAAATGGCACCAAGTGTTCTGCCCCAGAAGTTTCCTTCAACAAAAATAACTTTTGCTTGATTAGCAGGAATTCCTTTAACATCATATCCCCACCGTCGAGCTAATTTCACCGCAGTTTCTCCGCCTTCAACTCCTGTATTCATAGGTAAAACTCGATCATATCCAAAATATTCGGTAACATATTTTGCGTAAGAACCTAGAATATTATTATAGAAAGCACGAGAAGTTAAGGTTAAATTCTGCGCCTGATCAACTAAAGCTTTAAGAATTTTAGGATGACAATGTCCCTGATTCACAGCCGAATACGCTGATAAAAAATCGAAATATTCTTTTCCTTCCTGATCCCAAACTTTTACGCCTTTACCTTTTGCAATTACTACAGGAATTGGATGATAATTATGAGCATTGTAAGCATCTTCTAATTCTATATGCTGTTTTGAATTCATAGCTTTCTTTATTTTGGATTAAAATTCTCAATTTTTAACAAAATAGGAGAATGTTTTCTCATTTCAAATAATGAAAAAAACTTCCTTCTAATTAATTCTATTTTACGAGTGGAATTTATCAATATTTGCATCAAGGATTCAGAGTATTTAATTGCTTTTTTTCTTGACTCTCAGTTCTAAAAAAAGCAATTAAAACAAAATGATTAACACGAAATAAATTACCTGAGCTAAAAAGCTATGAAACGCCAATTTTGAAAATTTGACATTTTTCAAAATTGTAAATACAGGCCATGAAAACAGGCTTCCAATAATCCACCAAGCTAAATAATTTTGTAAAGGAGGTGTTGCATCATACCAATGCCAATAACCCAATTTTATAGCAACTGGCTCAAGTAATACATCAAATACCATCATCAAAAAGCCTGTCATTAGCATTTTTGTTGTTGTAGAATGTAAATACACTTTTCTAGAACGTTGTAAAAGTCCAATGGCGCCTAAACAAACTCCAGCCCAAGCAATCCCAATAACTATAGGCACACCAATAAGTTGTGGAAATAAATGATCAGTATAATCATAATGACCAAAAACTTTTCCAGTTTCAATACCTAACCACTCTATACTAATAGTGATTGCTGCTGTTAACACAAACCAAAAAGCAAGCTTAGGAAAAATAAATTTATTCACACTTAACAAAACCCCTAAACCTAAAATCAACATTAAAGGGGATGTGGTATAATGCATTAAAGTTGGGAATAAACCAGTTACATTCCATATTGCTCCAAAAATGAGCAATATGTACATAAAGAATACAATAACAGGTTCTAGTCTATCAGACAGCATAAGTTTTTCGAGCTTCGTAACGAACAGTTATCCATAACAGGAGCGCCATTCCATAAATAAAATCTTCTATTGGTATAGTAAATACCAATTTATTTAACTGATAAGAATAATCGTATAAAACAACAGGTCTTGCCGTTAAATAGCCATTGAAAATTAAGGTGAAAAATCCAATCATTCCAATATAAATCCAAGTGTGTTTTTTGATAAACAACCTTGTTTTATAAAAATAATCGGTAAAGAACACAACAGACAGTGCAGCAATCGACAACGCAGTATATTCAAGGCCAAGTAAAAATAAGGTGAAAGAAGCAGAAAAAAGAGCAACTGCTAAAAGTAATGAAGGAAATTTTGTAAGTATCTGTTTATCTTCTAAATAAGCGTGCATAACTTCCCAAGAAAACAGACATGAATAGGGAACTGTGAAAAAAAACAACCATTCGCCAATCGGTAAGTCTAAGAAACGACCTTCCCCAGCAAATTCAGAATTAAACCACCAATGTCTGCCAGAAACGAGTATATCCCAAAACAAAAAAACAAGTATAGGTAGCCATGCTGAGGCTAATAAATGTTTCCAATTCGAAGAAAAATGAACTTTTTTATCAAAACTTAGAAAAAAAGGACCCATAAAAACTATGAGATTAAAAAGTAGATATTCGTTCATAATCTAAATTGCTCGCTTTTAATTTCTACTGTTTTGCACATATCTAAAAATATAGTTTAATGTTTGAAAATATTCGCATGTAAAAATACTATTTAATATTTTGAAAAATGAGTCGGTTCCGAAAAGTAGTTTATTGCAAAAAAATCGGCGATTTCAATCAATTTGAATGGCTAAAAACAGACAAAACAGACTTTCTGAATTGGGCAAAAAATTAAAATCAAAAAAAATATTCTCCTAATTATAAACTAACTGATTTTTTCCTGAATCCTTTAGTTTGCATTTTTACGCTTCAATTCACAATATAACGCTTCCATTTTAATCTATTAAACTATTTTTTATCGTTTCAATGTAGATTTTAAATTCCTACTTCTTTTACAGCAACAATCTGTGTTTCTATGTATTGAATCCGATTTAGACATTCCTTTCATAAAATTTTAACTAAAACGATTCCCAATTAACCAATTTCGACTGCTTGCCAGCTCAAAATATCTTCCACTTACCGAATTTACGCTCACACTTGCTGCATATTTTTCATCAAATACATTTGAAACCCCAAGAAATACGTGATTCGTTTTTTTTAAAACTAATCTGTGCCGAAACGATCTGCCAAGGTTTTATCCCAACATGATTTTCAGAATCGGCAAATTGTTTTCCCACTCGTTGATATTCAATTAAACCAGAATAATGTTTTCCGCTAAACTCATAATAACTTTTTATCATAAAATTGGGTAAACCTTGAATCTGTGTTTCGTTGCTTTCCTGATGCTGCAATCGATTTTGCATTAAACTCCCCGAAAATTGTATTTCATGATTTGTAATTATGTTTTGTGTTAAAACCTACTCTAATCCCGAAATTCGTTCTTCACCTACATTCTTTTACTCAGTTCTCCCTGCTTGAACGCGTTGCGGATCGACCAATTCAGTCATTGTCTGCCCATCGATTCCAGTTAAGGGCTATCCTTCATAAAATAAGCGAAGTCCTCGCACCCCAAAAACTGATTGCCAACCACTTCGACGAACTGAAATCCGATCTTCAACTGAGAGATTATTTCTCTCAAAATTGAGAATACTGGGAACCGTTCTAAACACATCAGCTAAACTTGTATTTCTAAGAGAAATTCGTTTTTGGTTGGATAGCTTAACGTGGGCAACAAAACGAGAAGAATCTGTTCGAATCCATTGTGATTCAACAATAACTTCTGAAGCTAAAACGATAAGAGTATCTTGTGCATTGCCAGAAATTTGAAAAAAAATGATTATGAAAAAAAGAATTACGAATCTCAAAAAACCCATCTTACTATTTTGATTTAACAGCCAGAATTCAATAGCGACGAAATTACACTTTAACAAGATTATTTTAAATCTTATTACTCAAATCATTTTGCACTTTTTCATTTAGTATTGAGCAATACTATGGTAATATACCTTTTTAATCTCAAAAGAAGCACCCACCCCAATTGACTCTTGTTTTGCTTTCACTCATTCAGATTAGATAAAAGTGTCGATTTTTTTATTGAAAACTGCTTTTAAGAGTAATTCAAATTTGGACTTCGTTTCTATAAAAAAAGGCAGTGGTTTTCGCAAAAAAACGGTCATGCCGTACCATGACACGATTCGATTCGAAGAACCACGAAGTACGATCTCTGTCCAATATCTTTTTTCGCAACAATCACTTTTTTTAGAATAGATTGGTTCTTAGGCTGAGATGCTGGGTCGAAGCCCAACATGAGCAACTAATTGATATGAACAAAGTTCAATAGGTTGCGAATAAGCTCTTGTTTTCATTCATTATGCTACATAAAACAGTTAACAAAATCATTCACTTTACAAAATGTCAACGTCCGAATTTGAGTAGTCATCTCGAAAGACATCATTCGATTTTTCACATCAAAGTATTAAAAAATACAGCTTCTCATTTCAAATTGCGATTTTCAACTCGTTTGGTTTAACAATAAAGTTCAATTTTCTTTAATCTAGTTTTTTAAAACGAAACGCTATCAATCCAAAAAAGCTGTACATTCCATTTTGAGTTTACTCCTCAATGCGCTTTTTAGCTATAGAATCGATGATTCTTCGCGAATTGAAAAGAGGTAAACTAAAAAAACTCATGTTGTACTAGCTAAAAACTTGGTTATTTAAGTACATAGATTCTTGAGATTTTTTATCAGAATATGAAATTCTATTTCAAATTTATCGCAAACAATTAATTTTTTTTGTATTTTATCTTGTTAGGATGAATTAGATTCGGTTCAAAGGACGAATTATGAAATTATTTGGTTTGCTTTTTTTTGCAGTTATTAGTGCGTTTCAATTGCAAGCGCAGACTAAAACAACGGTCTATTATATGCCACCGACCGAAGAAATTGAACTAATTAAGAATTACAATTTAGCACTACTTCGATTAGGTTTAGAAAAAACAGTTGAAACACATGGAGAATTTGAAATTGTAGTTGAAAACAATTCTGGTTATGCACAACGTGATGCATTGAGATTCCTAAAAGAAAAGAAGGAATTGTATGCTGTTCCAACAATGACCGATGACATTCGTGAACGAATATTTATCCCTGTTCGCATTCCACTTTATAAAGGTTTATTTGGAATTAGAATGATGATTGCTAATAAATCTGCTATGCAAGAGATTAACTTAATTGAAAATGAAGATCAATTAAAATCTGAAATTTTAACGCAAGGTTCAGAATGGCCTGATACACAGATTTTAAAAGCTAATGGTTTCAAAATCCTTGAATATGTTCAAAAAGAGGATATGATAAATGCAATTGTCAATAAAAAAGCAGTAGGATATCCACGCTCTATCGCCGAAATTTTTGAGGAAATTGAACTCAATAGAGATAAACCATTAAGCGTTTTCTCAAGTATGTACTTATACTACCCTACAGCCATTTATTTCTTTGTACAAAGAACTCCAGCAGGTAAGAATCTTTCAGAACGCTTAGAAACTGGTCTTAATAAAGCAATTGAAGATGGTAGTTTTGATATAGTCTTCAATACCTATATGGGCTCAATGATTGAAAAAGCAGATTTAAAGAATAAAAAAATGATTCGTTTGTCAAATCCAATACTTCCTCAGCAAACACCTGTTAAAGAGAAAAAGTACTGGTTTATTACGAATTAATTCTTTTTAAAAGAAATCATAGTAAAAACAGTAACCAACCATTATTGTTTATTAAGGTAACGGAGACGAGTGAAATCGTACTCCGTTTTTTTTTGCCACTTTTAACTAAAATCTTCAATTACACTTTTTAGCAGAGAATTAGAACCTAAGGCAACGTCACAATTAAACTGTACGATGCAAACCAATTCTAGCGCAAGCGTCCACTTGTACTCCCAATTCTAGCGCAAGCATCCGCTTGTGCTTCCCAATTCTAGCGCAAGCATCCGCTTGTGCTTCTTCCAATTCTAGCGCAAGCGTCCGCTTGTGCTTCCCAATTCTAGCGCAAGCGTCCGCTTGTACTCCCAATTCTAG
>CAZNTR010000212.1:0-6192 GCA_964575925.1 uncultured Chitinophagales bacterium
AGTCCGAATGTATATGAAATTATAAGTGATTTCGATCATGAAAAACCGATTCAGTTTTCTACTATTTTACAAGAAAAGAATCTCGACATGATTGGCGTTCAACAAAACGGAATTTTAAGCAAAAGGTATGATTTAAATACATTGACCTATCATACTAAGAGCAAAATAGAATTGCCTATTTTTTCAGTTCTTCCGAAAATCTATCAAATTGATATTCCTGCGTTTTCGGATTCTTTATTGCTCACTTTTGTTAGCTCAAAAAATGAAGAATTTGAATTATTTACTAATGATACACTTGTTCAAACCATTCAGACTAAAGCAGAAAAAACTGTTATAATTCCCATTATAAACTACAAAACTGAACTTATCCGGATTCAAAACGGGAATCGGCAGTCTGTTTTTTTGCATGAATCGGAGGCTTTGTTAATTTCACCAAGTGAAATTGCAGTTCAAAATGATCAATTTATTCGTGTTTCCTTACAAGAAAATGTGTTCAGATTCAATAATTTGAGTCAAAACGAATTGCCATTTAGTGTTGAATCGATTATTCCGATTTCAAGAAAAGAATATGTTATCAGACCAAATTTAAGGGTAACTAAAGAGATCGAAATTCAGGCTTATTTTACGGGATTGATAAGTGAAACGGGAATCCCCATTTATTTTAAAAATGAGACGTTAACATTTCAAAAAAAGCAAACTATCTTTCTTTCCTCCTTTGAAATAGAAGATAAAAACACCGTGAAAATATTTCTTAAAACAGGAAATGAAGTACAAATTTCAGATTTGATTTTTAGTTCTGAACTTAATTCAGAGGAATTGCTCATTAAAGAATCTGTGTTTTCTTCAGAAACTAAAATTCAATTTATTATAATTCAAATTCCGAGTATAGATTTACAGAATTATGGAAAACCTGTAAAGATTCTAGCAGAATTAAGTGAGTCTGCAAGCTTAGAATATCAGTTTAAGCCTTCTGGAAATCAAATAAGCGTAAGATATCAGAGAGCAGAAGATGAGTTTGGAATAAACGATGCGATTAGTTTTCCAAGTCCTTGGGTAATCAGTAAACAAATTAATTTACAGTTCGCGCATTTGCCTATAGAATCTTCTATTTTGATATTAGACAATACTGGAAGACCTGTTATTGAACTTCAAAGTACAGGTTTTACAGGGTCTCATGAATGGAACGGAAAAAATGCTGCTGGAAATACTGTAAGTTCAGGGATCTATTTCTATCAAGTAATCGCTGGAACGAAGCGAAGTAAACTCAAAAAAATTGCCATAATTCGATGATAACAGTTGGACTCACAGGCGGAATTGGAAGCGGAAAATCTACAGTTGGTTCCATGTTCGAAAAACTCGGAGCAACCGTAATTCGCGCCGATGATTTAGCAAAAGAATTAATGATTAAAGACGCTTCGATTATTCAGCAAATTAAAAAAACGTTCGGCGAAGAGTCTTACTTTTCTGATGGAAGTCTAAATAAAGCTCATTTAAGTGAACAAGCTTTCCAGAAAAACAGAGTTTCTGAATTAAATTCGATTGTCCACATAGCCGTTTATGCGTGGTTTAGAAAACAAAAAGAAGAAGAATTACAAAAAGGAACAAAAGTTCTAATTCGTGAAGCTGCTTTGCTTTTAGACAAAGGAAGACCAGAAGATTTTGACAAAATAATTGTAGTAACGGCTTCTAAATCCAATCGAATTTATCGCGTTATGCAAAGAGATCATGTTTCTGAAGAACTCGTACTAAGCAGAATGAATAAACAATTAGATCAAGAAAAAATGCAAGAATTTGCCGATTTTGTCATTCAAAATGATGAATCAGAAATGGAATTGAAGAATCAAGTTCAAGAAATTTGGAAAGAGTTAAACAGATGGGACCAAAGGCAGAATTAGTAGCTGGATATCAATTAAGATTGTTCACAAGAGACGATGTGCTTTCGTTATATGAAACACTTCAAGCCAATAAAGTTCATTTGAGTGATTGGAAAGTCTGGTATGAAAAGCTTTCAACAAAGCGCGCCATTCAGCAGTTTATTGATGAAAATGAGCAGCAGTTTAATCAATTATTTGATGAAAAAATTCATGTTTACACACATCCTGGTTTTCAATGCGGAATAATTAACCCAGAAAATAAAGTTGTTGGTTTGGTAGGATTTCAAGGATTAAATCTAAGAAATAATATTGCCGCTTTAGGTTATTGGATTGCAGAAAACGAACAAGGAAAAGGACTCACAACTCTAGCTGTGAAAAACTTAATTGCTTATGGCAGAAGCGTTTTAGGAATCAACCGTTTTGAAATTCAAGCTTGGATTGGGAACGAAAAAAGCAAAAAAGTAGCAGAACGTTTGGGTTTCATTCACGAGTGTATTTTAAAAGAAATTGAGTTACGTGATGGGGAATATATCGATCATCATTTGTATCGATTATTGCCGAGTGATGAGTGGAATAGAAGAATATTAACCTGAGTTCGGGATAAGAGTTTGTCAAAATTTAAGTTTATGTTCTTGCGTTTTCCCTCCGTTTTGAACCAATTTTATTTAAGGACTAAAGTCGGAGGGAAATCAAAAGGGTGGTCAATTAGTAAATACATTTCAAACTAAACATCCACTAACTCTCTGCAATTCAATAAATTATCTTTTTTAGCAAGTATATTTTCGGATAGAGAACCGACCATAACCATGTTTATTAAGAAGATCATACATGACTAAGAGTCCTTATCCCGAACTCATCTTAGTTCAGAAAAATCAGGTGGTAATTGGCGGACATGCCAAATTGTTAAGATGAAAACCTTTTGTTGAGCCAAACTAGTTCTATAAATGATTCGATAATTACCGAATATAATTTCTCTTAAATCTTGATTGTGAAATTCAGGGACGATTCTCCCAAAATTGGGCTGATTGATTAGTAGTTCTGTTTTCTGAATCAACTCATAGGCCCATTTTTCTGCTATTAGGTAATCGTCTAATGCAATATAATCTATGTATTCATTAAGCCTTTGAACAGATTTTTGAGTCCAAATTATTTCCATTTCTTCAAATTTTCTTTGACTTGTAAAATGACCTCTTGATGACCCTGTGTTTCATCTCGACTTATTTGTCGTTCAGCTTCAATCAATTCTTCATTTAAATTATAATTGTAAAGCATCTTTTGATATGAATTCACATCAAGTAAAACAGCTGCACTTTTTCCGTGTTGAGTTAAAATTAAAGGTCGTTTATCATTTTTTACTCGTTCAATATATTCAGCGGCATGTTTTCTAAATTCGGATAAAGGTTGAATATCTTGTTCTAGATCAATTTTTGAGCTTATCATATTGTATCATATTAAGTACGTTTAAAAGTATTTTTATAATACAAATTTATGCTAATTAAAGTATAAAGATTTTTTTAAATCCATTTATTCTTTTGAATCTAAACCCAAACTCAACTTAATCTGTTGTACCTTTACGCACATTTTGAAATCATTATAAAATTCTACCAAATTACATGACGCTGTTATCTGTTGAAAATCTTTCTAAGAGCTACGGAGAGAAAGGTTTATTTAAAAATCTCAATTTTGGACTAAAAAAAGGCGATAAAACCGCATTAGTTGCTCCAAACGGAACCGGAAAATCAACCTTATTAAACATTTTAGCAGGTTCAGATCATGCCGATGAAGGTAAAGTGATGAGCAGAAACGGTCTTCGTTTAGATATGCTTTCTCAAGAACCTGTATTAGACAAGACGAAAACGATAAGTGAATACATCAATCACAGCAATACCGATACGGTTCGGATTATAAATGCATATCACAAAGCTGTTGATGCTCAAACCGAAGATTTTAACGATAAAACGCACAGACAGTTTGAATTGGCAGCCGCAGAAATGGATCGTGTTGATGGCTGGAATTACGAGCAGCGTTTAGAGCAAATTTTAGGGAAATTAGATATTCATGATTTAGATCAACAAATTGGAACACTATCTGGTGGTGAAAGAAAGCGCGTTGCTTTAGCATTTACTTTATTGGATAATCCAGATTTATTGATTTTAGATGAACCTACGAATCATTTGGATTTAGACATGATTGAATGGCTAGAAAAATATCTTCAAAAAAGTACCATGACCTTATTGATGGTAACGCACGATCGTTATTTCCTAGATCGAGTTTGTGATCACATTTTGGAATTAGACAACGAAAAATTATATCATCACAAAGGGAATTACTCGTTTTATTTGCAGAAAAAAGCTGAAAGAGAAGAAGTTTTTGATATTGAACGCGAAAAAGCGCATCAGTTTTTAAGAAAAGAAATTGATTGGATTCGCAGAGCGCCAAAAGCAAGAACCACAAAATCTCAGTCTCGTGTGGATGCTTTTTATGAAATGCAGGATAAATTCTCTGGAAAAAAACCACAAGTTGAACTCAAATTAGAAGTTCAGACAAGTAGAATTGGGAATAAAATTCTAGAACTTGAAGGCATTTCAAAAGCATTTGGCGATAATCGTATTTTGAATCCATTTACTTACACGTTTTCAAAAGGAGAACGAATTGGAATTATTGGGAAAAATGGAGTTGGAAAAAGTACCTTCCTAAAGATTTTAACGGGTGAAATTAAAGCTGATTCTGGTCGCTTAGAAACAGGAGAGACCATTATTTTTGGTCATTATAGACAACAAGGTTTAGAATTTGATGATACTAAACGAGTTATTGATGTAGTAAAAGATGTTGCTGAATTTATTAAACTCTCCGACGGAAATTCTATTTCTGCATCTAAATTTTTGGAATTTTTCCTATTTCCTCCAGCGATGCAATACACACAAATCGAAAAGTTAAGCGGTGGAGAAAAACGTCGTTTAGGTTTGATGATGGTTTTGCTAAGAAATCCCAACTTTTTGATTTTGGATGAGCCAACCAACGATTTGGATTTGATAACCATGAACAAATTGGAAGAGTTTTTACTCGATTTTGGTGGTTGTTTAATTCTAGTTTCTCACGACAGATTTTTCATGGACAAATTGGTTGAACACTATTTTATTTTTGAAGGTGAAGGCAAAATTAAAGACTTCAACGGAACGTATACCGAATATCGTGAAATGCTGAATGAAAAGGCTGAAAATGAGCAAAAGCAGAAACCTGTTCAGCAGGCAAGTCAAGTAAAAACAGTTGAAAAAGAAGACAAATCTCAAGTAAAAAAGCTGACTTTTGCCGAGCAAAAAGAATACACAAAGCTCGAAAAAGAAATCCAAAAACTTGAAGACGAAAAAGCCGTTCTAGAAGCCAAATTAAGCGCCGGCAAAGTTTCACTAGAAGAAATAACAGAAGCCTCAGTAAGAATTGGTGAAATATTAGAACTCATAGATGAAAAATCAATGAGATGGCTGGAATTAGCGGAGAGAATGTAAGATTATCAATTGACAATTGACAATTGACAATTTGACGGTGCCTAAATTTAGTTAGAAAACTATATTTTCTGCCCAAACTCGAAACGAAAACTTCCTCTTTAACCAAGAACCCAAAGTACGAAGACATAAGAAATTAAAAGAGGGCTTTTCATTTAAAACCGATCAAATTCATTTATAAAGGATATGTTTAGTTCAAACTCGAAACGAAAACTCCCTCTTTCGCCTTGTACCACAAGTTAGAAGACATAAGAAATTAAAAGAGGGCTTTTCATTTAAAACCGATCAAATTCATTTATAAAAGATATGTTTAGTTCAAACTCGAAACGAAAACTCCCTCTTTCGCCTAAAACCACAAGTCCGAAGACGGAAGAAATTAAAAGAGGGTAGGGGAGATTTCAAGGTGGTCAAAAGTTTTCTTTGTGTTTAGACTAAACTCCTCTAATTCCAATAAACTCAAAACAAAGATGGAAGTATTTAAAAAGAGGGCAGTAGAGATTTCAAGATGGTCGTTAAATTACAGACGAAGCAAAGGTGAAAATCAAGAATCAAGTTCAAGGTATGTCATGATGGGCTGGCCCCATCATCTCAGCCCAATACATAATTGAATTTAAATCTCGAAAAGAAAACTCCCTCTTTAACCAAGAACCACAAGTACGAATACGGATGAACTAAAAAGAGGGTAGGGGAGATTTCAAGATGAACATCAATTTAAGTAACAAATATGATTAGAAATGCCGACAAGCAACAAATCGCATGAATTGAATGGACTACTCTTAACCCAAAATCATTTTATTAAAAATCGATTTTCAAAG
>CAZNTR010000213.1:0-6173 GCA_964575925.1 uncultured Chitinophagales bacterium
TAGATGAAGACAAACAATTTGCACCTTGGTCGCCAGAAGAAGGTTCTGATGAAGCTGAAGCATATCTGAAGAAATTACTCGAATTATGCAGAGCTTAGAATTTGTGGTAAGAAAAATTAGACCCCTGTAAAAAATTGAATTTAGTGTTTTTACCCATTCAAATCGTAAAAAATAACTGATTACTTAGCTGAAAACTACGTTTCAGTAAAGCTCAAAAAACAAATAATAAACTTGTAAATTAATGTTAATCATTTAGTTATTCTTATTATTACATGGGGCTAAAATAGGCATCCAAAATTCAGTAAGTTTGGGCTATTTTACTCAATTAAATCGTAGGTATCAAACACTTATTAGGCTAAAAATTACTTTTTAAATAGTTTGAAATTAAAGTGACTAAAAAATAAAAATCAAAAAATCATGATTGAAGAAATGCAAGAAAACGAAGAAACCGTAGATCAACAATTTGTTGTACAGTTGAAAAAGATGAGTTTTGAAATGAAAATCGTTGGTTTTAGCGTTCTCATTTATGGCATTTTTCTAACGCTTTCATTTATTCTAGCCCCATTAGGTATTCCATTAATTATTGCAGGAAAACGTGTAATCGACTCAGCTTCAAGTTTAAGGGATTTCTCTATATCTGGCTCAATAGTCGATTTAAAGCAGACTTTTTTATTTATGAGAACCTATTTTCGCATTTTGTTTTGGTTAATAGTGATTGTATTGAGTTCGTTTACTCTGCTTTCTTATTACTTTTATTACTTAATTAGCCCATTTTTAGAAATGCTTCAATACACACCAATTTTTTCCTAAATGAAATCGGTTTTGTATAAAAATTGAATAATTTAAGCAAGATAAAATCATAAATCGCCAAAAATGAGTAATTTTAGCGTTCAATATCATCGGAAAACAAATTATTGAATTAAATCATGCAATTTTCAAAAGACATAAGTAAAGAAAACATATTTTCAGAAATTGAACAGTATTTAAGGGGATTGGGATTTTCAATTGCAAATAAAGATGCTTCAAGACCTTGGGGCGGTTTTTTTGTTATTGATGAAACTCAAGCTGATTTATTTATTAAAGCATTTTTTCCACAGTTGAGTCTGTCCAATTTTTCTGGGTTTTCGAAATTAAGCCCAAAAATATTACTAGTTGCTCCAGAAAAACGCCTTTCGTGGCAATATCATTTTCGCCGTTCTGAAATATGGACTGTAATTGGTGGAAATGCGGCTATTGTAATTAGTGATTCCGATGAAGAAACGCCTCAAAAAGGTTTGCCTTTGGGCTCAATTGTTGAATTAGCACAAGGTGAAAGACATCGTTTAGTTGGAGTTGATGAATGGGGAGTTATAGCCGAAATCTGGAAACATACTGATGCTGAAAACCCTAGTGACGAGTACGATATCGTTCGGGTTCAAGATGATTTCGGTCGTTAATTTTTTAATAAGTTGGATTCACAATCCTGATTTTAACGGGACTGTGAATCCAGTACTATTAATCGTTGCCTTTAGGTGTAAACGATTGAATTCCAGTAATCTCACGACCTAAGATTAAACCATGAATATCATAGGTTCCCTCGTAGGTTACAACGGATTCTAAATTCATAACATGGTGAATTACTCTGTATTCGCCAGAAATTCCATTTCCGCCGTGCATATCACGAGAAACTCTAGCCATTTCTAAAGCTTTGCCCGTATTGTAACGTTTTGCCAAAGAAATTTGACTTGGATGTAATTTTCCTGTGTCTTTCAAATTTCCAAGTCTCCAAGCTAATAATTGCATTGCAGTAATATCGGTTAGCATATTGGCTAATTTTGTTTGGATTAACTGATTTGCAGCCAATGGTTTACCAAATTGTTTACGATCTAAAACATATTGACGAGCATGCTGATAACAAAACTCAGCCGCACCAACAACTCCAAATGCAATACCAAAACGGGCACTGTTCAAGCACATAAATGGACCTTTTAATCCACGAATGTTTGGGAAAGCCATGGAATCAGGAACGAATACATCTTCAAAAACCAATTCACCTGTTGAGGAAGCACGCAAAGACATTTTGTGTAAAGTTTTAGGAGCAGTAAATCCAACTTGCCCTTTTTCAACTAAGAATCCACGAATAACGCCTTCGTCGTTTTTATTTTCTTTTGCTTTTGCCCAAACAACGGCAATATCTGCAATAGGAGAGTTGGTAATCCACATTTTGGCTCCGTTAAGAATCCAGCCGCCATTTGTTTTTAAGGCGGTTGTTACCATTGAACCAGGGTCGGAACCGTGATCAGGTTCGGTAAGACCAAAACAGCCGATTAGTTCACCTGTAGCTAAACGTGGTAAATACTTCATTTTTTGTTCTTCCGTTCCAAATTCAGAAATAGGAAACATCACTAAAGAAGATTGAACAGAGGCAAAAGAACGATAACCAGAATCAACACGTTCAATTTCACGAGCAATTAAACCGTAAGCCGTATATGAAACTCCAGCGCCACCATATTTAGTATCAATTGTAGCTCCTAATAAACCAAGTTCGCCCATTTCGCGAGCAATACTGATATCAAAAATTTCTTCTTGATTTCCTTTTAAAGCGCGTGGTTCAAGATTAGCCTGAGCATATTCACGAGCAGATTCCATAATCATGCGTTCGTCTTCAGTGAGCAAAGCTTCAAACTGATACGCATCATCGATATTAAAACTAGTTTTGGACATGAGTTTGGGTAAAATTAAATTCAATTCAGACTAAAATTACGGGAAATCGGCTGAAAAATGATGAAAAAACGCTTTCCCTTTAAATATTTTCAAAAATCATGTTTAGTGTATTTAAAGCATGATTTTTAAATCAACTTAGAGTAGATTCAATTCTTGAATAGAATCCAAAACATCATTCACAAATGCACTTGGGTATTTAACTTTAGTTTCTCTTGTTGTGAAAAATGGATTCATTAAAGTAAGACGAATTAATACTAGGCCATCTGAGTCAATTTGTCCGTTCCATTCTTGAATAAATAGCTGTAAAAATTCTTTATAAGAATTCATTTCTAATAAGGTTTTAGAAACGAAAAATGGCCGATCTGTTGTACTCGAATAGTTTTCGTACAGTTTTAAAGTTCGTTTATTAGTTAATGACAAAGGTTCAAATGGTTTGGCAATCGTAAATAAACAAATATTGGTTTCGCTAAAGGGTGCCGTAAAAATATTTGGTGAAGCTTCTTTAAGTAATTTTTCTAATAAAACTCTGGCTTTAATTGTTCGTTCAATTATTCTTCCATAACCGTTAGGATTAAATCCAATAGTTTTTGATGTCAGCCAAGTTGAAACTGCACCTGCGGCCGAGCGTGATCCTTCAATAGTTTGTGGACCTTTATCTTGTTCACCCTTTATAACTAAATAAGGAGCATGGATTTTATTTAAATAATATTCTTTTCGTGTTTTCGTAATAAAAGCTCCACTAGAATAGGGAACATAGCCCAATTTATGAGGATCAATTGTAATAGAATTTGCCGAGCCAATCGCCTTAATTGCAAGTCTCATGGAATCTGAGATATACGGATTTTCATCCGTTTTAATTGAACTGAAAAAACCTCCATAAGCCGCATCAACATGATGCCAAATGTGAATTCCTTCGGTAGTTTCTAAATGCTTTAAATAGGTACTAACCTCATGAATGGGGTCAAAATCGCCCATTTCTGTTGTCCCTGCAACGGAAACAACCATCAAAACGGGTCTTTGTTCAGAACGCGCTTTTTCGACTTGTTTTTGTAAATCGAGTACATCCATTTTACCTCGATAATCTAATTTCACCGGCCAAAACGCATCGTCTCCAAGTCCAATTAAACGAACAGCTTTTTCCCAAGAGTAATGTTTGTTTTGAGGAACTAAAATTACTGGACCTTTGTAAGTTACCCCAAAAATACCCTCTAGTTTTTTAGCAATTTCGTAGGGATTATTTTTTAGAATATGATAGGGAAGTAATGCTTTTTCATCGACACCAAGTTTCATGTAAAGTTCATCATAAGCATCCCAACCCAAGTGGGAAGATTCGAATAAAGACTGATTTAAGCCTTGAGTTTTTGCAAGAGCTCCTAGAGTAAGCCATAAAGAAAAACGCATTCTTGCTCTCAAAATTCCTTCAAAATTGGCTACAGTTCCGCCTGAAGTAAAATGACCAACAGATTTTGATGAGTCAAAACCTAGCATTGTGGCTAAATCTGCAATAGCTTCATCTTCAATTTTAATTCCAACTCTAGATGCCTCACCCGTTATGTTATTAGGATTATGAAGCAGTGTTATAATATGCCCCATTAAAGCAGGTAAAGAAATATCAGAAACCATGTGCCCAATGTAACGTGGACTGAAATTGGGAATTTCACCATTAAAACGATCAAGAATTGAAGAAACATGAGATTTAAATAGATTTACTTGATCTTCAAATTCTGTTAATTGTTTATCTGCATTGGTAACAGCTTTTCCATCTTCAGGATGAAAAGAAGTACGCCATTCAAACCAATTCGAAAAAATATCATGAATTACATCGAGAACAATATCTGCATTTTCTGATTTGGGACCTAAAAAAACGGCTTTAAGTGAAGTTTCAATGGGATCAAAATGATCTAAGTCTGATGTTACATTTTGTCTATTATTCATTGCTAGAGTCGAGTAAAATTACAATTAATCCATTAATCAGAGTCAATTTCGCCAGAATTATGATTAAATTTGCGAAATGTTAAAATCAGGCAAAGATAGCATAAATCAATGTAAAAGCTGAATGATTTCGTTTCAAAATCAATAGAAGTTTGTAGGAAACAATATGATTTGTATATTTAGTTTAACATTAAATTATTATTGTATGGAATTTGGTCTTTATACGTTCGCAGATGTGAATCCTAATCCAAGAATCGGAAAAGCAGAAAACACAAATCTTAGATTCAAGAACCTAATGGAAGAAATTCAATTGGCTGATCAGGTTGGACTTGATGTTTTTGCAATTGGAGAACATCATCGTTCAGATTATGCGGTTTCTGCTCCTGCTGTTGTTTTAGGTGCAGCTGCGGTTTTAACCAAAAAAATTCGTTTATCAAGTTCTGTTACTGTTTTAAGTTCTGAGGATCCAGTTCGGGTTTTCCAACAATATGCCACAATTGATCAACTCTCAAGTGGTAGAGCAGAAATTATGGTGGGACGTGGCTCTTTCATTGAATCGTATCCATTATTTGGTTACAAATTAAACGATTATGACGATTTATTTGCGGAAAAGCTAGAATTATTGCTCGCTCTTAATGATGATGAACAATTATCTTGGAACGGAAAACATAGACCATCTTTTAAAGAAATGAGTATTTATCCAAGACCTTTTCAAGGTAAAATTCCAATTTGGATTGCTGTTGGTGGAACGCCAGAATCGGCTATTAGAGCTGGAAATCTCGGTCTTCCTATGGCTTTAGCAATTATTGGTGGAATGCCTGAGCGTTATGTTCCATTTGCTAATTTGTATAAAAGTACCGCAGAAAAATCGGGAATGTTTTTGGGAGAAATTCCTTTAAGTATAAATTCTCATGTTTATGTTTCTGAAAATTCACAGAAAGCAGGAGACGAAATATATCCGCATTATTCAGAAATGATGAATCGAATTGGAAGAGAACGTGGGTGGCCGCCTATGAGTCGTGCTTCTTTTGATGCTTCGCGTTCTGAACGTGGTGCTTTACTGATGGGAAGTCCACAGCAAGTTATTGATAAGCTTTTATTTGAACATGAGTTATTCGGTTATACTCGTTTTCTTGCTCAAATGACCATGGGAACGTTGCCACATGAATTAGCTATGAAATCGATTGAGTTATTCGGCACAAAAGTAGTTCCTGAAGTGAGAAAGGCGATAGCTGGTAAAAAGGCTTAAGAAAAGTCATTTCGACTGGAGAGGAGCCTAGTATCTATTCACAAAGATCGGTCTAAAACGAATCGCAATGGAGAAATCTTCGAAATTAATGCAGAAGGTGCAAACTGAAACCGAATTTTTTAAAATGGAAGATCTCTCGACAAGCTCGAGATGACTTGGTTTTTATTACTATGGAAGATCTCTCGACTCACTCGAGATGACTTGGTTTTTATTACTATGGAAGATCTCTCGACTCACTCGAGACGACTTGGTTTTTATTACAATGGAAGATCTCTCGACCCACTCGAGA
>CAZNTR010000214.1:0-6137 GCA_964575925.1 uncultured Chitinophagales bacterium
TAACTCTCAAATATACGCAACTCATCGAAATTTTCAATTTATCATTATTTTTAGGGGCGGTTTTTCCTATTTTTTTTTATAATAATAAGATAGGATTTATTATCAGGAGCAATATAACGTATTTTCTAGATTTCGTTTTTTATGTTGTAACCGTTAACCTTTTTATTTATTCGCACATCGTAACCTTGGTTTAAATAGTTGGTTTTTATCGTAATCTTGTTTGGATTTCTGTTTGTTTTATTAATATTTGATCTTTTATCAATCGACTAAAAAGAACTTTCCTTCTGCTTTTTAGTCTCATTTTAACGGAGATTAGCTTTTTTGTTGATACTACTATATTTCAATCTTGTTTTAATTTTCTTCCATCAATGAGTTAACTATTTATTCATAAATCTAATTTACAACTATTTGGTTGTTTTAACTTCTTATCAATTCGTGTTTGTTCTTCCTTTACCTCGTAGGGTATCTATTTTAAATGAAATATGATAATTTATATGTTTTTTTTGGTAGGTTAAAGTCAACCTCTATTACACTAAAAGCATTTATAAATACAATTATTTGCATTATTTCCTATTAAAATAATTTATTTATTTTACAACAAATATTCATAAGTATTTTTTTTAGTAGAGTTTTTGGTTATTTTTTTTTAGATATAAATGCGGATATTTTATAATCTTATATCAGATGCTTTAAATCCGAAAGCTTATGATGTTTGGTTCGATGCTACTTTTGACAAAGTTCACTGTGAGAGCGTCCTATTTTTCAATAAAATTTTAAAATGGATCGTACTTTTAAACGTAGTTTTTATCAGTGAATTCGGCGAATTCGAACCATTTGATCGATGCCAACCGAAAAAACGACTTTCTAGATTGGACTCAACATCAGATCTTTCTAAAACCTACTTTTCAATGACTTTTCTTTTGTGTTAACAATTTCAACACAGGGAAAATAGGCAACATAGTGTTTGTTAAAACCTGGCTATTTTTCAATAGAATTTTATCCCTTACTCAGGAATTACTTGTTAAGCAAAAAACTACTTCAAAACGAAATTCAGATACTTTTCACCTTAATAAAAAGTGTATAGGAATTTTTTATTTCAATATGTTTTAACTCACATTCGGATCTGAGCCTTTTTTGAATTTCCAAAATGCTGTATGTTAGCTGTTGCTTTAAAAACGCACATCAATTTCAATTTCGCAACATAACTGGTTTGATTAGCATTTACACATTTCACCGAGATAATACTTCTTGGTTCTTCAAATCGTGTACGTTCACGGGAAAGACTTAGATTGTATCTTAAACCATTTTTTTCGCATTTTGCGGTGATGAGCAATCACATATCCTCAATAATCCGATGATCAAATACGAACTCCGAATTTGAGTTTTACTGTGAGGTTAAACGCTCTTTAATCACCTATCAACGTCTATTTACAACGGATAAGGTACATCTTGAAATACATACTAAGGCTCCTGTTTCTGTTTTTAGTTCTATAGTCCAGACTTGGGTGGTTTTTCCTTTATGTATTGGTCGTGCTTCACCATAAACCCAACCATTTCGCATCGGACGAATATGATTCGCATTTATTTCGACTCCAACGGCCATTTTAGAACTATCTTCGAGATTTAACCAAGCTCCTATCGATGCTAATGTCTCAGCCAATACAACTGATGCGCCGCCATGAAGTAATCCAAATGGTTGATGTGTTCTTTCATCTACTGGCATTTTTCCTGATACAAGTGCCCTTGATAATTCTGTTAGTTCAATTCCAAGTGCGTGTGCTATGTTTTTGCGACTACTTGAAGTTATCACTTCTACCATAGATTCTAAACCTGCTTCAATTTTCATACTATTAATTCGTTAATTTAGTAAAAGTTTTCTGTGAACTGATTTCAAGACTGATCACAATTCAGAAAAAAGATGCGCAAAATAGTGCACAAAAACTACCCATAGAAGCATTTAATGCCGTTTGAAGCTAAAAGAATCACATTAGAAAAATTTTAATTCGTTTATTCGGAAAAAAATTTGCTTTTTTCATTTGGAAGCGCTTTTATTGGACATCATGACTGCAATTTGATAGATAGTTTTGATTTAAGGACAATATTGAAGTTCTTAACGTCTTGAAATGCCAACAAACGTAATTGATAATTGAATTTTTTTCCAAATTCAGTCTTCATTTTAGGCAAAGATGTTACTTTTAATAGAATTTGTTGAGAATCAAACCTTTTTTTGTCAAATTGATTATATCCTGAAAAATTCAATTGGTACACGTATATGAAATTCTCAAAAAAAACAATTCCACAGTTAATCAACAAAGGCTTACAAAGAAATACTAGTGGTATTGCAATAGGAACAAAAAAAGATGGTTCTTGGACTGAAACAACTGCAAATGAGTTTCAACAAAAAATTCGTCATTTAGCTTTGGCCTTGCATAAACAGGGTCTTAAACACGGCGATAGGGTTTCAATTCATGCAGAAAATAGTTCAGATTGGCTCGTAGCAGATTTAGCAGCCTTATCTATTGGTATTATTGATGTTCCAATCTATGTCACCCAACCAGGTGATCAAATCAAATTTATCTTAGAAGATTCAGGATCTAAGATTTATTTTGTCTCTGGAGATCCCCTTTTTGAAACCAATTCAACATTTATACGATCGGTTAAAACCTTAGATAAAATTGTAAGCTTCACTCCATCTGCACATTCAGATGTAAGTTTATTAGACGATTTGATTCAACAAGGGGCAGCATTAGATGTGGCTGAACCCGAGTTATTTAACTCACTCGTTGCAAAAGTGAATCCAGATGATTTAGCAACATTTATGTACACTTCAGGAACCACAGGAATGCCAAAAGGCGTTATGTTAACTCATGATAATATTGGCTCTAATGTTCAGTCAATAGAAGAATATTTACCGTTTGATGTAGAATCTAACAGACATCAGAAAGTTCTTTCCTTCTTACCCTTGTCACACTCATTTGAACGAGCAATTAGCTACAATTTTATTCACATAGGTTACCCGATTTACTACATCGAAAAAGTTGATGAAATCGTAAAAGATATTCAACATATTAAACCCATTTTCTTTGCAACTGTACCACGATTATTGGAAAAATTACACGCTGGATTTAAAGGCAAAGCCAATGAACAAACAGGAATCAAGAAAAAATTGTTTACTTGGGCCATGAATTTAGCTGAAAACTATGATGTTGAAAAACCAAACGCTCAAGGATTTAAACGAAAAATTGCAGATAAATTAATCTATTCTAAATTGCGTGAAGCATTAGGTGGGAATCTTAATTCTGTGATTAGTGGCGGTGCTGCAATTTCTGGCGAAATTTTAAGTTTTATTAATGCGATTGGTATTTTTTGCTCTCAAGGTTATGGTTTAACGGAGACTTCTCCTGTTCTAACAACCATGAAAAAGTCAGAATTAAGGGCAGGAACAGCTGGTAAGGTATTTCCTGATGTGGAGCTAAAAATAGCGGAAGACGGAGAGATTTTAGCAAAAGGTCCCAATATTATGAAGGGCTATTACAATGCACCTGATAAAACAGCTGAGGTTTTCACTTCAGATGGTTGGTTTTGCACCGGCGATATTGGAAAAATTGATGAACGTGGTTATTTGTTTATCACTGATCGCAAAAAAGCCTTATTTAAACTTTCAACAGGAAAATACGTTGCGCCACAACATCTTGAGAATTTAATTGTAAACTCGATGTTTATTGAGCAAAGTATGGTGTTAGGGAATTCTAGAAAATTTTGCGCAGCTTTGGTTGTTCCTGATTTTCAAAATATTAGAAATTATTTGCAATTACCTTCTGGTACACAGCCTTCCGAAATGCTTAAAAATGATAACGTCTTACAGCTGATTAAAGCTGAAATTGACAAGGCAAATTCACATGTTCCGCACTGGGAGCAAATTAAAAAGTATCATTTACTAGACAGACCTTTCTCTATCGATAGTGGTGAGATGACTCCAACTTTGAAAATTAAGCGTAATGTTGTTTCTGAGTTGTACAAAGATAAGATTGAGCATTTTTATGAGTGAAAATTCTAAATTGTGAACTTTGAATTTTGAATTGAGTCTAGTCATTTCGACTGGAGACTTAATTAATTTTGGATGTTGAATTCTAAATTTTGAATTAAAAAATGTTTTGATGCCTGTAGATTAGCCGAGAATCTAGAATCAAAAGCAAGAAATACGAACGAATCGATGTGGAGATATCTTCTTTACTTATTCTGTTCTTGTTTATACCTTTTTTTTTAAAAATCGAAGATCTCTCGACTTACTCGAGATGACTTTGTTTTTTTGTAATTTTGCTTCATGCTTGATTTTTTAAACGACTTTCGATTTCCAATTCATCTTATTCTTCATGCTTTAATTCCACTTCTTATTAGCATAAAATCAAAATTCTCATTTAAAGTATTTTTGTTGATTTTTGGAACAATGATGGTTGATTTTGATCACCTTTTAGCCACACCATTATTTGATTCCAATCGCTGTAGTATCGGGTTTCATCCTTTGCATAGTTATGCACTTCTGCCTTTATATGGCTTAATGTCGATTTTCCCTTTTGTTCTTACTTTTTTGCCAAAATCTGCTCAAGCTTTTTTTTCAAAAGAAGTTTCTTTTACTTATTTCGGTGATTTTAAGCGAACAACTATGATTTTTTGGATTGGTAATGGATTAGTGGTTCACATGGTTTTAGATTTTTTTGATTGTATTTGGATGCGATTGAGCTGAATTTTTACATTCCTCAATCGTATTGAAGTTCTTTAAGAAATCAGCTTTAAAATCCACCAAGCCCACTTTAACATTCTTCTATCTCTTCTAGATTCTAATTTCTTGGTAAAAGGGGGAATCATTTTCCGAGACCAAACAATTTTTCTCATTTTACAGGCTTGGTCGTTCTTTTCGAAATTTAGCCAAAGTAGATTTCAGAATTTCTTATTTAATTAATTGGAAACCAGACTAAATTAGTCCAAGCTTATACTTTTTTCTCAAATTCGGACTTCGTTTCTTTAAAAAAAACAGTGGTTTTTCACATAAAAACGGGCAACCCGTACCCTTCCTCGATTCGAAGAACCACGAAGTGCTATCTGTGTCCACTATCATTTTACGCAGCAATCACTTTTTCTTTGAATAGATTGGTTCATAGGCTGAGATGCTGGGTCGAAGCTCAGCATGACCAGATAATAGAGATGAACTAAGCTCTTGTTTTCATTAATTATGCTACATAAACCGTTAACAAACTCATTCACTTTACAAAATGTCAAAGTCCGAATTCGAGTTATTTCAGCAAGGTTACTTTTTGATAATTCACTTTGCCGTCAATTTTTATAGCCACAAGATAAACTCCACTTGATACATTTGATGCATCCCAGAATAATTCATGTCTTCCTTGAGAATAAACTACATCACGAATGGAATACACAAGTTGACCTAAAGCATTCATAATTCTTAGAGAAAGCGTAGATGATTTTCCTAATTGAATGGGGAAAATCGTGTTAGGATTAAAAGGATTTGGATAGGCATTACCGATTTTAAAATTCTTCGGTGTAAGTTCTTTTTCAGACTGAATGGAAACAGATGTTTTCGACTGCAATGTATGAGTTTTACTATTATAGACATAACCACGATCTTCTTTTTCGCTTTCGGCAAGAACATGCAGTGTTAGATTTACAAAACTAGCTGCTTTTAATTTACCTCTAGAAATTGCATAATTAGATGAGCTTTTTGATAGGTTTTTATGTGTAGCTGTTTTTGTATCAATCACAATTGTCGAAGGTTCTTTTGCAGTTCCTGACTGAGAAAAATTAAGTAAATCTGGATTTTCACTACTTCTAGAAATCTCGCCACCTTTCAACAGTAAAAAGCCCGTACTTGACGCACTTTCGTACAATCCATGAAATAGAGCTTCTTGTTTGTCCATTCTATTCGATGAATTTCCAACATCAGTAAAACCAATGGATTGAGCAATTATTGATGATTCTGAGCTAATCTGCACCTCAAAATCTGATGGATAAATACTTATGAGTTTCTCAAATTTCAGTTTCTCGTTTTCTATTCCTCCATTAATTATCAATGCGCCTGAATTTTCTTTTTCTGATTCTGAAAATGTAACATCTTCTACGTT
>CAZNTR010000215.1:0-6121 GCA_964575925.1 uncultured Chitinophagales bacterium
GTGAATCTTTTGATGACAATCGCTTTCAGTACGAACAACAAAAAGCAAGTCTTGAATTAGCCAAACTGAATTTGAATTTTACAGAAATAAAAGCTTCAATTTCTGGAGTGGTATCTCAACGAATGATTAAACAAGGCAATATGATTGCAACAACTGCTTCGATGTTCACCATTACAGATTTCGATCCACTTTTAGCCGTTTTATATGTTCCTGAACATGAAATGGGGAAGATCAAACCAAATCAAAAAACAAATTTTAAAGTTGATGCATTCAATGATGAAATTTTTACAGGAACAGTATTACGTGTTAGTCCAATTGTTGATCCACAAACGGGAACATTTAAAGTTACCATAGCAGTAAGTGATAAATCAGATCGATTACGTCCAGGAATGTTTGCTCGTATTCAGATAGAATATGATAGGCATGAGAATACACTATTAGTTCACAAACAAGCTGTTAATTTAGAAGATGGTATCGAAACCGTTTTTGTGATTAGAAATGGTTTAAGCATGAAAATGCCAGTAAAAACAGGTTTTGCAAATGGACTCAGTATTGAATTATTTACTGAACATATTGCAGCGGGTGATACTTTAGTAACAGTAGGTCAAAATAGCTTAAAAGACAGCGCAAAGGTTCACATTATATCTTTGGCTATATGAAAATTATTGAATTATCTGTAAACAGACGTGTTACAATAAGCATGTTTACCGTTGCGATACTATTATTCGGTATGGTATCGCAGTCGAGATTAAAGATGAATTTACTACCTGATTTAAGTTATCCAACCATTACGGTTAGAACTGAGTTTCAAAATGCTGCACCCGCAGAAATTGAAAACTTGATAACTAAACCCATTGAGGAAGCACTTGGAGTAGTAAAGAACGTGAAAAATGTGCGATCTATTTCACGTTCAGGACAAAGTGATGTGACTCTTGAATTTACATGGGGAACAGATAGTGAAGGTGCAAGCCAAGAAGTTCGTGAAAAATTAGATGCTCTTCAACTTCCATTAGAGGCAAAACGGCCCGTTTTATTACGCTTTGATCCATCGCTTGATCCAATTTTACGTTATGCATTATCAATGCAAAAAGAAGAGGCCGTAAATAAGGGTGTTGTTTCCTATGCTTCTGAAACACTTGATGCATCAAAAATTAATGAGTTAAAATTGTTACGTAGAATTTCAGACGAGCAAATTAAAAAAGAACTTGAATCTGCAGAAGGAGTTGCTTCTGTAAAAATATCAGGTGGATTTGAAGAAGAGATTCAAGTTTTAGTTGATGAGCAACGCTTATCGTCTGTATCAGTTTCTATGGATCAGATTGTAAATGTTTTGCAAAGAGAAAATATCAATATTTCGGGGGGAAGACTTGTTGAGGGATCTCGCCAAATGCTTGTTCGAACATTAAATCAATTTCAATCCCTAAAAGACATTGAAGATTTAGTTGTTGACCATAGAGAAGGCAAACCTGTTTATGTGAGAGATATCGCCAAAGTTGTTCAATCGTTTAAAGAAAGAGAAGCGATTACACGATTAAATGGCGAAGAGGCAGTTGAAATAGCTATCTATAAAGAGGGTGATGCTAATACGATTCAAGTTGCAGGAATTGTTGAAAAGAGAATGAAACGAGTTAAAGATATTCTTCCCAAAACAGTTTCTTTAGTTAAAGTTTATGATCAATCGACTTTTATATCACAAGCCGTTGACGAAGTAATTAATGCAGGAATAATCGGCGGACTTTTAGCTGTTATTGTACTGTACGTTTTTTTGAGAGATTTTTGGAGTACCATTATAATATCAGTTTCTATACCTGTTTCCATTATTGCGACATTTAATTTGATGTACGGTAATAATATTTCAATGAATATTATGAGTTTGGGAGGCATCGCACTTGGAATTGGTTTATTAGTTGATAATTCAATTGTAGTTCTAGAAAGTATTTCGAAATACAAGGAAAAAGGGTACTCAGCTAAAGACTCCGCTTTAAAAGGAGCTAGCGATGTTGGAACTGCTGTAATCGCATCAACTCTTACCACGGTTGCCGTATTTTTCCCATTAGTTTTTGTAGAAGGTATTGCAGGGCAATTGTTTAGAGATCAAGCCTTAACCGTAACCTTTTCTCTACTGGCATCACTTTTTGTAGCTATAACGTTAATTCCTATGCTTGCAAGTGTGCAAAGAACGAAAGAGGTTCCCGTAGTTTCTGAGCGTAGAATTCCAAAAACTAAGTTTGGTGGATGGATGCAACAAACTAGATTATTCTTATTTGTTAGTATTCCTTCATGGATTGTTAAAGGCATTGTTTGGATAATCAGATTATGTTCAAAAGTCATATTATGGATATTAAATCCAGTATTAAATCTAATCGAAAAAAGATATAAATCAATTGAGAATTTTTATCCGACTGTAATTTATTGGGCTTTAAGAAATAAATTAGTAGTTCTTGGAAGTGCAATTGCTCTATTTGTTATATCAATTATGATGGTTCCAAAATTGGGAATTGAATTGATACCTGCATTATCACAGGGTGAATTTTCAATAGAATTCAAAATGCCAATCGGAACGCCAATTGCCCGAACGGATGAAGCCATTCGTATGGTTCAAGCTTCTGCTAAAGGCTTTGATGATATTAAAACCACATTTTCAGTGGCTGGTTCAGGAAATAGAATGGATGCCAACCCAAATGAAGGTGGTGAAAACTGGGGCGAAGTAAATGTAGTGTTACAAAAAGGCTCTAAAAAAGCAGATGAAGAAATCGCAATGTCTAATTTACGAACTGAATTAAATTCAATTCCAGGATTAGCCTATAAATTTTCTCGTCCTGCATTATTTTCATTTAATACACCTGTAGAAATTCAAGTTATGGGATTCCAATTAAGTGACTTGAAAAAAGTAAGTGATGACATTGCAAATAAATTAAATCAGAATAATCGATTTGCTGATGTGAAGTCGACTATGGAATCGGGTCAACCAGAGATTCAGATTCAATTTGATCGTGAGAAAATTGCTTCAGTAGGATTATCTACATCACAAATTGCTAATGATGTTGTAAGTAAAGTTCGTGGCGATGTCGCTACTCGTTATTCGTACAGAGATCGTAAAATTGATGTTTTGGTTAGAACAAGAGAAGATGACAGAAAAACACTTGATGAAATAAAACAGTTTGTAGTAAATCCAAAATCAGAGCGACCTTTAACGTTAGCTGCTGTTGCAAAAATTACGGTTGCAAATGGTCCAGGTGAAATCCGAAGAATTGGTCAACAAAGAACTGCAATAATTACTGCAAATTTATCTTATGGAGATTTAGGAACGGCAACTAAAGAAATTAATGAAATCTTTGAAACGATTTCAATTCCTAATGGAACTTATTTGAAATTAGGTGGGCAAAACGATGAAATGTCTTCTTCATTCGATTCCTTATTGTTTGCATTAAGTTTAGCTGTTTTCCTAGTTTACTTGGTTATGGCTTCACAATTTGAATCCTTAATTCACCCATTTGTGATTTTATTTACCATTCCATTGGCTCTAATTGGAGCTGTTTGGGCACTCTATCTAACAGATTCGACGGTTAGCGTGGTAGTTTTCATTGGATTAATATTATTGGCAGGAATTGTAGTAAACAACGCAATTGTACTAATCGACTGTATTAATCAGTTTAGAAGTGAAGGAATGGCAAAAATGGAAGCTATTGCCGAAGCTGGAAAAACACGATTAAGACCGATTTTAATTACAACGTTAACAACCGTTTTAGGCCTATTACCTTTATCTCTAGGTTTAGGAGAAGGAGCAGAAATTCGTGCCCCTATGGGAATTACCGTAATTGGAGGCTTATCCGTTTCAACATTATTAACCTTAGTTGTTATTCCAGTGATGTATATGATAATGGATCGTAAGAAATTTGAAACGGTGGAAAACGCATGAATATTGCCGATTTTTCTATAAAAAAGCCCGTTACAACAGTCATGGTTTTTATAACCATGCTTTTAGTTGGAGGAATTGCATCACGTTTATTACCCTTAGAATACTTCCCAGATATTAGTTTTCCTGGAATTTATATTGAGATTCCCTATCCAAATTCAACACCTGAAGAAGTTGAGCAATTAATTACGCATCCTGTAGAGGAAGCAATCGCTACCATTCAAGGAATCGAATACATGAATTCGAATTCAGAAGAAAACAGAACAGGGATTTTTGTTCGGTTTGGTATGGATGCGAATATGGATAGGAAAGTTATTCAAGTTCAAGAAAAAATTGATGGTATTCGAAATACGCTACCTGATGATCTTCAACGATTCTTTGTTCGAAAATTCTCAGCTCAAGATGAACCTGTATTGAATCTTCGTGTGTCTAGCAACAAAGATATGTCAAATTCATACGATTTACTTTTCAGGAATTTGAAACAACGAGTTGAACGAATTGAAGGTGTTTCCAAAGTTGAATTATATGGTGTTGAAAAAAAGCAAGTCAGAATTGATTTAATCACTGAGAGAATTGAACAATATAGAGTTAATATCAATGATTTGGTTTCAATACTTAGGCGCGAAAATTTTGCGGTTTCAGCTGGTAAAGTCAGTTTTAATGATAAGCGTTATTTAGTTAGACCAATTGGGGAGTTAAACTCCATTGAAGAACTCAGTGAAATTGTAATTGGGGAGAAAAACTTACGCTTAAAAGATGTAGCTCATCTTACCTTTGCTCTTCCAATTATTGATTACGGTCGTCATTTAGATATGAAATATGCAATTGGTTTAGATGTCTATAAAGAGTCTGGAGCCAATACCGTAACTGTAGTTGACTTAGTTAATAAAGAGGTCGATGAAATTAAAAAAATGCCTGAAATGAAAGGTATTTCATTGTTTGAAATGAATAATCAAGCTAAAGGGATTGTTTCATCTATAACTGATTTATTGAACTCTGGAATGATTGGTGGTTTATTTTCTGTCTTAATTCTTTTTGTATTTCTTAGATCTGTTGGAACAACCTTAATGGTTGCTTTAGCGGTTCCGTTTTCGTTAACAGTTACTTTGGGCTGTATGTACTTTATGGGTTATTCTTTAAATATTTTAAGTATGATGGGTTTAATGCTTGCTGTAGGTATGCTTGTTGATAATGCCGTTGTAGTTACAGAAAATATCCACAGACATCAATTGTTAGCACAAAAAAATGAGGCTGTTTTTGGTTACAAAGAAAAAGTTAAAGCAAGTGTTTTAGCCGTTAAAGAAGTTGGGATTGCTGTAACAGCCGGAACCTTAACATCCATTATTGTATTCCTTCCAAATATTATAAATCAAGGAGATATGGTCGCCATTTATTTGGAACATGTATCCATTTCCATTATAATTTCCTTGGTTGCATCACTTGCCGTATCACTTACTCTTATTCCTCTAATTTCAGTGAAATTAAAGTCGGTAAATAGGAGTAATGAGTCAAAATTTTTCGAAAAAATAACTCAAAAATATAGTTCCTTATTAACATGGTTAAGCAATCATCGGTATTCATCGGTTGCGTTACTTTTAGGGGTAATTGTAGTTTCTATTATTCCAATGAACTTTGTGAAAACAAATATGTTTGATGACGAAGAGGGTAGACAAATTCGTCTTTTCTATAATTTGAATGGAAATTATACCGTTGAAAAAGTAGAAAATGCTGTATTAGAAATCGAAAAATATCTTTATGCTAATAAAGACAAATTCGAAATAGAATCCGTTTATTCATACTATAACACAAATTTTGCCAGTTCTACAATCTTACTCAAAGAAGATGATTATGAAAAAGATAATGAACAGATTAAGAAAGAAATTAGAGAAGCACTTCCCAAATTAGCCATCGCAAATCCTGTTTTCGATTGGCGAAGTATAATGGGGAATGAACAATTAACGGTTCATGTTATTGGAGAATCCACACAAGAATTAATCAAAATTTCGCAAGAAGTAGTTAGACGATTAACAGGAATTAAAGGTCTTATAGATGTCAAATCAGCAGCAGAATCAGGAAATCAAGAAGTTCTCTTAGAAGTTGATAGAGATAGAGCAGTTTTAGCAGGTTTAAGTTCAAGAGATGTTGCTGGAATGGTTTCTTCTGCTTTAAGAGGTCAACAAATGAAAAAAATTAAACTCGAATTTT
>CAZNTR010000216.1:0-6116 GCA_964575925.1 uncultured Chitinophagales bacterium
GCTACAAACTAGCGACTATACACCCAAAATCTGGTAGATTGTCGCTAGTTTGTAGTGACTATATATGAGTTGTGCGTCAGTGTAAAAAGCCGACCCACAAATGGCACATTTGGTTTTTTCAAACACACTAACCAACGCTCAAAAAACCAAAAGAGCCATTTTTTTCCAACGCTAAATGACAACAAATCAAAAAAATATTTCTAATTTTGCCATAAATTGACAAACTATGTTGGACACATTTATTTCTATTGGAGATACTTTAAAGGAAATCAGGGAAACTAGAGGTTTCAACCTACAAGACGTTTCATTAAAAACAGACATAAATTACACTGTTTTAAGTCGAATTGAAACGGGTAAACGGTTACCAACTAAACCACAAGTCCAGAGCCTAGCAAACTTTTATAACTATAGCGAACAGGAGTTAATCAAATATTTGATTAGTGACAAAATATTATACGAAATTCAAAATGAAGATTATGGATTAGAAGGTTTTTTACTTGCAGAGCAAAGAATTAAATATGGTTTATCATTATTTAATGATTATGAAAATCTTGAAAAATTCGACTTACAAAGCAGACGTTACATTGGTAATAAGGCAAAATTGACCGATTGGATAATGGAAATTATCCATAAAGAAACAGAAGGAAACGATACATTTATTGACATTTTTTCAGGTACTGCAATTGTGGCAAGAGAAGCAATGAAAACCTACAAAAACGTTGTATTAAACGATATTTTGTTTTCAAATAACATTGCCTACAAAGCTTTTTTTGATAACTCAAAATGGGATTCAAAAAAAATCGTGGACATTGTAAACGAATACAATACTCTAAACCCGCAAGAAATAAAAGAAAATTACTTTTCTAAAAACTTTGGCGGTAAATTTTACGAAAAAGACGTTTCAAAATTGATTGGGCATATTCGTGAGGATATTGAAAGCCGAAAAAACGAACTGAACGAAAAGGAATACGCCATACTTTTAACTTCATTAATTTACACAATCGACCGACTTGCCAACACAGTTGGTCATTTTGACGCATACATCAAAAAACCGATTGTAAAACGACCTCTAAATTTTCGATTAATCCAAACTGAAGATTTTGCAGGTGCAAAAATTTACAACGAAGATTCCAATAAGTTGGTTAAACAGCTGAAAGGAGATATTGCCTACATTGACCCACCATACAATTCCCGTCAATACAGCCGTTTTTATCATATTTACGAAAATCTTGTAAAGTGGGAAAAACCGAAGCTTTATGGAGTTGCATTAAAACCCGAACCCGAAAATATGAGCAAATATTGTACGGTAAAAGCAAAAGACGCTTTTAAAGATTTGGTTCAAAATTTAGATGTGAAATATTTAGCAGTCTCATATAACAACACATACAAATCAAAAAGCAAATCGTCTAAAAACAAAATCGAATACGATGAAATCGTTGAGATTTTAAACGGTGTTGGAAAAACTAAGATTTTTGAAACTTTTTATGATGTCAAAGGGAAGATTTATCAAGAATGGTTATTAATTACGAAAAAATGAATAATTTAAAATATGTTGGGCGTTCCCTTCGGTCTGGCTTTTCGTTTCAATCTTTTTGTTCGTGCCTCACAAAAAGGATTTCCACTTCAATCCCTAACGCAATAAATACAATATGAGTAATATACAAATACTATCTAATCTAAATCTTCCAATTGGAAAAATCATTAATCAAGAATTATTTAATTCAAAAAACACACAAATTGCAGTCGCATTTTTAAAACATAGCGGAATTAAAGTCATTGAAAACTCTTTGAAGTTTTCGCTTGATAATGGTTCAAAATTTGAGATTATCGCTGGATTAGATTTTAAAACAACTGACCCAAAATCAATGATGTTTTTTATAGATTTAAAAAAGAAGTATTCTAATTTAAAATTCTATTGCTATGGTGATAAAAAGCAAAATAGAAACGATATAGTTTTTCATCCAAAAATTTATCTTTTTGAAAATGACAAAGAAAAAACTTCAATCGTTGGTAGCACAAATTTAACCGGTGGTGGTTTAACATCAAATTTTGAGGTAAATACAATTTTCAATGAAAAAAAACCTGTATACTTTTCTCAACTTCAAGCAATCTATAACTCAATAAAATTTACAGATAGTCTTTTTACCCCTGATGAAGATTATTTAATAGGATATTCTGATGTATTTAAAGCATTTGAAACGAGCGAAGAAAAAGCACTAAAGGATAAAGGAATTTCGAAGGTTATCAGAGAAATTGAAATAAAATCTGAAAAACTACCAGGTACAATACCTTCAATAAAATCTATGATTGTTGATTTTATTCTTGAAAAACAAAAATCAGGAAATAACAAAGTTTCAGTTGCAGAGATAACGGAAAATCTAACAGAAAGAATTAAAACAGAAAAATTAGAAAATAATTATAAAATTGATACTTTTAATAATTCTATTCGCGGTGAATTAAACCACAATGAAATTAATAGTAATACAAAAACTGGTTTAAAATTATTTGAGCGTATTGAACGTGGATTTTATACATTAACTGAAAATGGAAGAAAATATAAAGGAAGATAATTATGTATTATAGTATTTATGATAATCAACTTGACAGTGTAAGAGGTTTTGGACTGAACTCAAAAAATGAAATTAATGTAAAGACAGCATTAATCAATTACCTACTATTAGGTAGTTTTTCTGATGAAGGCGTAAAATCAATCCAATCAAATTCATTAGAAGAATTATGTAACTATTATGAGTTTACTTTAATCGAAACAACAGAACCTATTTCTGAAAATTTTGAATTATGAAAAACAATACCCTCAACATCACAAAGAAGCAGGATTTGATAAGGGTTGGGCTTCTCGATTTGCCACATATTTCGATTTTGCCAAAGAATTGGGATTTGTTTACTATTTGACGGACGAAAAAATTGAATTTTCAGAAATAGGTATAAAACTCGCAAATTCCATACAAGTTGAAGTTGTGGACGACACTATTTTAGTAAGTGAACCACACCCTGAATTTGAACAACAAGCCTTTCTTCAAGCACTTGCCAAATATCAACGAAACAGTCCATTTATTAGAGTTCTGAACGACAATGTTCCTTTGGTCTTATTGCTTCAAGTAATCAAAAAACTCAATGAAGATGAAGCATATAATGGAGCTGGGATTTCAAAATTAGAAATTCCGTTAATTCTTTATTGGAAGGACAATGATGCGGAAGCCCTTTATCAAAGAATAAAACAACTTAGAGAAGAACACGGCTACACACCAAGTTGGGAAATTGTAACGGAGATTTGTCGAGACGAAATTATGGAAGGAACTGACGTTGAACGAGATGATAAATCCATTATGGTTGATTATCCCGATGAATTTATCAGAAAAATGCGTTTAACAGGCTTAATTTCTTTACGTGGGGCAGGAAGATTTATCGACATCAACAAAAACGAAATTGAAAAAGTGGAATACGTTTTAGAAAACTATTCAACTTACCCCACTTTTGAAGATGAAAAAGCCTATTTTGACTATATGGCTGAAACAGATGAAAATCTTATTAGCCTTGAAACTAAAACATTAACTGTTGATGAAAACGATAGACTACTTTTAAAATGGGTAGATTTATACTCTTGGAACACAATTAAGTCCGAACTTAAAGGCTTATCAAAAAGGTCAAATTCAAGTGATGAAGTACTTAAATTGCTTTCTCACCCAATACGATTAGAGTTTTTAACTTCGTTAGCCATAAAATCTAAGCATCGTAACTTAAAGATTAAACCAAATTATCCAACAGATGATGAAGGAATACCAACATCTACTGCGGGCGGACAAGGAAATCAAGGCGATATAGAATGCTTTGAAGAAGAAAATGGAATTTTGGTTGAGGTTACAATGTCAGGCGGGAGGACTCAAACAATGATGGAAGTTTGGCCAATTGCAAGACACTTAGAAGAATTTTCAAAAAAAGTAAATGCAGATTCAATGTGTCATTTTATTGCACCGAGTATTTATGTTGACAGTGAAAAGCAAATAAAGTACGTGAAAGACACAGAAAATTTGAACATCAAACCAAGAACAATAGATGATTTCATAACTTTTTTAGAAACAAATGAAAAACTTTTTGAAATGAATTGAACCAACGCTAAAGCCATACACATTTGCAATTCGCACCAGCCAATGCTCAAGCCAAAAATTGCAAAAGAGTATGTCTTTGCCAACGCTGACAGAAATACGTACAACCGAATGAAAATCAAGACGAAAGAAGAACACCGAACGCACAATCGAGTAGGCGGCTTCGCTACATTTCTGTAACGAAGTGCGCCTCTCACACCACCGTGCTTACGGATCACGTACACGGCGGTTCATGAACTTGACCTTATTTTCTGATAGTATTCTAGCATCGCTATATAGCCTCGCGATTTTAATCGTGCTAAGGTAATTGTAGTAGTTAGAATCGGACTTTGGGCTACACGCCAGCCTCCTTTTCTTGTTCTACTCCACGCATAGGCATGGTCAGGATCAACGCCTAAACGCATTAGGTTCTTCCGTTTGCGTTCGGGTTTCTTCCAATCATGCCAAATACAATACCTTAATCGATTTCGCACCCATTCGTCCAATTTCTTCAATTTTCCTTGTATAGATGCCAGTTTGAAGTAATTTATCCAGCCTCGTATGAGCCAATTCAGACGTTTTATCCGCTCATCAAAACTCATGGGGATAGTTTTACGGGTCAGCGCTTTAAGCTGTGCTTTGAGCTTTTCCCATTTGCCTTTACTTACCACGAGTTGATAGTTGCCTCGCTCTCCTTTCGTGTAACTTGATACAAATGTGTAACCAAGTAGTTCGAATTGGAGTGGGCGGCGGATGCCACTTTTGGCTCGGTTTATGGGCAGACGCAGGCGGTCTTTCAAAAATAGAAAGATACCATTGCCAACTCTTCGAGCGGCTTTCTCACTTTTCACATAAATACTAAAATCGTCGGCGTATCGCACCCAGCGATGTCCTCTTTTCTGCAATTCTTTATCCAATTCATGGAGTAGAATATTGGATAATAGTGGACTTAAAGGGGAGCCTTGTGGCATACCTTTTCGCCGTTTATGCAATTTGCCTTCGAGGTAAATCGGCGCTCTTAGAATACGCCGAAGCAAGTGCATCGTTTGCCGACACCGTACCTTCTTGTACACTAATTCTAGTAGAACCGAATGGTCAACTTCATCAAAGAATTGCTTCAAGTCGATGTCAACCACGTGTTGGTATCCCGAATTGATGTAGCTTTGGGCTTGTTGTACGGCTTGATGTGCATTGCGACCGGGACGAAATCCATAGCTAAACGGCAGAAACTCCGGCTCAAATAAAGGCTCAAGTACTTGGGCAAGCGCTTGATGTAACACACGCTCACTTGCCGTAGGAATACCGAGTAATCTCGTCTTTCCCTTGGCTTTAGGTATGCTAACGCCTTTTATGGGCTGTGGTTGATACGTTCCTGTCCGAATCGAGTCTGTCCAAGTCGCTCCGTTTTGGGCAAACCAGTTTCCAAGTTCATGCACGTGCATGCCATCTACCCCAGCTGCGCCTTTATTGGAGACCACTTTTTGGTAGGCTCGATTTAGATTTCTTCGTTCTAGAATATGTTCTATCATATTAATTTTATTGGCGCATTCGTTTAGTAATGGGCTATGCTGAGGCTCGGAAAACTATCCTTTATGCGCCACCACTCCCAATTCCATGTGAATGCTATTCATGTTCAGTCCTTCGGGGTGGTCAACTCCACACCTACTATGACCTCGGCTGACTTCTGCCCAATGTTTCCACCAGACAGATCTCCCACGGTAAGACTCTTCGCTTTCACAGAATCCCTGCTGAATCTACTTCTTCGGTCTATAGATTTAGGGCGTCGGTATGATGTGCTACCTCACCCGACCTAAAAGCCTCGTATTCAGTTCCTGTTCGTCAGTACCCTGCTTTGTAGTCCTCCTTACTTCAGATTGAGCCTCACGACTCACACCCTTGGAGCTTACTAATGGTTCGGGACGTTACTCCCGCCCATAGGAGACTTGCACTCCCAAGCGAAAAATTGTTTCAAAGAACAATGTATCTTCCCGATTATTAGCTATTTTATCGGGG
>CAZNTR010000217.1:0-6093 GCA_964575925.1 uncultured Chitinophagales bacterium
TTTGGATTATTCCTATTATTTTTATAGTTAGAGCTATTGGAGATTTCAAATATGTCGGTTTTTTCAAACGCATTAGGAAAACCAATTTTGCAAAACTTGATACAAAATACTTTTCGCCGCTTTGTTTTGGAATTGGGGTTACGGGAATGATAATTTTGTACTTGAAATAAGTTTGAATTTTTTGATTCTTACTTATGAATGACATTTAAATTGATATAATCCCCTATTTGAAATTGCTGTTTTAAATAATCTTAATTCTGAATAGCTCACCAAACCAAATTCAAAATTTTATCGATAATCATTAATTTTGTACAGATAATTTACGTACATTTATTATTATGAATACGACAATTAAAGAACAATCACGATTTAATGCAAGACTTCCTAAGGAGCAAAAAGAGCTCTTTGAGAAAGCAGCCTTTTTAGGTGGCTATAGAAATTTAACTGATTTTATTGTTCTAACAGTTCAAGAAAAAGCGAAAGAAATCATCAAAGAAAATGAACAAATCATTGCATCTGAAAGAGATAGTCAACTATTTATAGATGCGATTTTAAATCCGAAGAAACCTTCCGATACATTGAAAAATGCTTTTGATGATTATAAAGAATTTGTTTTAAACTCAAAATAATTAATGATAGAGCTACTAGACAAAAAGCATAATCGAGCCGATTTTGACTGTGGTAAAGAACTATTAAATAACTATTTGAAAACTCAAGCAGGACAAGACATCAAAAGAAAATTATCTGCTTGCTTTGTGCTTTCCGAAAATGAAACCAACACTATTCGGGGGTATTACACACTTTCTAACAATAGTATTCCATTAAGTAGTTTTCCAGAAAATATTCAAAAAAGACTACCAAAAACATATACTTCTATACCAACAACACTGCTAGGAAGATTAGCGATTGACAAAAACTATCAAGGTAAAGGTATTGGAAAAATTTTGCTAATTGATGCTCTAAAAAAGAGTTATGAAATTTCACAAGAGATTGGTTCATTTGCAGTAGTTGTTGACCCGATTGATTCTGAGGCAGAATATTTTTATCAAAAATTCGATTTCATAAAACTCCATGACAGCGGAAAAATGTTTATTGCGATAAAAACGTTACAAGACTTATTTAAGTGACAAATAATTTGAGAATATAGATTATGCTATAAAAACTACCTTTTTCAATTTTTCTTGAATCTTTTTTTTAATAAATAAGTAAAGGACAAAAGAATCATTTGTCCCATTTCTACTCAATTCTTGATTCCCGATTTTCGATTTTGGAATAACTCAATTAGACATATTAACTTGCGCTATTTAATTCCTTAGGTGTATTTATTAGAAACGGTTCGTTATTAAAAACGCATTACTCCTTTCAATTCCACTACTTTTCTTATCTCTTACTAGCTATGGACAAGATACCTTAAAACAAAGAACCTACAATTTTGGGGCATTTTCGAATTACGATTTACGCAACTCTTCTACAAATTTTATAAGTACTCAACGTTTTTTGAATGACCAATTTAATTCTTTAGTCGAGTCGAAAATGGGCGCAACTAGTGGCGCAATTGCAAGAGGTTTATTCAGCTTCACAACTACGTATATTACGATGCTTGGTTCTCATGAAATAGGTCATACCATTAGAGCCAAACAAGTCGGAGGCAAATTTATTTTTCATAATATTTATCCACCTATTCCCCTAACAACAGTAGAATTACCTGATGACACTTCCTTAGTTAATGAAGCGATTTTTGTAACTGCTGGTTTTGAAGTTAATTATCTAAATGTTCGAACTATACAATCTCAGTTCATTCGCCAAAATGGGCTTTGGAATGAGGATTTAGCGTTCGCTTTTTCAAATAGATTGATGTACACCATTTATACGTCTTTGGTTGTTCCAATTGATCCCGCAGATAGAAATGTATGGATAGAAACAGCTGGTGATCCAATACATTACATTCTTCCTGTTTTTAAGAATTATTCGAATAATCAGGTTTTTATGCCTAATAGTTCTGTAAACCCAAAATTGGTATCACTTTACAATGAAGCTAGTTTGGCTGCACTTTTCTTTCAATTTCTTGATCCAAATTTTTATTATGAAATTGGCGCTTCATTCGGAAATACATCAAAAAGAAGAAAACCTATTTTTCTAATTGGTGATTACAGCAACGGTTGGACTTACGGAACCTTATTTAACGCATCACCTTTAGGTTATGAATTATACATGCAAAATTATATTCATGTGAATGATCATCAATATGGCGTATACATTAAGTATGGAAGACCTTTTAAAAACATTGGAATGGGAATTTCCTTGAATGATATTATTCAGTATAAAAAATTCAAGTCTGATTTTTTAGTTGAAGTTTGGCAACAAGATTTGTTTGGTGAAGGAATCTCAGTAGAATTCAATGGTCAATATAAACTTAGTGATCAATTTGGGCTCACAATGAATTTGGGATATAAAACCGAGGGATATGTTTTAGGAAAACAGCTTGATTCAGGCTTAAATATCGGCGCAGGTATTTGTTTTTACACGAATCGTAAGTGGCAAAACAACCATAGTTAAAATTCACAGCTTATGTTTTCTATACTTTTTTAAATAGACTCCTGTTGAAATACATTTTCGAACATTCTATCAAAAAGGCTTGTTTACTTTAGCATATTTTTCCTGAAAAAAAATATTCGTATCACTTAAAAAAAACAATAATTTAACTTACATTAATTTATTATGCAGACTCTTTTCTATTTCTATTGTTTCTGCATTTATTCAACATAATAACGATTACAATTCCATACTTCATCGATATGAAGTACTGGGGTTTACACCTATATAACACCTAATTGGGATTTTATTTAATGGAAAAGGACAATATTAACATCTTACTTGTAGAAGATGAATTTATTTTAGCTTTTGTTGAAAAAAAAGAATTAGAAAAAAGAGGCTATGTTGTACATCATGTCGGAACTGGCGAGCAAGCTATCAACTTCATTCAAAATAATTCAGTTTCAATTCATTTAATATTGATGGATATCGATTTAGGGCCGGGTTTAGATGGAACAAAGACCGCAGAAAAAATCCTAAGGCTAAAAGATATTCCTATCGTTTTTTTGTCATCACATACAGAACCTGAGATAGTAGAAAAAACCGAAAAGATTACTTCCTATGGTTATGTTGTTAAAAATACTGGGATTGTTGTTCTCGATGCATCAATCAAAATGGCGCTTAAGCTTTTTAATGCAAAATTAGATCAGTTGCGTGCTGAAGAATCCTTAAAAATATTTTCGCTCGCTGTTGAAAAATCTTCCGACGCAATCGGCATTTCTACGCCTGACGGTAAACATTATTATCAAAATAAAGCTTTTGATTTGCTTTTTGGTGAAATCGAAAACCTTCCATCTTCTGGCCTTTACACTGACAAACAGCTTAGAGGAACCATTTTCGATACGCTCAAGTCTGGAAATATTTCCAGCAATGAAGTCAAAATGATAGACAAAACGGGCAACATTATTGATGTTATGCTCAAAGCGTATCCGATAAAAGACTCATCAGATAAAATAATCGGTCTTGTTGGCGTTCACACCGATATTTCTGAAAATATAAAGGCAGAACAAGCACTTCGTGAAAGCGAAGAAAAGCTTCGTAGACTAATACAACACTTACATGCAGGAGTAGTTGTTCATGCACCGAACACTGAAATTATATTATCTAATGATCGTGCTGCTGAAATATTAGGGCTAACTCTTGATCAAATGAAGGGTAAATCAGCTATAGATCCTAACTGGAAATTTTTACGGGGCGATAAAAGTATCATGCCACTTGAGGAATACCCTGTTAATCAAGTTATCACCAAGCACAAGCCTATCAGGGATCAAGTTGTTGGTATTTATAGACCTATTACCGATGATTTTGTTTGGGGGCAGATAAGTGCATTTCCTGAATTTGATAATGAAGGAAAATTAGTTCAAGTAGTAGTAACATTTGTTGATATAACCGAGCTAAACAAAGCAAAAGAAAAAATACATCAACAACTAATTGAAAAAGAAGTATTACTTAAGGAAATAATTCATCGTGTAAAAAATAATATTGCTAATATTGAAAATTTACTAGTTCTTCAAGCTGAAACGAGTTCAAATGAAGAAGTAAAATCGAACTTACAAGATGCCATATCACGTATTCAAAGTCTGCGCAATCTTTATGAAAAGCTATTGTTAGGCAATGATTACCAAGAAGTTTCTATGAAAGAATACATAGAAGGGCTTGTCAAATCCATAAAAACCGTATTTCCTGAAAGTCAAAAAATGGAAATTGAAACCATCATTTCTGATTTCCCACTTAGCTCTAGATTCGCTACTTCAGTTGGAATAATTGTTAATGAATTGATGACAAACATCTTTAAATACGCATTCAAAGATCAAGAAAACAAGAAAATATCTATCTCGCTCGATAAAAATGAAACAGGATTTAAACTGATTGTCCGAGATAATGGGATAGGCATGGATCCAAAGATGATAACAAAACAGAAACTCGGCTTTGGCTTAACGATTATAAAAATGCTAAGCGAGCAATTAGGAGGAACTATTTCGCTTTCAAATGATAATGGAGCGAAGGTAGAGATTCAGTTTTAGTGGATTGGACGCATTCATTTAAAACTATGTTTTAATGCTTTTCTAAATCTTAAAAAAATTAAACTTACTTAAGTACTTTCATGGGTGACATTAAAAATAAATCAGATTATTTCATTTGGATTAATCATCTAAAATCCAAAATTCGAGCAGCTCAAACAAAAGTTGCACTTACAATTAATTCTCAATTACTTGAACTCTATTGGGATATTGGAAAGGATATTTCAGAGCGCCAAGAAAATTCAGATTGGGGAAGTAAGTTCATTGAGCAGACTGCTATTGAATTAAAAAATGAATTTCCAGATATCAAAGGTTTTTCTAGGAGAAATTTATATGCCATAAAACAATGGTACACATTCTATTCTAAGAAATATCAATTTGTGCCACACCATGTGGCACAAATACCTTGGGGGCATAACCGATTGATTATTACCAAAATTTAGGATATTAGTGAAGCAGAATTCTATTGCCACGAAACTTCTAAAAATGCTTGGGATAGAGACACTTTAGAGATTCAAATAGAAAATCAGCTTTTTACAATCAAAGGAAGGTCGATTACAAATTTTCAAGATACACTTCCTGATAAACAATCAAAACTTGCCATTGAAGCACTGAAAGACCCATATATTTTGATTTCTTAGGTTTGCAAAATGATGCATTAGAAAGAGCTATTGAAGATGAGTTAGTTAAAAATATTACGAAGTTCTTACTTGAACTTGGGAAAGGCTTTGCATTTCTTGGTAGACAATATAAAATTGAAATAAGTGAAACTGATTATTTTATTGACTTACTATTTTATCACTTGGAATTACGTTGTTACATTGTAATTGAACTTAAAGCAGGAAAATTCAAACCTGAATATGCTGGAAAACTAAATTTCTATTTATCTGCTGTAGACAGTCAAATTAAAAAAGATGATGATAATAAAAGTATCGGTATTCTTTTATGTAAGAAAAAAGACCGAATTGAAGCAGAGTATGCTCTTCGCGATATAAATAAACCAATGGGCATTAGTGAATATCGTCTAAGAGATGCTATTCCAGAAAATATTAAAACTAAATTGCCTAGTATTGAGGAATTAGAAATAGAATTAACAAAAAAAATGGACCCGACTAAACCTTAGAGCAACTCGTTTTTATACTACTCTAGTGTTTTCAATAAAAATCAGAATTATTGATATAATTAACACTAATTTTAATTCTTTTAGAAGAGTGCGATTACAAACTAAGCACAAAACCAAAACAATATGTCAAAACAAAAAATTACGATTCAAGCAACTATTACAGCAGATAAAAAATTAGTTTGGGAATCTTATACTAACCCAAAATACATCATTCATTGGAACTTTGCCTCAGACGACTGGCACTGTCCAAGCGCTTCAAACGACTTAAGAGTTGGTGGAACTTATAAAGCACGAATGGAAGCAAAAGACGGAAGTTTTGGCTTTGATTTTGAAGCCATTTATACCAAAGTCAGTGAA
>CAZNTR010000218.1:0-6088 GCA_964575925.1 uncultured Chitinophagales bacterium
CGTTTCTTTGCGAAAACCACTGCCTTTTTTATAGAAACGAAGTCCGAAAGTTGAGATTTTTAGCACATTTACTTATTCAATAGTTGATTTATTCTTTATTAATTTGTTTTATGCGCACATTTTATTAATGTTTTTTTGTCTTATTTTCAGTATTCAGTTATGTTCAATCCTCTATCGCTCAGTCAGTTAGTGTTGGGAAAGGAAGTTACACCACACAATTGCATGCTGGCGGGGTAAGTGTAGCAGCAAATCCAAAAGTTAGTTCAAGCTTTTCAAAACCTGTTCAAACAAATGATTTCTGGAGTAGTTTAATTTTTCCATTTTCAGGGTCAAATTATTCAAGTAATTTGTTTCCCCATCCACTTTATGTAAAAGCTACAGCTCAAGGACTTGAAATGGGTTATACCACTTCTGTAGATTTTCCTGCCTCAGATTATTTATTCCCCTATTCAAAGCAACTCACAGTTGGGGTTCAATCCATGAATGCTAGCAGAACAACAACGGATGATTATGGTGATTGGACAGCAACTGCTCTTTGGGAAGATGGTTCCAAAAAGATGAAAGCGACTTTTGGTCACTGTTTACCTTTTGTTTATTATGAAATTAACGGAGGGAATGCGAATATCATAACAAGTGCAAATCCAACAATTTGGTTTCAAAAAGATGAAGTTCTTGGTATAACGGTCGATGGAAAACATTACGGGATTTTTGCACCAATTGGCTCAACTTGGTCAGGAATATCAACGTTTATATCTAGCTTAAATGAGAAAAATTATTTATCTGTAGCACTTTTACCCGACAATAGAGTAGAAACGTTAGAGCTTTTTCGTAAACACGCTTACAGTTTTGTTACTAATAGTGAAGTGTCTTGGGTTTATGATGAACCCACAGCAAAGTTAACTACAACATTTACTTATACTACTGAACAAAAAGAAACTGGTGAGGATCTTCTTGAAGAAACATTAACTGCTTTGTATAGACATCAATGGTTATATACTAAAGCTACAGCAACAAATTATACATACACATCAGCTCGTGGCACCATGAAACTCATGGAAGGAAATGAATTCAGTACGGAAATTATATTTAATGGTATCGTTCCTTCTCTACCTGATGTAGGTGATTATAATCGTGAAATTTTAAAGTCAATGGTTGTAGATGTTGCGAATGAAACACTTCCTGTTGGGCCAACTTATGAAAACGGGAAATTAATGAGCCGTTATGCCAATGTAATTAGCATTGCAGATCAATTAGGAGCTTTTGCGGAGAGAGATAAATTGCTTATTGAATTAAAAAAGCGTCTCGAAGACTGGTTAACGGCTGGTGGTTCACAACAATATTATTACAATGAGAAATGGAATGTTTTAACCGGTTATCCATCTGGATATGGAGCTGATGACCAAATAAATGATCATCATTTTCATGCAAGTTATGCCGTTCATAGTGCAGCAACAGTTGCCCAATACGATCCTGATTGGGCGAAGCCTGAAAACTGGGGAGGAATGATTAATTTATTGATTAAAGACTCGAATAACTGGGACCGAACTGATAATCAATTTCCTTTTTTAAGAAATCACGATTCTTATGCAGGTCATTCTTGGGCAGCTGGCCATGGTGATTTTGCGGATGGTAATAATCAGGAATCAAGTTCTGAATCGATGAATTTTGCTTCCGCAGTATTTCTATGGGGGGCGAATACACATCAAAAAGAAGTGAGAGATTTGGGAATATTCCTTCACACCAATGAAACTACGGCAATTGAACAATATTGGTTTGATGTAAATAATCAAGTATTCCCCTCTAATTATAATTTTATAGCCCTAGGAATGGTTTGGGGTAGAAAAGGCGTTCACTCCACTTGGTTTGGCAATGCTCCCGAATTTATTCATGGTATTAATTTACTTCCAGTTACAAGTGGTTCTTTATATCTAGGTCGCCATCCAGAATACGTTAAAGCTAATTATGCCGAAGTCGTGAAAGAAGTTAATGGGCAACCAACTTTATGGAAAGATATTTTTTGGGAATACCTAGCACTTAGCGACCCAAACCAAGCATTATCCTTGTATTATGCCGATGTAAACTATACTCCTTTCGATGGAGAATCGCGCGCGCATACTTTGCATTGGTTGGGAAATCTTAAAAAATTAGGCCATCTAGATACAACAATAACTGCTACCATACCAACGTATTCAGTTTTCCGCGACGCCAATGATGCCCTAACCTACGTTGTGTATAATCCAAATTCGGAAGAATTAGTAGCTAAATTTTCTGATGGATATGAATTGAGTATTCCTGCTAGAAAAATGAAATCTGAAAGTACATCACAAGTAAATGACGAATCGCCCATAGTTATTTTGACAGCAGATGTTATTCGTGGGAAATTACCCTTAACGGTTAACCTAACTGCAAGTAAAAGTTTCGATAAATACGACTCACCAATTTCATTTAAATGGGATTTTGGAACAGGTGATAGTGGATTTACTGCCGATACGGCATATACATTCACTGAAGCTGGAGTTTGTACTATTAAATTAACGGTAACAAATGAAAAAGCTTTATCAACTTCAGACAGTGTTTCAATTACGGTTTTAAGTAATGGAACACCTTATTCAGGAACGCCTGTTGCCATTCCTGGTACAATTGAAGCCGAAAAGTATGATCTCGGTGGCGAAGGTGTCGCATTTCATGATGTAGATGCTAATAATATCGGTCAATTATTTCGTTTAAATGAAGGTGTTGACCTCGAATTTGCTAGCGACCAAACTTACAATGTTTATTGGATGGTTGCTGGTGAATGGCTAGAATACACTATCAATGTTCCTGAAGATGGCCTGTATGACATCACTCCTTATGTAGCAACCGTACCAGGGTTTGGGAATTTCAAATTATCAGTAAATACTATTGATTTAAGTGGCAAAATAAATGTCTTAAATACGGGAGGATTCCAAACTTGGAAACCAATAACGGTAACTGATGTAACCTTGAAAGCAGGAACACAAATTCTTCACTTTGATGTTGATTCTGACTCCGATAAAAACGGCTGGTTATTTAGTTTGAACAAAATTGAAATTAGTAAAGCGGCATCAGTAAGTAATAAACTTTCATTGCTACCAGATCAATTTGAGTTAAGACAGAATTTCCCAAATCCGTTCAATCCAAGTACCACAATTGGGTTTAGTCTTCCAAAAGCGAGTGTCGTAGAACTTTCGATATATAACGCGGTAGGGCAACGCATTCAAGTTTTATCTCAAGCTGTTTATCAAGCAGGAAAACATGAAATAACATTCGATGCCTCGCCTCTTTCCAGTGGAATGTATTTCTATCAATTAAAATCTGAAAGCGGTACAGCTACCAAAAAAATGATGTTAATGAAATAATTCTTCTTGGCAAATTTTTCGTACAGGTAATGGGGAAACCCAACGTCTTAGAGTCATTTTACTTAAAACTAGAATGATTCTTTTTTTCTTACCTGAATTAGGGATAAGAAATAAATTTCGACATTCTGGGCTTACATTTCTAGCACAAGTGTCCGCTTGTGCTTCTTAAGTTTTAAATTCGAGACTGCAATACAGAGCCAAATAACATTCTACATTGTTTATTCTGGGTTTTGATTAAAATTATTCTACTAATCCTTAACCCGAACTCAGTTTTATAGTTCAATTTGAGAAATTTCACAATCGCAATTTCCTATACTAAAACAGTAGCATGAAATGATAATATTTTAGTCAATTATGATATCATAAATAAAACTAACTGGTTAAATAGTTATCTTAGTAAAATTATTAAATAATTTTTTTTGTTGATATGTTATCCCAATTTCGATTATCCTCATATTACCTATTAGTTGTGATATTTACGATAGGTCTTTTCTCATCTTGTACAAATTCATCTTCTACCTATTCCTCAGATATTTTAGTTGATGAAATTAAAGCACACATTGCATACCTCTCTTCTGATTCCCTAAAAGGTCGCGATACTGGGTCAATTGAAGAAGTTTTAGCAGCTAACTATATCATTGAGCGCTTTAAAGAAGCAGAATTAGCGCCACTTGGTGATGCAAATCGTTTTACTCAACAATTTGATGTTGTAAAAGGAATGGCCGAAGGCGAAAACGGAAGTTTAGTTTTATTGGGAAAAACGGGCTTTTCTTCAAAAAAGGATTCCATTTTGGCTTGGGGCGGTTCTGCCTCAGGAAAAATTACTAGCAATTTAGTGCTTGCTGGTTATGGAATTACAGCTCCAGATTTTAAATTTGTAGAAAGCACTGCTCAGGTAAAAGGTAAAATCGCTTTAATCATGCGTCTTGGCCCTGATGGTGAGAATAATCCACATTCTGAATTTGGAAGCTATTGGGATTTAGATAAAAAAGTATCCAAATTAATTGATGCAGGAGTTGCAGGGATTATTATAACCGATGGCCCACTTTATGAATCAAGTAAATTGAATTTATCCTATAAAAGAGGTAAAGCAAGAGTTGATGTTCCTGTAGTGCAAGTTTCTTCAAAAATCGCTTCACAAATAATTAAAGAAGCTTTGAACCTAAGTTTTGAAGATTATCAGAAAAAATTAAACACTACAAAGAAACCAAACTTAATATCATCAAAACAAGATATTTCGATATCAGTTGATGTACACGAGAATATTGTTATTGCTAAAAATGTTGTGGGTTTAGTAAAAGGTAAAGGACGAACTAATAAAGCAATTGTAATTGGCGCTCATTACGATCATTTAGGAATGGGTGGAAGTGGATCTTTGGCAACTTCAAAAGAACCTCAAATTCACAATGGCGCTGATGACAATGCTTCTGGAACTGCAGGTGTAATCGAGTTAGCACATTATTTTTCTCATCACCCAATTGATCATGATTTGGTATTTATTACTTTTTCTGGTGAAGAAATGGGTTTATTAGGCTCTGATTTTTATGCAAATAATTCAACCTATCCGCTTGAAAATATTCGAGCAATGATTAATATGGATATGGTTGGCCGCATGAATAATCGTAGCATGTTGATTTTTGGAACAGGAACTTCTAATAGTTGGGATTCTTTACTAGTTAAAGAAAACAAAGATAGCCTCGATATTAAATACGTTCCGGACGGAACAGGAGCGAGTGATCATACAAGTTTCTACAACAAAGAAATTCCTGTCTTACACTACTTCACAGATACACATAGTGATTATCACAGACCTTCCGACGATGTTGAGTACATTAATGCTTTTGGTGAAAAAATGCTCTTAGATCACGTTGTAAGAGTTGTAAAAGCCGTTGACAAAACAAATTCAGAAGAGTTCTACTACACAAAAGCACCCGAAACCCAACGCAAAAATATGCGCATGTCAGGAACAACCTTAGGTGTGTTACCTGATTACGGTTATCGTAGTGAAGGAATGAGAATTACAGGTGCAGGTGAAGGTAGACCTGGTGCAAATGCTGGTCTTAAAGATGGTGACATTTTAATTGAACTGGGCGGTAAAAAACTAAAAGACATTTATGATTACATGGAAGCTTTGAATATGTTCAAAAAAGGTGATAAAACACAAGTTGTAATTAAACGAGGTGAGCAAACGCTCACACTTACAGTTACTTTTTAATCTTATTTTGATTTAATGAAAGCCGGTTTTAAGCCGGCTTTTTTTTGAATAGTAATCTGAGGAGATAAGAGAAATGTAATTTAAAAAGTACTAATAACTAATAATGTAAATAACGAGGCTGTTGTCCAAAAAGGATAACAAACCTAGATAGTTCTGCTTGAAAACCTATGGCTGCGCTGTTTGTTTTGATAGCTGATGCAGGACTTGGATGGGGAACGTTGAACACAAAAAGAAACTAACAACGAGCAAAATGAATTTGATAAATATGAAACACTATGCTATTATGCAGAAAATAAAAACGCATCGCATATTGCACATATATTCCTATAATGGCCGTTTATGCGCAATAAAATGGTTAAAAAGCGCGCATATAACGTAAGTTGTGCGGTTATTGAATACGATCAATCAAACCTTAAAGATTAAATATCATGAAAATCAATTTACTATTTAGTCGTTGCTTAAAAACAATATAAGTAATTGATAATATTGGATATAA
>CAZNTR010000219.1:0-6028 GCA_964575925.1 uncultured Chitinophagales bacterium
TAAATAACTCAATAGTAAAGGATTCTAAAAAGGGCAATCTAATGATTTCCTCATTTCAGGAAAGCAATTTGTCAAACAAGTTAAAAGCTATTTTTAGATCTAATTTGCATATAGCTTTCATATAATTACTATAATATTCGCCAAATATCAGCATCCCAAGACAATTGAATCTCAATTAAAGCTAATTCCTGACGAGTAAACGAATGAATGGAAGCCAAACCCGGAACGGTAGCCAAAAGAGCTTCCATAGGTTCAGATATCGCTCGTTCTACTTCTTGCGCACTCGCTCCAGGCCACTCCGTTCGCACCAATAAAGATGGCTGTTCAATTGCAGGAAGCAAATTGAGCGGAAGTTTGAGCAAAGAAATAATGCCCAAACTAAGTAAAGCAAGTATGACGACTAAGAGACGAGTGTGCAAATTGGTTTATTTTTTTTAATTTTTAACCCAGCCATTTAAATCGATTTAATTTAAGTGGATTCCACCTAAACCGAAATAAGACTTTTCCAATAATAAGTTCTTCTGGAACACTTTGCCATTTTCTACTGTCTGATGCAAGATTCATATTATCTCCTATGAAAAAGTAAAAATCTTGTGTAAACCTGTAGTTTCCGGCGGTCATTATTGAATCGAGAGCATGTTCACTTTTTTCTTTGGACTCATAATAGTTTCTATCACGACGAATGAGTTCTTTCCAATCACTTTTGTTTTGTTGGTTTAATGTTATGGGATATTCTTTTTGTGGAATAATAATTTTTTCCACATTTTTAGGCCAATAATTTAGAAATTTAGCTCTTGCTTTTACACTTCGCCATTGTTTTAGACGATCATCTCCTTTTTTCCATTCCTCCATATTAGTAAAAGTCAGCCACAAACTATCTTGGTTTGAAAAAAGCAATAGGGAAACTACTTTTGAATAGCCTTGAAAAGAAATAGGCTCAGGTGTATAGATACCCATTTTTGTGAATACTTCACCACTTGGAAGAATATAAAGGGTATCACCAGGAAGACCGATGCATCGTTTAACAAAACTCATTCGCGTGCTTGGATGCAGATGATGCGAGATGGGATTGGTGAATAAGAGAATGTCATCTTGTTTAGGTTTTAGTAAAAATCCAGAATTGTAGTAAGGAAATCCGTTTTTATTTAAGGGATAATACTCAGGACTACGTACTACATAAGGGAATTTCACAGCAAATACCCAATCACCTACTTCCAAAGTAGGAACCATAGAAACCGATGGAATATGATAAAAACCGATAAATATTTTGAGAAACCAGCTGAGTAAATAGATGCTTACTAGATAAAGAAAACCTTTAACTACTTATAAGACAACTATTTTATTGTGTATATATAAATTAAAATTGCTACTCTTCAAAAAGTTGATATTGATTAATATTTTTTATTATTATAATAATTTTTATATAGTTTATTTTACATTTTATTTATTTTTTTTCATTTTATCAGTCAACTGACTTAATAATTTTAATTATACTTTTATTTTTAGTAATAAATGTTGGATATTCATTACTACCATTAATAAACGCTTCAATTATGTCAATATATTTTATTTCATTAACCTTATTGCTTTTAAAGTTAATTCGAACGATAGTTTCTTCTCCTTTGTTATTGTATTTGTTATTGTAATATATGCAATATAAATATTTATCATCCAATGTTGCAGATTTAAATATTGCCTCTGGACTATAAGTAATTAATCCATCTTTTTTTAATTTATTTTTTGTGTATTTATATATATATTTTTTTTCTAATTTTTGATTATTAATATCATATAAAAAGTATATTGGTTCATAATAGTTTACAAAAACAAGAGTATCTTTATTCAGCACTAATATATTATTTACCATACTAAATGGATTACTACTTACCTCTTTTATTATCGTTTCTGATTCTTTTCCAACATCAAGGAGATTTAATTTATGTAGTTCAGTTGAATAATTATAATATAAATACTCTCCTGACATTGTTGAATAAATATAAAATGAAATAGTTGAACTTTCATTTAATGTATTTAATGATAATATTCTATTATATGAACCCTCTATTTCAAACTCTATTGATTTTGCTGTATTTACATTATAAATTAAAAGTTTAGATATTGAGGGATCGTATATTAAAAGATGATTTTTTTTACAAATAAAAAAATCATTTACTTGAAGTTCTTCACTTCCTCGTCCATTTTGAAATCTAATAAATTCAATTTTATTGTTTTTTTGATAAATATAACTTCTAGTAAGATTATCCCATAAAATAAAATTATAAGTATTATTAGATATATTACTCATAATTGGATGCGATTGTTTATAATTAATATTATCCTTATAATGAAAATTAGAAATTAATTTAAAATTAATAATCTGACAATTAACACTTTCAGAAAAGAATAAATAATACATTAATAAAGTGAGATTTATTTTCTTATACATAATCGATTATTTAACAAGATTTTAATAAAAATAACAAGAAACGTTTAAGTAACTTGTTATTTTTGTTTTATTTTATAATAACTATACAATTATTACTTTTCTACTCTTTTCCATAACCATAGAAATACCATCCTTCACCAAACTCAACTACAAAGCATAATTGACTATTGTCAGGACCACAACTGTTATAGCCATTTCCAAGCACTTTAGCTTCGACTTTTTGATTACTATTAGTATAATTAAATACTATTATAAACGTACAAATGAAGTAAATACGTCTTAATAATTTATTTGATAACATAAATTTACTATTAAAAATATATAATTAATTCATTTTGAAAATTTTCCAAAATAATTGCAATCTATTGCTGATACAGCTCACTTTATTGAAAATAAAGATAACAAGCATTAGACTTTTAAAGCATCTTGTAACTACAATAAATAAAGGTTAAGAATAAATCCTAATATCAGAAATAATCATAGACAAGAGTAACATGAACCTAAAGTAAATGAAGAACGTCTTCCTAAATTACCTTAACGAACCCGTTTCCTAATTTGTACGTTTATAACCATACATCATTAAACAACGACAGGGAAAGTTTAAACATTAATTCTTTTTAATACAATACCCCCCCCCACAAATATTTTCATATTTAACATTTTTTTACAATTAACCTTCAATTCGAGCAACAGGATATACTTCTATTATTTCTCACAAATGACATAAATCAATCAAATAAATATTTTTAGCTATTTGAGTAGATTCTTAAATATAGTTTAACATGTATTTTTGAATATTCTTTATTGCACATTTGTATAATCTATATAATTATTATTTAATTACTTATAAGTATCATAATTTACTGAAGGTATTTTAATTCTTTTAAGGTTTGCCTAGCGAGACTGCATGTATTATTATGCACATTTAACATTTCTGCATAAATCGTGGCAAAACAGCACTATACAATTTTTTACATATATTTATTGTTTAAAAGAATACAAAATATTCTCGCCTAACGTTTTTTTTTAATTTCCTAATTTTTTTTTAAATAATTCATAACGTTATACTTTACTGCTAAATAACTCAATATTAAAGTATTCCTAAAAATTGCAATCTAATTTTTTCCTCATTTCAGTAAAGCAATTTGTCAAACAAGCTAAAAGCTATTTTTAGATCTTATTTGCCAATAGCTTTCATTTACTTACTCAACTTTCGGACTTCGTTTCTCAACTAACTGCACTGGTTTTCGAAAAAATAATGGTCATCCCGTACCGTATGCTCACGGAACAGGATCTCGATCCAATATCTTATTACGTAACAAGCACTTTTTTTATAGTTTGGTTCTTAGGCTGAGATGCTGGGTCGGTGCCCAGCATAACGAAATAACGTATGTGAACTAAGCTCCATAGGTTCCGATATCGCTCGTTCCATTTCGCTTCGCGGTTCTTCGTTTCACTTCGAATCTTGCGTACTTGCTCCCGGCCACTCAGTTCGTACCAACAAAGATGGCTGTTCAATTGCAGGAAGCAAATTGAGCGGAAGTTTGAGCAAGGAAATAATACCCAAACTAAGTAAAGCAAGTATGACGACTAAGAGACGAGTGTGCAAATTGGTTTAAATTAGTTTATTTATTAACCCAGCCATTTAAATCGATTAAATTTAAGTGGATTCCACCGAAACCGAAATAAGACTTTTACAATAATAAGTTTTTCTGGAACACTTTGCCATATGTTCGTCATGTAAAAGAAGTAGCAATTAATTCATATTCAATTCTTTAAAAGAAATATATTCTAATGAATTTTCAATTGTTAAATAATATAGATTTTCTGTAGTACAATGAACACCTTTTATTTGACTAGGCATCTCCAAATAGTTAACTAAACTATTTTTTATATTAATTATGTATACACCATTATTACTAAATACTTCTTTATCATACTCACCCTTTGCTACGATTATTATATAAGTATCTTTAAATACACTATAGTCAGATGCTTTAAATTCAACAACATTTGAACGAATTATACTTGCATTAATACCTTTTCTTATGTCAACATTTTTTATGTTAACCTCTTTTTTAGCATATTTAAATTCAGTTTTTTTGAATGTTTGCAACTCTATTATTTTTGGGTACTTAAAAATATGAGAATATATTTTATTACCCATAATAAAAGGATATCCGTCTGTAGCGTCAAAATTATAATTTTCATGATAAATTAAATATTCATTTGGTAAATCTATATTTTTATTATCTATTTTTAGAGTTGACAAATTAAGTGTACCCATTTTTTTGTTATGAGTACTAAACATATAAATTGAATTTTCGAAAGAGTTATATGCTATTTTGTCATAAGGAAATACCGTTGCTATTTCAAATGATAAACTATTGTTCAATAAATTTATTAATACAAGTTTAGCTTGTTTTGAATCTTGGATTACAATGTAATTTTCCACTATTTTTGAATCGTTTACTTCTTGTATTTCTAAAGGACCCTTTCCGTGTTTAAATTCGTACTCAAATATTTCATTATTTTTCAAATTGACTACCTGAAAAATTGTACTTGTCCAATCATATAACAAAATAAGGCTGTCATTTCCATGAAGTGTTGTGTAATTACGTTCATTTGGAAATTGAATAATTTTCCCAATATTCAATTGAGCATAACTATTATTAGAAAAAAGTATTACAATTAAAAAAAGCAAGTATTGTCTCATATTTTTTAAAATGATTTAAATGGGATAGTTATAATCTATCCCATTTATTTTTTTATAGTGGTTGAATTCTTGCAGCTGCAACTACTAACGAGGAGCTACAACTTCAAACATGCCAGAAACTTTTATTATCATTCCATTTGGATATAAAATCCATGCACATGTCTCTGATGGAGAGCCACCACATTCACTTTCTTCTTCTTGATCTATTGAAACGATTTGAGAATTATCAAAAAACGTTATTTTAGAGAATGAATTCTGACTTCCTAACCAATTTAAAGTTAGTATCATTAACATAAGTTTAATCATAGTCTTTTATTTATTCAAAAATTGATTTTATATAATTTATGCAGTTTAAACATAACAGTTTAATACTCTAGTAAGTCCAGCCCATAAAGTTTCCATATAAGGCTAACCGAAAAAATGGAGAAACAATCCGTTAATGACCCACAATGCAGGTCTTTCAATAGGTTTTAACCAAACAGCTATTGCTACTACGATTTCAACCCAAGGAAGTATCTCCAACACAAACAAGGTGATAGAAATTGGAAGCCAATCCAATACATACACATACGCTTCTGTACTTTCTGGACTCCAAAGCTTTGCTAGACCTGCATAAAGTAAAACAAAACTTAGAAAACCTTTTATCAGAACTAAGATTAAGTCTATCCATTTGGTTTCAAGCCATTTCGTTTTTAGTGCAGCATCCATAGAGCTTTATCTATTTCCTGTTTTTTTCAATTAGTTCATTTCAAAGCAAAAGATTTAAAACTTTTATGCATTCAAAATGAACTCTGTTCCCGATCATAAACCTGGCTAAACCCGATTAGACCTCTAAAGCATCTTGTTTCTACAATAGATAAAGGTTT
>CAZNTR010000220.1:0-6003 GCA_964575925.1 uncultured Chitinophagales bacterium
GCGCCGCCGCAGCGGCGAGACCGCCTACAGCGCGGCCGCCCCAAGGGCGCGCCGTGTCCCCCCATCGCTGCAGAACGAGGGTCCCGACGCTTCGCCCGGCGAGGACGAAGGTCCCCGCCCATAGCGCCGAGCCCAAGGCGTCCCATGCGAGGAATACCGGATAAGGAACGCGCAGTAGCCCTGCCATCGGCGCCGCGAAAGTCGAAAGACCCGGGACGAACTTCGCGGCGACGAGACTCGGCGCTCCAAAGCGCGCGAAGGAGTCTCGCGTGCGCCGCGGGCAGGCCGCGCTGCCCAGCGTCGCGCGGCAATAGAGTTCGAGAAGTCCCTCGCCGCGCGCCCTGCCGACGAGATACCACACGCTGTCGCCGATGAGCGCCGCCGCGCAGGCTGTGGCGACGAGGCCGGCCGAAGAGAAGGGAGCGCCGGGAAGCGCGGCGGCGGCCGCGACCGCCAAGGCGCTCGGAACGGGTAGGCCGAGGAACTCGGCGAGCACGAGCGCGAAGACGGCGGGGTGGCCCCAGGCAACGATCCACGGCTGGATATCCATTGTCCGCAGTGAGTGCTCGAATACCCTTCGGTCGTTACAGAAGACCGCGGCTTAAAACAAGATCGAGAAATCCATCTGCAACCGGTTGACATCCTCGGGGCCCGGTGCCAGACCCTCCTCGATCACGCGGGTGTGGAAAAACTTGGCTTTCAACTGCATCCAGTCCCGCGGTGAGTAGGCGGCCCAGACGATGTGGCCGCGGCGATTCGTCCCGCCCAGACCGAAATCCGAGTCGGCGACGTCGGCGACCGTGGCGTCGGTCTCGACCCGTTTGTAGAAGTACGCAAGCTCCCAACTCCTGCGGTCCTTGACTTCACCGAGAATCGCTCCGGTCTGAAAGCCGGAATCCTGGGCGCCGCCCGGCCCGACGGCGAAATTCCCCTTCCCCGCCGTATTCTTGATCCAGGTGCCTTGTACGCGCAGCGGAATCCGAGAAAGCCACAGCGAATACTGCCCCGTCAATTCCAATACATCGAACTCGCGGAGCAGAGCTCCAGCCCCGTCGCGGCGGTTGCCTTGATTGAACGCGACCTGCCGGCCGATCGGCGTGCGATGCTCTCATGACGAAGACGCAGGTCTCCCTTGAGACTCAGGCTCTCAATAAGGTTTGCCTGCCCGTTCCCGAGATCGGTCCGGCGAAGCTTCAATAATTGGGCCTCGGCGGGCGCGACCAGCAGGCAGAATACGACCGCGATGATGATGATTCTCATTTTATTCTCCTCTCCATAGGGTTCCTTCCGTTGTCCGACGGCTCTCCGGCTGCGGCGAGAAAGCCGCACAGCCTCAAATCGGCGGGCCGATCCAGAACTTGTGCCGCCGGACCGGTTTCCACGAGTCTTCCCGTACCTTCGTCCGGATGCAGATAGGCGATCGAATCGGCCAAGCGGCGCGCTTGACCGACGCTGTGGGTAACCAAAATAATGGCTAGGCGCGTCTTGAGTTCGCGAAGCGTCTCCTCGACGGCGCTCTGCGAGACGGCATCGAGCGAGGCGGTGGGTTCGTCCAGCAGCAGCGCCTCCGGCTCGACGGCAAGGGCCCGTGCCAGGCATAGCCGCTGCTGCTGCCCGACCGACAACCCCAACGCGCTTTCACCGAGGCGATCCTTGACCTCGTCCCAAAGCCGCGCCGACTTAAGCGCCCGTTCGCCGGAATCCGCCAGCCGCGCTCCCGCCGCGCGTCCCGTATAACGCAGCCCGAATACCGCGTTGTCGAGAATCGAACGCGGAAAAACCACCGGTTTCTGCGACAGGTAGCCGACGCGCCGCCGCAATTCGGCGGGAGCGAAGTCCGCGCATGGGACGCCGGCGACGCGCAACTGTCCCTCCGTGCGCCAACCCGGCAGACCGTCATTGAGCCGCGCCGCTGCGCGCAGTAGAGTGGACTTACCGACGCCCGAAGGGCCGACCAGCGCGCAAAGCGAGCGTCGAGGAACCGTCCAATGGACATCCCCGACCACCTTGCGCCCGCGCCAAGCAGCCGAGAATCCTTCGAATTCGAGAATGGCATCAGGCATGTATTGCTCCCCGCGCCCGCGCGCGCAACAGCCACGACAGGGCGCTAAAGCTTCCAATCAGGGCGACCAAAACCAAGGCCGCGCCCCACGCGTTGGCCAGGGCCGCGGGATCGGCCGCTTCCTGCGCCAAAGTGAAGATGTGGGTCGGTAGGGCCACCACCGGGTCGCGCCACGACCGGGGAAAGTCCACGCCCGAGAACACCGCGGCGGTGAAGAAGATCGGCGCCGTCTCGCCGGCGGCGCGGGCCAGTCCCAACGCCAGCCCCGTCGCCAGCGCCGGTAGGCCAGCGGGACCGTGCACCGAACGGATCACCTGCCAGGGAAGCAGGCCGAGCGCCTCGGCCGCCTCGATTCTCTCGCGAGGCACGGCGTCGAGTCCTTCGGCCGCGGCCACGGCGGCGGTGGGCAGGATCATCAGACCCAGAATCAAAGAGCCGGTCGGCCACGAGACCCCGAGTCCGAGCGCGTGCACGAAGCACAGGTAGCCGAAGAGGCCGAAGACGATCGAGGGCACGCCGTTGAGCACATAGAGCGCCAGGTCGAGCCTCCGGATGTTCGCGCGGCTCAGGTAGACGCGGCGCAGGATCGCCAGCGCCCACGCCAAGGGCCCCGCGGCCAGGGCAGCGCCCGCGATCAGGACTCCCGTACCGAGGATCTGATAGTAGACGCCGCCTTCGGCGCCGAAGTCCGCCGAAGCCCTACTTAGAAAGTCCCAGTCGACCGCGGCCGCGCCACGCAAGGTGATCCAACCCAGCAACAGCGGGGGCAGCAGGAAGGCCGGCGCGGCGAACGCCAGCAGGACGGCGAGAGCGGCGGATTCGCGCAGCCGCCTCATCGCGCGGCGCCTTCGACGCGGCTCAGGCGCTGTCCGAGGAGGGTCAGGCCGGCGACGACGACGAGCAGGATCAGCGCCAATGCCGCCAGGGCGTGATACTGCGGCGAGCCGACGGCGGCCTCGACGGCCTCGCGGCCTAGCTTCGAGGTCAGCGTCTGCCCCGGGACGAGCCAGTCGTACCACGGGTTGGGGAGGCGGTCGAGCGAGCCCACGAGCAGCATGACGGCGATCGTCTCGCCGAGCGCGCGCCCCAAGGAAAGCAGGCCGGCCGCCGCGATGCCGGCGCGCGCTTCGGGAAGGACGCAATGAAGCAGCGTCTCGATGCGGTTGAGCCCCAGCGCCCAGCCGGCCTCGCGCTTCTCGCGCGCGACGGCGCGCAACGCGTCCTCGGCAACGGCCGCCAAGGTCGGCAGGATCATTACGCCGAGCACCAGCCCGCCGGTCAGCAAGGTCCTCCCGGTCAACAGGCCGAGGCCCCGCTGAAGCCAAGGAACGAGCACCGCGATTCCCATAAGACCGTAGACCACCGACGGCACGCCGGCGAGCGCCTCGAGCAAAAAGCGCGCGAGAGGCCGCGAGCGTGCGGGTAGAAACTCGGCGGTCAGAATCGCCGCGGAAAGCCCGATGGGAAGCGCCGCCGCGAAAGCGACGGCGGTCACGACGGCGCTTCCCGCGAGCATGGGCAGCGCGCCGAAGCGGCCCTCGCCGACGCTCCACTCGCCGCCGAGAATGAGCCCCGCTCCCTGCTCGCGCCAAGCCGGCCAGCTTTCAACTCCGATGAAGAAGACGACCGCCGCCGCCGCGGCAAGCCCCAGCGCGCCGGCCGCCAGCAGCAGCGACTTAGCGGCCTTTTCCGCTCTGATCTCGGCCGGTCTCAGCCACTGCAACATACCCGAGTTCCTCCACGATGGATTGCCCCTCAGGGCTCAGCACGAAGTCGATGAACCGCTTGGCCAAACCGCGCGGCGGGCCGTCGGTGACGAAATTGAGGTTGCGCGAGATAGGGAAGCGGCCGCTGAGGACGTTCTCAAGCGTCGGCGCGACGGCCCCGTCCGCGGTCTTGATCGCCAGTCCGCGGACCCGCTCGTTCATCCAGGCGTTGGACAGCATGCCGATCGCGGCGTCCGACTGGGAGACGGCGGCCTGCTCCTCGTTGTTGGAGCCGGTGACGAGCCTCGCGCCCGGCGCCTTCGCCTTTTCATCGCCGAATACCGCGCCCATGAAAACATGGCGCGTGCCGCGCGAGGCTTCCTTGTCGATGACGAGGATCTCGGCGTCCGGTCCCCCGAACGCCTTCCAGTTGGCCGCCTCGCCCGAGTAGATGCGGCGCAGGTCGGCCAACGAGAGCGCGGTGACGCCGGCCTCATAGACGGCGGCCGAGACCACCGGCACCACGGCGTCGCGGGCCGCGGGCGTCACGACGAAGTCCGCCTTTGGAAAGCGCTTGCGCTCATCGGGATCGATCTCGCGCGAGGCCATGCCGATGTCGGCCGTTCCCGAGGCCATGGCCGCGATGCCCGCACCCGAGCCGGTCGGCGAGACGAACACGCGCACGCCCCGATGACGCTCGCGGAAGCGCTCCGCCGCCTTGGCCGCGATCGGGGTGAGCGTGGTCGAGCCCGAGATGCGCAGAGTCTCGGGGGCGGCCGCCGATGGGCCTGCGGCGGATAAAACGGCAACAACGACGGCGAAGATGCGGTTTCCTGGAGACTTCAGGCGGCGATGCATGCGAATACCTCCATATGTCGAGTCAAAAAAAATCACTCCGGCGGAGCGTCTTCCGAACGCAGTTCCACCGAACAGCAGCCCAGTTCAATTAGCCCATCGCCCGCGCGGAGCTGACGGGAGACGGCCGGGTGCAGCCGGTAGCTCACCCGCCGCCCGTCCCGGGCATCGAGCACCAGCCCGGCTTGGCGAAGAACGGCCAGATGGTGGGACGCCTTGGGCTGATCGATTCCCAGGGCCCGAACGACCTCGCCGACGCTACGCGGGCGCGAGGCCAGCGCGCGCAGGATGCGCAAACGCGTCGGGTCGGCCATCGCCTTGAGCACCCTGGCGCAATCGTCCGAATCAAGAAACGAGGTCATGAAGTAAGTGTCTCCAGGGGAACGAAAGTTACAGCCCCGTCTCGCCGTAGGAGGCGCCGCCCAACGGGAACCTCGGCGTTACGAGGCGGGGGATCACCTCCCGAGGCGTCGGACCAACTTCCGTTTGAAGTCGGCGAGCCGGGCAGGCTCGAGCAGGTCGTCGGCGCGCTGGCGCGCCTCGGCGGAGATTAGCTCCATCTGGGCTTTGAAGCGGCGGCAATGGCGGCACATGAGCAGGTGCGCCCGCACTAAGAGGCGGGTAAACCACGAGGCGTCGTCGAACTCCCCGCGTGTCCCGCGCGCGGCCATTTCTTTGCAATTGGTAAGAATCACTCCCGCGCCTCCCACTTCCGCTCAAGGCATTCGCGGAGATTGTTCCGGGCCCGGAAGAGAAGGACTCGCAGGTGAGTGGCCGTGACATCGAGGATGTTACAGATCGCGGCGTTGTCCTGCCGGTCGACCTCCTTCAAGTGGAAAGCGGCTCTTTGGGCCGGGACCAGAGCCTCCATGCAGTCGCCGATAAGCACGGCCGTCTCACGGCCCAGGGTCTCCTCGTCGGGACCCTTGGGCGGCGCGGACCATTGCCCCATAAATCCGAAACGACGCTCGAACACGGCGTCGATCGGGTCGGTGGCCTGTTCGCGGGCTTTCTTGCGTCCGCGCTCCTTGGCCTTCCGGTAGAGAATTCCGAACAGGAAGGTGCGCACAGTGGAGCGGCCTTCGAAACGCTGGACCGCCTTGAGCAAGGTCACGAAGGTCTCCTGGACCAAGTCCTCCGCGTCGTTCGGGGACCAGCCTTGCCCCAAGGCGCCGCGTAGAAGCACGGCGGTGTGCTGCTCGACGATCCTGGAGATCGCCTTCTTGTCGCCGTTCTTCAGGTTTTCGACCAGCGTCGCTTCCGGCAATTGGAATCCTCTCGGCGGCAATCCGCCGCCGGGAGGATTCTAGCAAAACGGCCTTGCACCGGGGGGATGCTGCTTTTCGCCGGCCGAACGCGGTTTCGACTTGGGTCGGGAGT